>NZ_JBHTAC010000025.1:0-101980 GCF_042663325.1 Catellatospora aurea
CTCTTAAAGACTTGCGGCCTCAGACGGGTTCGGAGGCCGCAAGCCTTTAGGAGTTGCTGCGGGCGGTGGGCCGCGGGCGGGGCGGTGGGTGGTGGGTGGTGGGTGGGGTGGGTCAGACGTCGCGGCGGCGGATGGTGAGGAGGGCGGGCAGGAGCAGGAACAGCGGCCAGGCGGCGAGGACCAGCCAGGATTCGGTGACGCCGGCGGGGTAGTAGCCGGGGTGCGGGGGCGGCATCCAGTCGGTGGTGAGGCGGTTCCAGGCGATGCCGGGCATCAGGTGGCCGAGCTCGGCCGACCAGCGTTTGTCCGAGGAGAACATCGTCGGGAGCATCAGCAGCAGGAACGCGCCGGTGACCATGGTGGTGGCGGCGTGCCGGATCAGCACGCCCAGGCAGAGCCCGATGAGCGCGCACACGGGGGCGAGCAGGGCGGAGGCGGCCAGGGCGCGCAGCGAGACGGGGTCCGAGATGGACACCGCGGCGTCGCGCCCGGCGAGGATCGCCTGCGACACCGCGAACGAGCCGACGGCCACGACGACGCCCGTCACTGCCCACACAGCGGCCGTGACCGCTGCCTTTGCCAGCACCACCGCGCCGCGGGCGGGCACCGCCGCCGTCGTGGTCCGGATCAGGCCGGTGCCGTACTCCGACACCATGGTCAGCGCGCCGAGGCTCGCCGCGACCAGCATCAGGGTCAGGTAACCCTCCTGCGGGAACGCGTCGCCGAGGGAGAACATGTGCTCGCGCTGCGCCTCGGGGTCGTAGAACGGGAAGTAATCGTAGTCGGCCTTGGCGGCCAGCGCGGCCGCGCCGATGACGAACAGCGTGGCCAGGCCGAGCGTCCACGGGGTGGACCGCAGTGACCACAGCTTGATCCACTCGGCGGCGACCAGGTCGGTGAAGCGGGCCCGCGGTGTCGCGGTGCGGACGGCGGTCGGGGCCGGGTGCGGGGACGTGGTCATCGGGACCCGGCCAGGTGGTCGGCGTGACCGGCGGTGATCTTCATGAAGGCTTCCTCCAGGCTGGTGGTGCGGGTGGTCAGCTCGTGCAGCTCGACGGCGTTGGCGAAGGCGAGCGCGCCGATGCGGTCGGCGGACAGCCCGCGTACGGCGAGGTGGTCGGGCGCGGCCTCGACGGTCGCGCCCGCGGCGGTCAGCACCGCCGCGAGCACGGCGGGCTGCGGGGTGCGTACGGTGACCCGCCGGCGCGTGCCACGGTCGGCGAACGCGCGCAGCGGCTCGGCGGCGATGAGCCGCCCCTGGCCGATGACCACGAGGTGGTCGGCGGTGTGCTCCATCTCGGTCATCAGGTGGCTGGACAGGAACACGGTGCGGCCCTGCGCGGCCAGCCGCCGGAACAGGTGGCGCACCCAGCGCACGCCCTCCGGGTCCATGCCGTTGATCGGCTCGTCGAACATCAGCACCGGCGGGTCGCCCAGCAGCGCCGCCGCGATGCCCAGCCGCTGCTTCATGCCCAGCGAGAAGCCGCCTACCCGGCGGTGGGCCGCGTCGGTCAGGCCGACCTCGGCCAGCACCTCGGCAACCCGCCGCCGCCCGATGCCGTTGCTGCGGGCCAGGGCGGTCAGGTGGGCTGTGGCGCTGCGCCCGCCGTGCACCTGCTGCGCGTCGAGCAGCGCGCCGACGTGGTGCAGGCCGCGCCGGTGCGAGCCGAACCGGACTCCGCCGACCGCCGCCGCGCCGGACGTGGGCGCGTCCAGGCCCAGGATGACCCGCAGCGTGGTGGTCTTGCCGGCGCCGTTCGGTCCGAGAAAGCCGGTCACGTGCCCGGGACGAACGGTGAAGGACAGGTCGTCGACGGCGGTCTTGCCGCCGTAGCGCTTGGTCAGGCCGATGACTTCGATCATGGGATCGATCCTGTCCGGCCAGGCGGCGGTCGGCATCGGGCCGCGGACGGCAACGGCGGCACCGGCGGCATCCTGCGGGCGTACGCCCACGGGCGGATGCCGCACCCCGCTGAGCTGGCTACCCTCACCGAGTGGACCTCATCACCCCTGGCCCGAAGGCCCGCCGCACAGCCGCCGGGTGGTCGCGTGCCGTGCTCGCGTGGACCGGTGCCCTGGCGTCGCCGGTCCTGCTGTACGTCGTGGTCGCCGACGGCGCCGGCGGCGGGAGCATCGACCTGGTGCCGTGGCTGTCGATGCGGCACCTGCTGCCCGCGCTGGCGCTGGCGCTGCCGTTCGCGCTGCTGCGCCGCCGCCCGCTGGCCGCGCTGGGCCTGCTGCTGGTCGGCTCGGCCCTGACCACAATCGTGATCCACACCGAGCAGGTCGCGTACCTCACCGACATGCGCTACCTGGAGCTCATCGCCGTCGACCTCGCGGTGGCCGTGGTCGCCGCGAACCGCTCGCGGCGGGTGTCGGCCACCGTGGCGTTCGTCGCGCTGCTGGTCCAGGTCCTCATCGGGTACGCCAACGGGCTGAACACGCCCGTCTTCGAGTTCGAGATCCCCACCCTGGCCATGGCCTTCACCTGGACCGTCGGCAACTCGGTGCGCACCCGCCGCGAGCACGCCGAGGCGATCCGGGCGCGGGCCGCCGGTCAGGCCGTCGCCGAGGAGCGGCTGCGCATCGCCCGGGAGCTGCACGACATGGTCGCGCACAGCGTCGGCGTCATCGCCATCCAGGCGGGCATGGGCCGCCGCGTCATCGACTCGCAGCCGGGCGAGGCCCGCGACGCCCTGCGGGCCATCGAGGACACCAGCCGGGAGACCCTCGCGGGGCTGCGGCGCATGCTGGTCGGGCTGCGCAGGGACGGCGACGTCGCGCCGCCCGCGCCCACGCTGGCCGACCTGGAGCGGCTGGTCGCCACCACCGCCGGTGCGGGGGTGCGGGTCGACCTGGACTGGCGCGGCGACCGGCGGCCGCTGCCCGGCGACCTGGAGCTGTCGGCCTACCGGGTGGTGCAGGAAGCCGTCACCAACGTGGTACGCCACGCGGCGACGCCCCGGTGCACGGTCACCGTCGACTACCGCGACACCGAGCTGCGCCTGACGATCGCCGACGAGGGTCGCGGCTGCCCGCAGCCCGGATCCGGCTACGGCATCACCGGCATGCGGGAACGGGTCGCACTGCTCAGCGGCGAGTTCGCCGCTGGGCCTCGGGAAGGCGGCGGATTCCTGGTCACCGCATGGATTCCGCTGCCCGAACGGGTGCCCGCCGCCGCGCCGCCGCAGCCGGATCCCCGCGTCGGGCAGCAGGCGGCACCGGGGCACGGCGTGCCCCGATCCCGGTCAGCCGCACAGGCGCAGGCATGACGGCGGTCCGGGTGCTGCTCGCCGACGACCAGCCGCTGGTCCGGTCCGGGCTGCGGGTGCTGATCAACGAGACGCCTGACCTGACCGTCGTCGCGGAGGCTGGTACGGGCGCGGACGCGGTCCGGTTGACCGCCCAGGAGCGCCCCGACGTGGTCGTGATGGACATCCGCATGCCGGGCATGGACGGCATCGAGGCCACCCGGCAGATCACCACCATGTCGGGCCCCGCCCGGGTGCTCATGCTCACCACCTTCGACGAGGACGAGCACGTCTACGGCGCGCTGCGCGCCGGGGCCAGCGGGTTCCTGGTCAAGGACATGGCACTCGACGACATCCTGGCCGCGATCCGGGTCGTCGCGGCCGGGGACGCCCTGATCGCGCCGAGCGTGACCCGCCGCCTCATCGCGGACTTCGCCGCCGGACCGGCCGCGCCCCGGGCGGCCCGCCCCGATTCCGGCATCACCGACCGGGAGCGCGAGGTGCTCACCCTGATCGGGCGCGGGCTGTCCAACGGCGAGATCGCCCAGGAGCTGTTCATCTCCCCGGCCACCGCCAAGTCGCACGTCGCCCGGCTGCTCACCAAGCTGGCCGCCCGCGACCGCGTCCAGCTCGTCATCACCGCGTACGAACTGGGCCTGGTCACTCCGCCGAACTGACCACCCGCGACGTCACCGCGTGCCGGCGGCCGCATCGATCCGGTGGCCTGGCTTCATCCGCCGCAGCCAGCGCCGCAGCAGGGTGGGGCGGGCGGCGTCGACCGGCGACGCGGCGCGCGAGGCGGCGTCGGCGGCCGCGCCGAAGAAGTCGCCGCCCTTGCGCCGCACGTCGTCGGTGCCCCACTCCCGCTTGCTCGGCGCCTTGGTCATCCGCGGGATGTGCTTGGCGCAGTGGATGTACGCCTCCTGCACGTCGACCACCACCCAGCGCTCGGGCCGCCGGCCCGGGACCGTGTCGACCGGCAGGTCCGGGAACGCGGCCCGGGCCGGCCCGTCCTCCAGGACCGTCGCGCGGCCGTTGACGTGCAGGCCGATGACGTCGGTGACGAAGTCGACGAACAGCAGCCCCACGTGGCCGTTCTCGGTGATGTTGCCCAGGCTCGCCATGACCCCGTTGCCGCGGTATTCCGGCCAGGTCAGGTGGGTGGCGTCGAGCACGTGCACGAAGCCCGCGGGCCCGGCCCGGAACGTGTTGTCGCACTCGCCGGCGGCGTCGGACGTGGCGACGAACATCATCTCCTGGCGGCTCACGAACGCGGCCATCCGCTCGTTGAGGTGGTCCAGCATCTGCTGGTCGTAGAAGCGCTGCGCCCGCTCGGTGGTCCCGTGGGCCTGCTGGAGGCGGCGCTCCGCAGCCGAACCCTGCACCTTCTCGACGATCCGGGTCATCTCGTCCCCCTCGGCCGCGCGCCCCTGCGGGCGCGCCTGCGAACGAGATTCACGGACGTCTGTCCTCCCGCGTCGCACAGCGGGTGCGACGCGGGAGGTCGGCCGAGGTCAGCGCGTAGTGCGTCGCCGGTGAACCAGCACGCCGCCGACGACCAGCGCCGCCACGAGCCCGGCCAGCACCCAGTAGGGCCACGTCGTCGAGGCCGGATCGGGGGCCGGGGCGGCCTCGACGCCGGACGTCGCGTTGCCCGATCCGGCGGGCTGCTGCGGCGGTGCGGTCTGGCCGAGCAGCTGCGGGTCGGGCTGGTTGGTCGGCGGCGTCCAGCCGGCCGGGGCCGCGGTCAGCCTGCCCTGGTAGTCGAAGCGGATCTCACCGCTGACCTTGTCGCCGTCGGAGGCCACCGACAGGTAGGTGATGGTGTAGACGCCGGTCTGCGGCCAGTGCGACACGGGGATCACCGTCGGGAACCCGATCTTGTAGAGCTGGGGTTCCCAGTTGCCGTCGCGCAGCGTCAGCTCCTGCACCGGGGTGGGCAGGGGCTTGGGCTCGCCGCCCGACCAGCCGTGGTCGACCCGGGTGCCGTCGGGCGCCTTCACCGTGAAGTACGCGGCCTGGGTCGGCTTCTCGGTGAACACCAGCCGCACGCTCTCACGGGGCTCGGTCACGGTGCTGCGGTCGGCGGGGTCGGAGAAGGCCAGCTGGCCGTGTGCCTGCGCGGGGGAGGGCAGCAGCACGGCCACGGCCACCGCGGCGAGGACGGCGGCGATCTTTCGAGACATGCGCATGAAGCTAAGCCATCGCCGTCGCCCGCACCATCCCCGCCGTCACCACCAGTCCAGTCGGCCCTTCCAACCCTGCAAAGCCGCCTGCGGGTCGGCCTGCAGCACCCGGTCCAGCGCGCTGGCGTACACGTCGCGGAAGTCGGTCGTGAACTTCAGGTCGCCGTCGTCGAGGTCGGTGAGGCTGGGCTGCTCGCCGTACAGGCCGCCGGGGATCGACTCGCCGAGCACGAACAGATTGGACGCCGTGCCGTGGTCGGTGCCGTCGGAGGCGTTGGCCCGCACCCGCCGCCCGAACTCGGAGTAGACCAGCACCACCACGTCCTTGCCCGCCGGATGCGCCGTGATCCGCTTGTAGAACGCGGTCAGACCCTTGTCCAGGTAGGACAGCAGCGTCTCCTGCAGGTCGCGCTCGTCGGCGTGGGTGTCGAAGCCGCCGAGCGACACCGAGAACATCCGGGTCGACACCCCGGCCTCGATGCACTGCGCGACCAGGTCGAGTTGCGCCTGCAGCCCGGCCAGGCCGCCGGTGCCGGTCGCCGGGACCTTCTCGTCGTCGCCGTTGTCGTCGCCGTCGGCGTCCTTGACCTGCTGGGCCATCTCCCGCACCCGGGCCAGGTCGCCGAAGCACGCCGCGGCCCGCGCCTGCAGCGGCGGCTCCCCGGCCGACGGCGCGGCGAACCCGGCGAGCGCGTCGGCGGTGACGGCCTTGGGCAGCTTCACGTCGGCCGCGCCGATCACCGCGCCCGCGCTGCGCTCCCCGGCCAGCAGCGGCGGCAGCACCTTCTCGAACGACACGGCCAGCCGCGGGTCGCCGCCCGCGCCGTCGAGCCACCGGCCGATCCAGCCGGTGTTGCCGGGCCGCTCGGGGTTCGCGGTCTGCCAGATGTCCATCGAGCGGAAGTGGCTGCGGTCGGGCTTGGGGTAGCCGACACCGCGGACGATCGCCAGCTTCTTGCCGCCGAACAGCTCGTGCAGGCCCTTCAGGGCCGGGTTCAGGCCGGTGGTGTCGTCGAGCTTGAGCACCTCGCCGCCGTCGTAGGCCAGCTCGGGGCGGGCGTCCTGGTAGGCGCGGTCGGCGTACGGGATGACGGTGTTGAGGCCGTCGTTGCCGCCGTACAGCGTGATGACGACCAGCGTCTTCGCGCCGTCCGGGCGGTCGCCGGCGGTGTCGAGGAGGTCGGACAGGGCCAGCGTCGTCGCGCCCGCGGCCAGCGCCGCGCCGCCGACGACGCCGCTGGCGATCAGGAACTTCCGCCGGGTCGTGGTGTCCATCGGTCGTCTCCTCGAACTCTCAGTGCACCGCGTACTCGGGGCTGATCAGCCCCAGCACGGTCAGCTTCTTGGCGTCCTTGGCGGCTTCGGCCAGCACCTTGCGGGTGCGGTCGGTCCAGGCGTCCACGACCAGCAGCCGGGCCAGCGCCTCCGGCCGGCCGGCGACCGGTGCCGCCGACAGCCGCTCCAGGAACGCGGGGCTCGCCGCGGCGGTCAGGGCCTGCGCCAGCTGCACCCGGGTCTGCGTGGCGAACGTGTTGAGCCAGGCCGTGCCCGACGGCCAGCCGCCGACGCTCGGCGGCTTGAACGGCACCTGGTCGAGCCGGTTGAGACCCTGGTAGAGCTGCTTGCGCTGCTTGTCGGCCGCCGCGGCGACGCCGAGCTGGCGCACCGCGCCGACCAGCCACTCCACCGGCTGCTTGACCAGCTGCCCGCCGGTCGTCGCGAACTGCTCGTCCAGCAGCAGCGCCCGGACCAGCGCGGTGACGTCGTGCCCGGCGAACGCGGCCGACAGCCGATCGCGTACGCCGTCGGGCATGGGCTCGCCGGAGGCGAACCGGAACCACAGCCGCGCGGGCAGGAACGTCTTCGCGGCGGGCTGCTCCAGGATGACCCCGGCGAGCGCGTCGGCGTCCAGCGCGCCGGTGCGCCCGAGCACCGTCTTCTTGCCGGGGTCGTGGCGGGCCTGCTGGAAGGTGGCCGTGCCGTCCACCCGGTCCACGGTCCAGCCGGTCAGCGCGCGGGCCGCGCCCTTGACGTCGGCTTCGGTGTACGCGCCGATGCCGAGCGTGAACAGCTCCATCAGCTCGCGGGCCAGGTTCTCGTTGGGGGCCTTGCGGGTGTTGCGCTGCCCGTCCAGCCAGTGGATCAGCGCGCCGTCGCGCAGCATCGCCCGTACGAGGACCCCGAAGTCGCCCCGGCCGTCGCGCCGGAAGGTCTCCTGCTGGGCCAGCATCAGCCCGGCCGACTTGACCTTCTGCACGCTGGTGGCCCAGTGCCCGTGCCAGAAGAAGACCAGCTTCTCGGTGAACTGGTGATCAGCGGCGACCATCCGGTCCACCCACCACTGGGTGAGCTGCTGCACCTGCTCCTTGCGGGCCTGCTGGGCGCGCTGGCGCTGCTCGCGGCTCGGCTTCTTGGGCAGGTCCGTGTAGGGGTCGGCGCCGAGCTTCGGGGCGGGCGTGCGCCCCGCGCCCCGGTCCGCGCCGTCCGGTGCGAGCAACTGTTCGACGGTCGCCTGGTATCCGGCCCGCTCGGCCCGGTCCACCTCGTCGGCGGTGGGCCCGAACGTTGCCCTCCGCAGCAGGTGCGCGACCTTCTCCCGTTCCGCCATGCGCCGATCCTAGGCAGGCGAAGATCCGAACCGCTCGCGCTGCGTGTACGGGGAACGTAAAGCCACGAACAGTGACGGACCGGCCACGCAGGCCGTCGGGCCGGTCAGGGGGCCGACTTGCGGCTGATGCGGTAGTGCAGGACCAGGAACGGCAGGCCGAACACCCGGAACGCGTGCTCTGCCCGCAACTGTCCACCCTGTACGTAGACGTCGAGGTCCTCGGCGAAGCCGTGCACCGCCATGGCGGTCAGCCTTCCGTCTGCCGGGTCGACGAAGGTCAGGTAGTGGCCGGGCTGGTCCAGCCTGCTGCGGCTGGTCAGCACGAGACCGCCGCCCGGCCGGGTCCGGGGTTCCAGGGTGGCGGTGAAGCTCGCCTGCGGCAGCGGGAAACCCACGCTGACATAGCCGCGCCCGTCGTGCCGGTAGGTGGTGTACACGCCGACGTAGATGGGTTCGTCGGTGTCGGCGTACGAACGGATCCAGCCGCGCACCGTGATCTCACCGCCGACGCTGACCGTGTCGATCCGGCTGCGCACCCCGCGCTGGGTCTCGCGCTGGTTCATCGGCACGTCGGCCTGCCCCAGCGGCCGGGCCAGCAGGTGCCGGTAGAGCAGGTAGCCGGGCCGGACCCAGGCCCGCCAGCGCGGCTCGATGTCGAGGGTGAACCTGGTCGTGTGCTCGTAGAACTCGCGCACCAGCGGATCCGCGCCGGAGGGGTCGAAACCCGGCCCGGCAAGCTCGTCCAGCGAGGCGACGATGCCGATGTCGGCGTGGTCGGGCCGGTGCTCGCCGCCGAGGCGCTCGGCCAGGTCGGCGACGTAGCCGGTGCCGACGTAGCGGGTGCGGGCGGCCAGCGGCACCACGAACGGCAGCCGGGCCGCATCGACCCGCTCGGCCAGCAGGCTCACCTGCGGATCGCGGAACAGCAGCGCGGACAGGACCCGGAACGCGGTGACAGTCACGGCCGCGACGATCGCGCCGGGCACGCCCGCCATCGCCCAGCCGAGGGCCGCGCCGACCAGCGGACCGAGCACGACCTTGTGCGGGCGTACGCCCAGCAGCCCCGCGACGCCGCCGGTGACGATGCCGATCAGCAGCGAGTTCCCGCCCAGCGCGGCGAATGCCCAGCCACACGGTGCGGCCAGGGCGGCGCTCATCACGATGCGCGACCACAGCGCCGGGATCTCACCCGGCCGCTGCCGGGCCCGCGCCAGCACGTCGACCAGCCCGAGCAGCACCGCGCCCGCCAGCGCGCTGGCCGCCATCGCCGCCACGCCCCCGGAAGCGGCCACCGACAGGCCGGCAACGGCCCCGATCAGACCGGCGAGGATGGCCGAGCCACGGCGTTCAGGGAGTGCGGCCGCATCGTTCATCAGATTCCTTCCGTGGATAATCCGGCCTTCAGGCCGGAGAGGAAATGGGATTCCTGCGCAGCAGGACAGGCACAGCCGATCCGCCGCCGAGGCGGACCGGCATCCACCCGAACGCCAGTGCGAAAACCGCCGACCGTCCTGTTAGGATTCTGGTCGTGTCCAGGGCGGTGAAGCGCGCGTTCAAGTACCGCTTCTACCCGACCGACGTGCAGGCAGCGCAGCTGTCGCGGACGTTCGGATGTGTCCGGCTGGTCTACAACATGGCCCTGCAAGCCCGTACCGAAGCCTGGACCCGGCGGCAGGAGCGGATCGACTACAACGCCACCTCCGCAATGCTCACCGGTTGGAAGAAGACCGCCGAGCTCGCGTTCTTGAACGAGGTGTCGTGCGTGCCGTTGCAGCAGGCGCTGCGGCACCTGCAGGCCGCGTACACCAACTTCTGGGCCAGGCGCGCCAAGCACCCGATGTTCAAGTCCAAGAGACGTTCGCGCCGTGCGGCGGAGTACACGGCCAGCGCGTTCCGGTGGCGTGACGGCACGCTGACCCTGGCCAAGATGACCGAACCGCTTTCCATCGTGTGGTCGCGGCCGCTTCCCGACGGGGTGTCGCCGTCGACGGTGACCGTGTCGCAGGATGCGGCCGGGCGCTGGTTCGTGTCCCTGCTCTGTGACGACGTCATCACCCAGACCCCGGCCACGGGCATGGTCGGGATCGACGCCGGGCTCGACAGCCTGCTCACCCTGTCCACCGGCGAGAAGATCACCAACCCGAGGCATGAACGCGCCGACCGGCAGCGGCTGGCACGCGCCCAACGCGACCTGGCCCGCAAGCAGAAGGGCTCGGCCAACCGGGCCAAAGCCCGGCTGAAGGTTGCCCGTATCCAAGGCCGCATCGCCGACCGTAGGCGCGATCATCTGCATAAGTTGACGACTCGGCTCGTTCGTGAAACCCAAGCGATCGTGATCGAGGACCTGGCCGTGGCGAACATGGTCAAGAACCATCGGCTGGCCCGCGCGATCAGTGACGCGGCATGGCGGCAGTTTCGCACCATGCTGGAGTACAAGGCCGCCTGGTACGGCCGGGACCTGATCGTCGTGGACCGCTGGTTCCCCTCGACCCGGCTGTGCTCGGCCTGCGGCGCACTCGCTGAACGGATGCCGCTGGGCGTGCGGGAGTGGACGTGCCCGTGCGGGGCCGTCCACGACCGTGATGTCAATGCGGCACGCAACATCCTGGCCGCCGGACTGGCGGTGACAGCCTGCGGAGACGATGTAAGACCTCAACGAGGAACCTCTCGAACGGGGCAGTCGTCGGCGAAACAGGAAGACCCGAGGGCGACCAAGGGAATCCCCGTCCTTTAGGGCGGGGAGGATGTCAACCCGGCAGGTTAGCGCGCCCCGCGCCGCCCTCGCTCGCCGCCTTTCCCCGGCCGCCGTCGATGATCGCCCAACTTGCCAGGCACCTGGTCGTGAGCGCGTCCATGATTCGCACACCTGCCGGGCAACTCGAACGATCAAGGCGGCTTCGGCGGCGCGTGGGTGTGCGGCGGCGGCCACCGGGAGGTCCGGTGGCCGCCAGATGTGGTGCGGAACGCATTTGCTCTGCACCCAAAGCCTTGCTCTGCACCCACCGGCGCAACAGCGGTCCGGGTTCAGGCGCCTTCGCGGTTGAAGCGGCGCTTGGCCCAGATGTAGCAGAACACCGTGATGGCCAGGCTCCAGGCCAGCGCCAGCCAGCCGCTGTCGCCGATGCCTGTGCCCAGCAGCAGGCCGCGCAGGGTCTCCATGACCGGCGTGAACGGCTGGTACTCGGCGGCCCAGCTCACGCCGCTGGGCATGGAGTCGGTGGGCACGAAGCCGCTGCCCAGGAACGGCAGCAGGATCAGCGGCATGGGCAGGTTGCTGGCCGACTCGACGGTGCGCGCGGTCAGCCCGCAGGCCACGCCGAACCAGGTCACCGCGAACGAGACCAGGGTCAGTAGCCCGGCCGCGGCCAGCCACTCGACCGGGGTCGCGTTCGGGCGGAAGCCGACGAGCACGGCGACGCCGACGACGACGGCCAGGGCGACGACGAGCTGCACCAGGTTGCCCAGCACGTGCCCGGTGAGCACGGCGGGCCGGAAGATGGCCATGGTGCGGAATCGGGCGATGATGCCCTCGGTCATGTCCTGCGCCACGCCGATCGCGGTGAGCTGCGGCGCACTGGCGATGGCGAGCAGCAGGATGCCGGGGGTGACGTAGTTGGCGTACGCGGCCCGGCCGCCGCCCGCGGCGATGCCGTCGCCGAGCGTTTCGCCGAAGACGTACACGAACAGCAGCAGCATGATGACCGGGATGGCGATCAGGAAGCCGATCAGCGGGTAGCGGCGGGCGCGCAGCAGGTAGCGCCGCAGCATGGTGGACGAGTCGCGCAGGGCGTACGCGGTGGTGCTCATCGGTTGTCCGCTCCTTGGAGGGTGGCGGCCTCGGGCCGGCCGGTCAGGGTGAGGAAGACGTCGTCGAGGTCGGGGGTGTGCACGGTCAGCTCGGCGATCTCGACCGACGCGCCGTCGAGCCGTTCCAGCACCTCGCGCAGCGAGCGGACGCCGCCGTCGCTGGGGACCTGGAGCGTGAGCGCGTCGTCGTCGCGGGTCGACGTGCCGAACAGGCGCGCGGCGGCCGCCAACTCGGCGAGCCCGGCGAAGCGCAGCCGGAGGTGGCCGCCGGGGATGAGCCGCTTGAGCTCGGCCGGGGTGCCCTCGGCGATGATGCGGCCGTGGTCGAGCAGGGCGACCCGGTCGGCGAGCTGGTCGGCCTCCTCCAGGTACTGCGTGGTGAGGAAGATGGTGACGCCGTCGGCGACCAGGGCGCGGATGCTGTCCCACATGGTCCGGCGGCTGCGCGGGTCCAGGCCGGTGGTCGGCTCGTCGAGGAACACCACCCGCGGGTTGCCGACCAGGGTCATGGCCAGGTCGAGCCGCCGCTTCATGCCGCCCGAGTAGGTGGTGGCCGGCTTGCCGGCCGCCTCGGTCAGGTCGAAGCGCTCCAGCAGGTCGGCGACGCGGCGGCGGCCCTCGCGGCGGTCGAGGTGGTTCAGGTCGGCCATCAGGGCCAGGTTCTCGGCGCCGGTGAGGAAGGTGTCCAATGCGGAGAACTGGCCGGTGAGGCCGATCGCGGCGCGCACGTCGTCGGGGTGGGTGGCCGGGTCGTGGCCCGCCACCCGGATCCGGCCGGCGTCGGGGCGCAGCAGGGTGGACAGGATGTTGACCATCGTGGTCTTGCCGGCGCCGTTGGGCCCGAGCAGGGAGAACACGGTGCCGGCGGGGACCTGCAGGTCGATGCCGTCCAGAACGGTCTTGTCGCCGTACGCCTTGCGCAGGCCGGCGACCTCGATGGCGTTCGCGGGGGTGGGCATGGGGGAGTGTCCTCTCAGGAGCGGTGGATGGTGATGTCGCCCCAGTGGGTCCGGGCGCGCACCTCGACGCGCTCGTCGGACTCCTCCGGGCCGGGCACGTTGTCGAGGGTGTTGCGCACCGAGCGGCTCGACCTCAGGTCCAGCCAGGCCGCGGTGCCTTCGGGGATGCCGACGTCGATGCGCCCGGCCGAGGTCTCCAGCACGTGCGTGCCGCGCACGGCCGCGCCGACGCGGATGTCGCCGAACGCGGTCTTGGCGGTGAGCCCGCCCTCGGCCCGGTCGACGATGACGTCGCCGTTGGCGGTCTTGGCGGTCAGCTCGGCGGCGGCCCGGCCGACGGTGATGGGGCCGTCGGCGCCGTTGATGCGGCCGGTGCCGGCGATCGTGCCGACCTCGCAGCCGCCGGTCGAGCTCTTGATGACCGCGTTGCCCGCGACGACGCCGACGCGGGTGCGGCCGGCGCCGGTGGCCAGGTCGGCGTCCCCGGACACCAGGTCGGCGCTGATCTCGCCCGCGCCGGTGCTGGCGCGCAGGTTGCCGGTCTGCTGGAAGTACAGCCGGCCGTAGCCGGAGCTGTAGCGGCAGTCGCCCAGCGGGCCGTCGACGTGCAGGTCGCCGAGGCCCGAGTCGCCGTCGAGGCTCGACCCGGCGGGCAGGTGGATGTCGACGTCGAGGGACCCGGTGCGGCCGATCAGCGTGCCGAGGTGCTTGGGCGTCTTGATGAGCAGGCGGCCGTCGGCGTACTCCACGCGGGTCTGCTCGGCCAGCTTGATCGACTTGCTGCCGTTGTCGGCGGGACGCACCTCGACCACGGTGTCGGTGCGCTCGGTCGCGACGATGCGCACGTCGGCGGCGATGACGCTGACGGACACGGTGATCGGATCGGGTGTGGCGAAAGTGGGCATGGTGATCCCCTCAACTCGGTCTGTTCGGTGAATCCGCTGGTGGGCGGCGTGTTCGGGGGTCGTGACGCGGGTCAGCGCGCCCAGCCGGTGTAGCGCTGGCCGAGGTCCGTGCCGCTGGGGCGGGCGGCGGGGCGCGGCGCGGCGGCGGAGTCGAGCGCGGCAGCGGCGGCCCGGACCAGCCAGGAGTTGGCCGACAGCCGCTCGCGGGCGGCGGCCTCGTCGATGCGCGCCTTCAGCTCGTCGGGCAGGCGCAGGTTGATGCGCGAGGTCGCGCCCTTCTCCCCGGCGGTCTCGTCCCAGGCGGGGGCGGCTGCCGCGGCGGGGGCGACCGGGTGCTCCTCGGGCGGGCTCTGCCGGGTGTTCACCACGAAGACCGGGTTGAGCCCGCGCAGGCGCACCTCGACCGAGCCGGGAGCGAGGTCGCGGGTGATCTCGTCGGCGGCGGCCGAGATCGCCTCCAGCAGCGTGAGCCGGATCGCCGACTCCAGCGGCACGGCCAGGCGCTCGGCGAGGGCGCGGGCCTCCGCGCCGCCGGTCTCGGCGGCGACTGCCAGCTCCGCCCGGAGCTTCTCCACGTAGGGCGTCAGTTCCATGGCACCACTATGGCACCACAGTGGTGCCATACGCAAGCCGATCTGGCTCAGCTGTGGTGCCATCCTGTCCGGCAGGCCCCGATCCGACACAAACGTGAACGGTCGGTGGACTGGTGGCGGGGCGGGGTGACGGCGAACATAGGGACGCCGGTACCGTCTGCGGATGCGCAGGCGGGTACGCCGAACGCACCGCTACCCCCCGGCGGCGCGGCCACCGCCGACCGACGCGATCGTGATCTTGTGGAGGAAGACGTATGTCTCAGGACGAGGACGTGCTCGCACTACGCGACGACCTGGCGGCACGGCCCGACTTCGAGGTCAAGCTGCGCGGCTACGACCAGCGGCAGGTCGAGCAGTACATCGCGCGCATCAACGCCGAGGTGTCGTCGCTGTCGGCCGAGCGTGAGCGGGCGCTCGGGCAGGTCCGCGACCTGACCGAGCGGCTGAAGCGCCAGCACACCGACCTGTCCGAGCTGGCCGAGCTGCGCCAGCGCCCGCCGCAGGTCGAGCGGGCCTCGTTCCGCCACCTGGGCCCGATGGTGGACCAGATCCTGGAGCTGGCCGAGAAGCAGGCCGAGGCGATCACCACCACCACGGCTCAGCAGATGGCGCACCACAAGGACGAGGCGGAGAAGATCCTCGCCGACGCCCGGGAGCACGCCGACCGGCTGCGCGCCGAGAGCGAGGGCGCCCTGGAGCGCGCCGAGCAGGAGCTCAAGCGGGTGCACGACCAGAACGCCCAGCAGGCCGAGCACGCCCGCGCCGAGGCCGACGCCCTGGTCGAGGCCGCCCGGGTGCGGGTGCAGCAGGAGGTCGAGGCCGCCCGCGCGCAGACCCAGCAGGAGGTCTCGCAGTGGAAGGCCAACGTCGAGCGCGAACTCACCGAACTGCGCGCGGCCGCCGAGCGTGAGCTGGCCGGCCAGCGCACCGCGGTGAACCAGAAGAACGCCGCGCTGCACGCCGAGGCCCAGCAGCACGCCGCCGACCTGCGCCGCCGCGCCGACGACCAGAACGCCGCGCACCAGCAGCAGCTCACCGTCGTGCAGCAGGAGATCCGGGCCCGCCGCCAGGCGCTGGCCCAGCTGCAGGCCGAGCTGGACATCGCCCAGCAGCGCCTGGTGCAGTCGCGCCAGGACGGCGCCACCGCCGAGCGTGACGTGGCCCAGCTGCAGCAGCGCCTCAGCGAGACCACCCAGGAGCTCAACCACGAGCTGCACCGGCTGGAGGAGGCCCGGCGTGCGGCCGAGTCCGCCGAGCGCCACGCCGTGGCGGTGCGGGCCCGGGTGCAGCGCGAGGCGGAGCGGGTGGCCAACCTGGCCGCCGCCGCCGTCATGGCCGCCGCCGTCGGCGGGGTCGAGACCGGCGAGTACCCGCGCGTGCAGATGCGCCCGAACCCCCGCCACTCGGCGGCCGAGCCCGACGAGGTCGAGGTGCAGGCGGAGGACGTCGAGCCGGTGCTGGAGCTGGAGGGGCCGCCGCAGGGCGAGGAGCCCGTGGCCGAGGAGCAGGCCGAGCAGCGCCACCACGAGGGCGACCCCGAGCTGGCCGAGTACGCCAACGGCCGCCGCGACGCCGAGCTCGCCGTTCCGGCGCAGCGCCAGCCGGAGCGCGTCGGCGCGGACGTCGAGTAGTCACGTACCAGCAGCACGGGCCCGCTCGCGTCAGGCGAGCGGGCCCGTGTCGTCGGTGCACTGTCTCAATTGGTGGGAATTAATAGTAAGGCTTATTGACTGTTAATTATCGACCGGCGACGATCCCAGGAGAACGGCTCCCCCGTGTCCTGAGATCGGAGCTCCCATGAACAGACTGCGAACGGCGGCGGCGGCCCTGGCCACCGCGCTGGTCACCACCTTCGCGGTGGCGGCGCTGTCCGCCCCCGCCTCCGCCGCGGAAGTGCTCGTCAACGGCGGCTTCGAGACCGGCGCGCTGTCGCCGTGGAGCTGCACCGGCAACCTGGGCAGCGTCGTGTCCACCCCGGTGCGCACCGGCACGAAGGCGCTGCAGGGCGCGGCCAGCGCCTCCGACAACGCCAAGTGCACCCAGACCGTCTCCGTCGTCTCCGGCACCCAGTACACGCTGTCGGCCTGGGTCCGAGGCAGCTACGTCTACCTCGGCGTCAACGGCGGCGCGTCCACCTGGACCCCGAACGCGACGAACTGGACCCAGCTCACGCTCACCTTCACCGCCGCGAGCAGCTCGATCCAGGTCTACCTGCACGGCTGGTACGGCACCGGCACCTACTTCGCCGACGACGTGTCCCTGCAGGGCCAGGGCGGCACCAACCCGGTGCCCGGCACGCCCGGCACCCCGACCGCCGGCTCGATCACCAACACGTCGGTCGCGCTGAACTGGGGCGCCTCGTCCGGCACGGTCACCGGCTACCGGGTGTACGAGGGCAGCACCGTCGTCGCCAACCCCACCGGCGCGTCCGCCACGATCAGCGGGCTGGGCGCGTGCACCACGCACACCTACTCGGTCGCGGCGTACAACAGCGCCGGCGAGTCCCCGCGTTCGGGCAACGTCACCGTCACCACCACCGGCTGCGGCACCGGCGTGCCCGGCACCCCCGGCAACGTCACCGTCGGCGGCGCGACCAACACCTCGCTGAACGTCTCGTGGAGCGCCTCGTCCGGCACCGTCACCGGCTACCGGGTTTACGAGGGCAGCACCGTGCGCGCCACCGTCACCGGCACCTCCGCCACCATCACCGGCCTGGCCACCTGCTCCAGCCACACCTACACCGTGCGCGCCTACAACGCCACCGGCGAGTCCCCCGCCTCGGCGGCCGCGTCCGGCACCACCACCGGCTGCACCACCGGCACCCTGCCCAAGCACCTGCTCACCGGGTACTGGCAGAACTTCGTCAACGGGGCCACCCCGCTGCGGCTGTCGTCGGTGCCGACCACGTACGACATCGTGGCCGTCGCGTTCGCCGACGCCGTGTCCGGCACCCCCGGCGCGGTGACCTTCAACGTCGACTCCGGGCTGTCCTCGGCGCTCGGCGGTTACACCAACGCCCAGTTCCGCACCGACGTCGCCACGCTCAAGGCCCGCAACCAGAAGGTCATCCTTTCCGTCGGCGGCGAGCTGGGCTCGGTCTCGGTGAACAGCTCGGCGGCGGCGACCAACTTCGCCAACAGCCTCTACACCCTGATCACCGACTTCGGCTTCAACGGCGTCGACATCGACCTGGAGAACGGGCTCAACGCGACGTACATGGAGCAGGCGCTGCGCAACCTGCGTTCCCGCGTCGGGTCAGGACTGATCATCACGATGGCCCCGCAGACCATCGACATGCAGTCGACGGGGGCGGGCTACTTCTCGCTCGCGCTCAACATCCGCGACATCCTGACGATCGTGCACACCCAGTTCTACAACTCGGGCAGCATGCTCGGCTGCGACCAGCAGTTCGCGTACTCGCAGGCCACGATCAACTTCCTCACGGCGCTGGCCTGCATCCAGCTCCAGTCGGCGCTGCGGCCCGACCAGATCGCGCTCGGCCTGCCCGCCACCACCCAGGCCGCGGGCGGCGGCTACGTCAACCCGACCGTGGTCAACAACGCGCTGAACTGCCTGGCCGCCGGCACCAACTGCGGCAGCTTCGTGCCCCCGGCGCGCTGGCCCACGATCCGCGGCGCGATGACCTGGTCCATCAACTGGGACGCGGCCAACGGCTACAACTTCGCCAACACCGTCCACAACCACCTGGTGTCGATGCCGTAATCCCGTACCGCAGACGGTCCGGCGCCAGGACTCCCCGGCGCCGGACCGCCGAATACCGGTTGGCGCGTCCTGAATCCCGAGCTAACCTCATCCGCATGGCACTGATGTTCCTGTGATTCTCGCGGCCGCGGCCCCTACGACGTCGAGCTCCGCTCCGTCCGGCCGTGTACGCGCGCAGGAGACGGCCCGTCACCCCGGCAATCCTTGCCCGGCCTGAAGCCACACCTGCGCGCGGTCCGCCCATCGCCCCGCCGATCGGCCATGCCGAGAATCGCAGGACAACCATGCGCACCGCGCCATCACCCGCAGACACCCAGCTGACCCTCACCGACGTCACCCACCGCTACGGCGACCGCGTCGTGCTCGACCGGATCGACCTCACCATCCGCCCCGGCGAACGGGTCGGCGTCATCGGCGACAACGGCTCCGGCAAGTCGACCCTGCTCCGCCTCGTCGCGGGCCGCCTGCGACCGGGCAACGGCACCGTCACGGTCGCCAGCCCCGGCGGGGTCGGCTACCTCCCGCAGACCCTCGACCTGCCCGGCCACGCCACCGTGCAGGATGCCGTCGACCTCGCCCTGAGCGAGCTGCGGCACATCGAGGCAAGGCTGCGCGCCGCCGAACGCGACCTCGACGGCGACGACGGCACCCGCCTGGCCGCGTACGCCGACCTGCTCGACCTGTTCGAGTCCCGCGGCGGCTACGAAGCCGACAGCCGCGTCGAGATCGCTCTGCACGCGCTCGGCCGGCCGGGGCTGGACCGCGGCCGCCGCCTGGACACGCTGTCCGGCGGCGACCGGGCCCGGCTCGCGATCGCCGCGACCCTGGCCGCACGGCCCCGGCTGCTGCTGCTCGACGAACCCACCAACGACCTCGACGACACCGCTCTCGACTGGCTGGAGCAGCACCTGCTGGCCCACCGGGGCACCGTCGTCGCGGTCACCCACGACCGGGAGTTCCTGGCCCGGGTCACCACGACGGTGCTGGAGGTCGACGCCGGCGCGGTCCGCCGCCACGGCGACGGCTACGACGGCTACCTCGCCGCCAGGGCCGCCGACCGGGCCCGGCAGCGGCAACGGCACGAGCAGTGGCAGGCCGACGTCGCCCGCCACGGCGAGCTGCTGGCAGCCAACGCCGACCGGCTGGCGGCCATCCCGCGCAAGGGCCCGCGCGGGTTCAGCGGCGCGGGGGCGTTCCGGGCCCGCTCGCGTACGCACGGTGCGGCCGGGCGCATCCGGGCGTCCCGGGAGCAGCTGGCCCGGCTGCTCGACGATCCCGTGCCGCCACCGCCGGAGCCGTTGCGCCTGTCCGCCCGGGTCACCGCCGGTGACCTGGCTGAACAGCCGCCGCTGGAGCTGGTGGACGTCGCGGTGCCGGGGCGGCTGCGGCTGGACGCGCTGCGGCTCGCGCCAGGGGAGCGGCTGCTCGTCACCGGACCCAACGGCTCGGGCAAGAGCACGCTGCTGCAGGTGATCGCGGGGGAGGCCGGCCCGCACGGGGGCACGGTACGCCACCGCCCGGCGCGCCTCGGGTTCCTGCGCCAGCACGGCGCCGCCGACGACCGCCGTACGCTGCTCGCCGCCTACGCGGCCGGGCTGCCCGGCGAACCCGGCGACTACGCGGTGGCACTGCTCGGCCTGGGCCTGTTCCGGCGCGACGACCTGGCGCAGCCGGTGCGGCTGCTGTCAGCCGGCCAGCGTCGCCGGCTGGAACTGGCCCGCATCGTCCGGCAGCCGGTGGACCTGCTGCTGCTCGACGAACCGACCAACCACCTGTCGCCGGGCCTGGTCGAGGAGCTGGCGTCGGCGCTGCGCGACTACCCGGGCACGGTGGTCCTGGTGACCCACGACCGCCGGATCCGCGCCGACCACACCGGCCGCGAACTGCGCCTCGCCCAAGGCGCCGCCACCGTGCCCTGACGTGGCCGCCCCCGATCACGGGTGCCTCGCAGTTTCGGGGAAATTGCACCTTCGAGGGCGCTAGTTCGTGCACTTTCCCCGAAACTGCAAGCGCGTCAGGCTTCGGGGACGACGAGGACGGTCTTGCCGCGGGCGTGGTCGGCGAGCTGGGCGCGGAAGGCCTCGGCCGCCTCGGCCAGCGGGCGGACGTGCTCGATGACCGGCGTGAGCCGGCCCGCGGCGATCAGGTCGGCGAGGTGGTCCAGGTCGGCGGTGTCGCGGCGGTTGGCCACCACGCGCAGCCGCTGGCGGGACACCACACCGGCCGCGGTCACCTTCAGCAGGTGCGGGATCGGGCCCAGGGTCCGGCCGCCCGCGCCGCTGGAGGACAGGTAGACGCCGCCGGGCGCGAGCACCCGCCGGTACGCGCCCAGCGAGTGCCCGCCGGCCAGGTCGAGGATCACGTCGTAGCTGCGGTCCGCCGCGGTGAAGTCCTCCCGGGTGTAGTCGACGACCTCCGCGCCCAGCGAACGCACCAGCTCGGCGTTGCGTGTGCTGCACACGCCGGTGACCCGGGCCCCCAGGTCGGCGGCGAGCTGCACGGCGAACGTGCCCACGCCGCCGGAGGCCCCGTTGACCAGCAGCCGGGTGCCCGTGGTGACGCCGCCCAGCCGCAGCGCCTGCAGCGCCGTGGTCGCGGCCACCGGCAGCGTCGCGGCCTGCTCGAACGTCACCTCGGCGGGCTTGCGGGCGAGGTGGGCGGCGGGCACGGCGACGTACTCGGCGAAGCCGCGCTGGTTGACCTCGCCGAACACGTCGTCTCCCGGCTGCCAGGCGGTGACCTGCGCGCCGACCTCGGTGACGGTGCCGGCCACGTCGCGGCCCAGGATCGGGGCCTTGGGCCGGCGCAGCCCGAACGCGAGCCGGATCAGCCGCGGCTCGCCGAGCAGCGCGGCCCGGTCGCCGAAGTTGAGCGAGCAGGCGCGCACGCGCACCAGCACCTGATCAGGACGGATGGCGGGGGTGGGCACGTCGGCGTGGCGGATCACGTCGGGGGAGCCGTACCTGTCGTAGACGATGGCTTTCACGGGTGCTCTCCTCAGCTCGGGGTCGCGCGGCGGGCCCGGCCCACCGCTTCGGCGATGGTGTGCAGCAGGGTGACCACGGACACGGCGACCAGGCCGATGCCGATCCACCGGGGCACCTCGGGGCCCCATCCGGCCGCGCTGACGAACGCGGGGTTGAGCAGCCGGTCCGTCGTCACCAGCCAGATCAGCGCGAGCGAGGCCGCGACGTCGACCAGCGAGCCGGCGACGGCCAGCGGCACGCTCCAGCGCGCGTAGTGCCGCGCGAACGCGAAGCCGAGCCCGGCCAACACCACCGCCAGGAACGCGTAGACCAGGCCCGTCTCCCACAGCCGCGGCGCGAACAGCCCGATCGGCTCCCCGTTCGGGTCGCTCTGCGTGCTCACCACGGGTGTCAGCAGCACGAACGTCGAGAACAGCACGGTGATCACGGTCAGCGTCGCCAGCTCCGCGTAACGGGCCCGGCGGCTGGGCGGCACGGGCAGCGCCTCGACGCTCCAGGGCCGGGCGGGGCCGCGGCGCAGCCGGGGCAGCCGGTCGATGGCCGCGAAGGCCAGCGTGGTCCAGCAGACGATGTGGACGGCCGTGGTGAACGCCGCCGACAGCACGTCACCGGCCAGGGCCAGGGGGTCCGCGCCGTGCAGCGCGCGGACCAGGCCCACTCCCGCGGCCGCCGCGGGCACGACCGTGGCCAGCAGCACCGTGAGCAGGCGGGCGTAGTCGTGGTAGAGCGCGGGGCCGATCAGGTGCAGCGGCCGGTCCGCGTAGCCGGCGGCGAGCCGGGCCGGGTCGCCGAGGCCGGTCAGCACCTCGATCTCGGCCGCGGCGGGTTCTTCACCGGCTTCGACCCGGTCGTCCACGGCGTCGGCGATCGCGGTGCGCAGCTCCTTCTCGATGTCGGCGCGCTGGCGGCCGGGCAGGCGGCGCAGCGCGGCGTCCACATAGCGGTCGGTGAGGGTGGTCATGGCCGGCCTTTCAGAGCACGGAATGCGGCGTCGAGGGCGTCCCAGTCGCGGCCCAGCGTCTCGGCGAGCTGCTCGCCCTCGGCACTGGTGCGGTAGAACTTGCGCGGCCGGGCTTCGTCGGTGTTCCAGTCGCTGGTCAGCAGCCCCTGCTTCTCCAGGCGACGCAGCAGCGGGTAGAGGGTGTTCGCGTCGACCGCGAAACCGCGCTGCTCCAGCAGGTCGAGCAGCGCGTATCCGTAGTTGGCCTGCCTCAGCACGAGCAGGCAGGCCAGCACGACGGTGCCCCGGCGCAGTTCCTGCAGATGCGTCGAGAGCTGCTCGTCGTTCACCATGCGTCACACGATAGTGTGTGCCACACAGTATGACAACGGCTGACGGCTTCCCGTCAATACAGGGAAAGGAGATCGGTGCGTCGGCATCATGTGCGCCATGAAAACCTCGGGTCCGCTCGCCGCTCTCGTCCTTGCCGCCGTTCTCGCCACCGCCGCCTGCACCGCCGAAACCCCTGGGACCACTCCCACCTCCAGCGGTGCGCCGGGCGCCGCCCCGTCGGCGGTCAGCGCGGCCCCCACGGTCGCCGCCGCCGCGGGCGACCGGGACGGCTGCCTGACCGGCAAGTGGAAGGCCGATGTGGACGCCATGGCCAAGGCGGCCGCCCGACTCGGCGGCGGCGAGGGCACCGGCTCCGGCAGCATCACCCTGGAGTTCGCCGACCAGATGACCATCGCGTACGACCACGCGGTGATCATGATCAAGTCCACCGTGTCGGGGTCGGACGTCGTGGCCAAGATGACCATCAGCGGCTCCGCGACCAGCACCTCGTACACGACCAAGAACGGGAAGATCGGCGGCGTGATGCCCGGCGGCAAGATCACCACAAAGGCGGTCATGACCATGAACGGCGTGGAGACGCCGATGCCCGCCGGGACCTTCGACGGCAACCTCGACCTGTCCAAGAACACCGTCTCCTACACCTGCTCCGGAAACAAGGCGGAGCTGAGCAACGGCTACGTCACCTGGCCACTGACCAAGGTCTCCTGACCCGCACCGCCCACGGGCGGCCGGCGGTCCTCGCGGACTGCCGGCCGCCCGTTCGTGTTTCCGGGGTATGGGTTGCAGGGGAGTGGCATGAGGTGCATACTCAACTTGTCGGTTGATTAACCCCATGGTTGAATAGAGAGGCGGTCATGGACCGACTGAGCCTGGTCTTCGCGGCGCTGGCCGACCCGACCCGACGGGCGATCCTCGCCCGGCTGGCCGACGGTGAGGCCACCGTGAACCAGCTCGCCGAGCCGTTCCCGATCAGCCTGCAGGCGGTCTCCAAACACCTGAAGGTGCTGGAGCAGGCGGGCCTGATCACCCGCGGCCGGGACGCCCAGTGGCGGCCCTGCCGGCTGGAGGCCGCCCCGCTGCGCGACATCTCCGCCTGGGCGGACCAATACCGCCGCTTCTGGGACGAGCGCTACGACCGGCTGGACGACTACCTGCGGACCCTTCAGCAGACGGGTCCCTCGGAAGAGGAGAAGTGAGATGGGCGAGACCAAGACCCTGGACGTCAAACTGCAGGGTGACCTTGAGATCGTGATGACGCGCAGCTTCGACGCGCCGCTCGCGCTGGTCTGGGAGGTGCACACCCAGGCCGAGCACCTGAAGAAGTGGTGGGCCCGCGGCCACGAGGCCGACGTGACCGCGTTCGACTTCCGGCCCGGCGGCAAGTGGCGCATCGTCGAGCACGGCGACAACGGCGAGGAGTGGGCCTTCCGCGGCGAGGTCCGCGAGATCGTGCCGATGGAGCTGATCGTGCAGACCTTCGAGTGGGAGGGCCTGCCCGGCCACATCTCCGTCGAGCGCCTCGTCTTCGAGCACAAGGACGGCAAGACCACGCTCACCGGAACCTCGACGTTCGCCAACAAGGAGGACCGCGACGGCATGGTCGCCTCCGGCATGGAGGGCGGGGCCAACGAGTCCTACCGGGCGCTGGACGCGTACCTCAAGACGCTGGTCTGACCGGCGCGGCGGCCCGCACCGACGGATGTCCGCCGGTGCGGGCCGCGCCGTCTCAGTTGCGCGCGCCGCCCAGGCCGAGCAGCGCCGCCAGCCCGAGGGCGCTGCGCGGGGCGTACGGCATGCGCCACAGCCCGCCGTGCGCCGCGCCCTGCGCCTCCTCCTGCCACACGTGCTCGCGTACCGGCGGGGGATTGCGCAGGTCGTGCACGAGCAGCGCGGCCATCAGCGTGTTCGACGTGGCCGGCTCGAACACCTCCACCCCGAACGCCGGCGCGCCCGCGTACGCCGCGGCCAGCACCCGGTTCTTCACCACCGAACGGGTGCGCGTCGGCGGCGCGACCTTGAAGCTGACCGTCGCCCCCTCGTGCCGGGCCACCGCCGCCCGCCACCGCTGCAGCCGCTTGGCCAGCGCGTAGTTCGGGCCCTGCTGCGCCACGAGGCTGTCGCAGATGCCCGGGTCGGCCGCCGGCGAGTAGTTGCGCCGCAGCAGCCGCCCCGCCGACACGAACCGCAGCGGCCCGCGCAGCGAACGCAGCGTCGACGGCTGTCGGTACTTCTCGTCGGCCTGCGCGACCGCCTCCCCCGGCGCGGCGAACACGTCCGTCGGGGTGGCCAGGAACGCCAGCGCCGTGTCCGGGCGCTGCCCGCGCAGGTGCTCGGACAGCGCGTCCACCGCGGCGCACACCCGCACGTTGGTCGCCCCGTCGGCGTAGACGTAGTTGCCGATCACCAGCCGGCCGTCCACGCCGAGCAGCCAGTCCGCGACCGCGGGCAGCTGGTGCAGCAGATCCGCGCCGGCCACCTCGGCCAGGTCCGCGTGGTCGCGGCGCGCGGCGGCGACCGGCACGCGCAGCCGGCCGCCGTAGCGCCGGGCGGTCTCCAGCAGGCCCCGCCACAGCTGCGGCCGCGGCAGGTCCACCGCGACGACCTCGCCGCCCCAGCGCAGCAGCGAGTGTGTCGGGCCCATCTCCGCGCCCGCGCCCAGCGCCACCACCCGCACGTCGGACAGATCGAGCCAGCCCGGATTGGCCAGCACCGCCCGCACCGCCTCGGCGCAGCTCGGCTCCACGACCCCGGCGGTCACCCACGCGTCCAGCTGCCGGACCAGCGCGTCGCCGCGCAAGCGTTCGCCCCGGTACGGCAGGGACAGCTCGCGGTCGGTGTCGCCGTCGCCGCCGACGGTCACCGTGCCCAGCTCGGCGGCCGGGTCGGGCTTGCGCTCGAACACCTCGCGCAGCCCGGTCTCGCCGTCGTCGGTGACCACACGCATGCGCTGGTGCAGCGAGGCCAGGCCGGCCGCCGCGCTGCCGCGTGCCGCGTCGCCGGACGGCAGTCCCGCCTCCACCAGCCGCCGGAAGTGCACCAGGTAGTCGGCGCGCCAGTTGGTCTCGTGCTCGGCCGCCCGCGCCCCGACCGGGTCCACCGGCCGCAGCGCGTCGGCGACCACGGCCCGGCCCAGCGCGGAGGTGCTGCGCTCGGTGCCGGTGCTGACGGGGAAGACGACCCCGGATGAACCCATCGTGCAACGCTCCTTCGCCGGGCGGTGGCGGCCGCCGTGCGTCGCGGACACTATCGCCTGCCCACCCGGTCGGCAACGACCGGCACGGGCGCGCAGCGCGCCCCTTGCCCCGTGCCTAGAACGGCCAGCGGTCCGTGTCGCCCGCCTCCACCAGCGGGATCATCGAGAAGGCCGCGTCGCTCAACCCGCCGAAGGTGTGCCGACCGGCACCGACCGGGGTGTGGCCCAGGCGATAGCCGGCGAGGTTCCACGTGTACACCGGCACCCGCGCCGGCACCGACCGCGCCACGTCGCGGGCACCATGGAAGGCGGCCTGCTCGTCGGTCAGGATGACCACCCGGTCGTGACCGCCGTAGTGGCGCCGCACGGCCTTCTCGGTCTCCGTGCCGGAACCGATGAAATAGCCGGCCCTGAACCGGCCCAACGCCGACAGCAGCGACTCGCCGGGCTCCGGCGGGAATTCGCGGGAGCCGACGGAGAACGACACCACCGTGGGCGCGACCGCCCGCGCGGCCAGGGCCAGACCGAACATCGCGGCGGCGTCCCAGTACCGCAGCGTGCCGTCCTTGCTGAACCTCGCACCCATCGAACCCGAGGTGTCGACGAGGATCAGCAGCCGCCCGTCCAGCGCGGGCACGTTGCCGAGCGCGTGCTGCAGCGCCCGTTCCAGCGGGTGTGCCCAGCGTGCATCGCGTACCGAGCGGTACGCCGACAGGAAGCGCATCGGCAGCGCCCTCGATCGCGCCACCTCACCGGGGTCCGACAGGCGCGCGGCCACCGCGGCCGCAGCGTCGTCACCGACACCGGCCGCGTCGAAGTTGCGCAGGTTGCGCAGCAGTGCCAGGTAACCCATGCTCGGGATGATCGACTCCCAGGCCGCGGCGTCCATGGTGGACTGCCGCCAGCCCGCCAGCGCCTCCCAGGTCATCCCGGCCCGCGCCAGCAGCGCCGGATCGGTGACCTCCGGACGCCGCTCCACGGGCAGCGCGGTCAGTTCCGCGCGGGCGCGTACCATGGCCAGCGACTCCGGGACCGCCCGGTCGCGGCCGTGGCGGCGGTCCACGGCGTGCCGGAACAGGTCGCCCTGCCACGGCGCGACCGCCACCGGATGCGTCAGCTCGACGACGTCGCCGAACCGCACCGCAGCCGTGTCCGTGTCGTATTTGAGCAGGCTGCGCTCGGTGTAGAGGCGGCGCACGGCGTCGGCGACGCCGCGCTTGACCGGCTTGGGCAGCCGTCGCCCGTGCCTGCCCAGCCAATACGCCACTGCCTCGCCCGGCTCGTCGGCACGCTGCAGAGCGCTGTCGACCACCGCGCGCGAACCCGGGATGCCCGCCTCGACCTGCGCGGCCGCGCCCTCCAGCGCGGCGACGATCGACGCCGACCGCAGCATCGCCCCGGTGCGCAGCCACGGCACGAACCGCGCGAACCAGTCCACCTCCGTCACCGCGACGGTGCGCACCAGCTCGCGGAACCGGCTGTCGCGCTCGCCGGCCGACTCGTAGAAGGTGTCGCTGCCGACCATGTGCGACACGGCGAGCAGGAACAGCTCCAGCCGAGGGGACCGCAGGAAGGCCGGTGCCCCCTCCTCGGTGAGCCGTTCGGAGATCACCCGCTCCTCGACGATCCACTGCCGCGGCACCCGCACGGCGTGCACCGGCGGAGCCGGCCGGCGCACCACGTCGACCTCGTCGAGTTCGTGCCGGTTCGCGCGCAGCTTGAAGTTGAATCGGGCCATAGACGTCCCCCGTCCGGCGCCGGTCAGGACACGGCGCGCCACACACCAGGATCAGGATCGGCGGCGACGCGGCTGCAGCGCTGTCGCCTGAGTAACTCGGGCCGACGCCGGTCGGCCCGCGGCCCGGCGGGCGTTCGCCCACGGACGGGAGTCGCGGTGTATGGCACCTCCCGAGACCAGGTCGGCGACGGCAGGCTTGTTGTCGAATGAAGTAGCCGTCACCAGCGCACCGGGAGGTGTGCCGCCGAAGCTACCGACCGCCCGCGCGATACCGCAACGCATTTATCCGATCGTGATCCGGGCGGATCGCAGCCCTTGCCGGGCCCGCCGGACGGCGAAATGATGGGCCGACACGGGACGGACGGCTCAGGGAGTGATCGCGCTGGTACGGCGAAATCGGCCGATGGTCAAGGGTGTGCCGATCTGGCTGCTGGACATCGACGGGGTCATCAACGCGGTCACCGATCTGCCGGATCGCCGGGTGTGGCGCGGCCACCAATGGGTGCGCACCGCCGCGGCCAGCAACGAGGACATCGAGTGGCCCATCCTCGCCGCGACGCCGGTGCTGGACTTCCTGCGCCAGGTCCACGAGCAGGGCCGCGCCGAGATCTGGTGGCACAGCACCTGGCAGCACAACTCGGTCAACGTCGGCACGGCGCTGGGACTGCCGTCCTGGCCGGTGCGTGACTGCCCCGAGTTCGTGTCGATGGACGCCGTCCTGGCGAGCCCGCTGGTCACCAGGAAGCACACCTGGTGGAAGCTGCCGGCCGCGCAGCGGGTGCTCGACGAGGGCCGCCCGCTGCTGTGGACCGACGACGACGTACGCCACCAGCTGCGCGCCGCCGACACCAGGCCGTGGGGCAACCGGGCGCTGGTGCTGGCGCCGCCGGTGGAGGCCGGGCTGACGCCGCGGCAGCTGCGCCGCATCGACCGCTGGCTGAGGAGATGGCCCGCCCGACCCGCCCTAACCTAACGTGTGCTACTGCTGTACCCTCCGTATGTCTTATGTGGAGGGCTGTCGATGAAGCGCGGTTCGAGCGTCCAGGACAGGGCGGCCCAAGCCGGACTCGGCAACCAACTGCGGCGCTACGGCACCCGGCCGGTCGCCCAACTGCTCACCGCTCCCATCGTGGCCGCGACCACGCTGGTCCTGGGCTTCGGCGCACACGTCGTCCCCTACCAGCTCGCCGGCACCGCGATCACCGTCGGCCTGCTCGCCCACGCCCTGCTCATCCACCGCAACCGGGCGATCCACGTGTTCGAACGAGGAATGATCACAGTCGGCGCGCTCGGCCGGGCACGGCACGTGGTGACCTGGCACGAGGTCGCGTACGTCGAAGGTGTCACCATCAACACCAGCAACGGCGCATTCACCACCACCCGCCGCGACTTCACCGTGCACCTGCCCGGCGGCCGGGTCCGGTTCAGTGACCTCCTGATCGCCGACGGCGACCGGCTCGCCGCGCACATCGCCCTGAGCGCCGGCCAGCGCCTGCTGTTCTGACCGCCCAGGTCGGCGGACCGCCGCGGCGACTACGATGGCCACTGCTGACCAGGACATCGTCGCGGGGGAGTGGTCTATCGATGAGCGGCGCGCACGCGATCGACACCGGTGTGCTCGACGACCCGGCCGGGGCCGCGCTGGCCGG
The DNA here is from genome assembly GCF_042663325.1 of Catellatospora aurea. Classification (NCBI taxonomy): domain Bacteria; kingdom Bacillati; phylum Actinomycetota; class Actinomycetes; order Micromonosporales; family Micromonosporaceae; genus Catellatospora; species Catellatospora aurea. The sequence continues at coordinate 28,894 of NZ_JBHTAC010000025.1, forward strand.
CCCGCATCGCGGGTTCGCCCGACGGCACGGGCAGGCGCGCTGCTACGACCCGGCCGTCACGCCGTTCGCCGCGCTGCCCGCCGGTGCCGACGCCCCGGCCTGGCGCGACCTCGCGGCGCTGGTGGGAGCCAGTGGTCGCGCGGTGCTCATCGGCGACTACCCGGTGCCGCCCGGCTGGGAGATCACCTGGCAGGACGAGGTGGTCCAGCTCGTCGACGACGCCCTCGCGGTCGCGGACGAGCCCGAGGCGGTGCCGCTGGGCGCGGCCGACGTGCCGGAGATGCTCGACCTGGTCGAGCGCACCAAACCTGGCCCCTTCCTCGCCCGCACCGTCGAGATGGGCTCCTACCTCGGCATCAGGCATGACGGCAGGCTCGTCGCGATGGCCGGCGAGCGCATGCACCCGCCGGGGTTCACCGAGATCAGTGCCGTGTGCACCGACCCGGCGTACCGTGGCCAGGGGCTGGCGACCCGGCTGATCCGCGCGGTCGCGGCGGGCGTACGGCGTCGCGGCGAGACGCCGTTCCTGCACGCGGCCAGCGACAACACCGGCGCGATCCGGCTATACGAGGCGATGGGGTTCGCCGTCCGCCGCCAGCTCACCTTCACCGTGGTGGTCGATAAGGAAGGGCACCCTGCGCACCAATAGCGTTAAGAAGGTGCCCTTCCTTCGGCGCCGGCCGGGCTGAGCTGGGCCAGCCAGTCGTCCAGCTCGGCCGGGGTGCGGAACAGCAGCACCTGCGGGCCGGGGGAGTCGGCCGCCCACCGGCGCATCCGGCGGCGCTTGCGCCCGAACGACGCGAAGTGCCAGAGGATGATCGATTCTGAGGACAGCGCGCTGCCGAGCGTCTCCCGGTTGCCGTTGCAGATGACCTCACCGGTCGAGATCAGCCGCGCGGTGCGCCGCAGCAGCCGCCGCAGGGTCAGGCCGCGGGAGAAGTCCAGGCCGATGACCAGGTCGGCGGAGGCGAGCGGGACGTCCAGCCAGTCCTTGTACGCGCCGTCGAGGATCCAGGACTTCTTGCGGCAGATCGCCGCGATCCGGTCGCGCTGGACCGGCATCGGGACCTCTTTCCAGCCGGGCTCCCATGTCAGCTCGTCGACCGGCTGCCAGGGCAGGCCCAGCCGCCGGGAGAGCTCCAGGGCGAGGGTGGACTTGCCCGCCCCGTACACCCCGTAGATCAGGATCTTCTGCGGGAAGGGGCGGCGCGCGTTCACCGGCCGAGAGTAGCGGGCACCCGCCACGTTTCGTTTATTGCGGATAGCACGGTGGCTGTCGGTGAGGGGGTGGAGCGGTGAGCGTCGGTGCCATGAGTACGGAACCGCCCAGTGCGCACGTGGTGGAGCTCGCTTCCCGCGCGTTGGAGCGGATCCGCTCCTACCTGCGCGATCACCCCGAAGGCCCGGCGGACGTTCGAGTTCAATCCGTCATGCGCTTCGTGACCTGGCACGCATACGTGTTACTCGTAAGCCTGGAGGCGATTCTGATGAATGCACATAGGTCGGGCGACCGCCCTACCCGCCCTGTCGGGAGCGGTTCCTGCAGCGTTCACTGCAAGCCTGTCAGGGCCGGTCTGACGCTTAACCTGCGCGGAGGCGCTCGGTGAGCCCGTCGATGCCGGTGTAAAGGTACGCCGTCTGGTACTGCACGTTATCGAATAGGCGGGCCTCGCCCCGGTAGACCGCGAGCAGGGTGTCCTCTCCGCGCCACCAGCCGTCGGCGGCCCCGGCGGCCCCGGCGACCTCGGCCAGCGGACGCAGCCGCAGCCGCTCCGCCAGCCCGTCGAGCCTGGCCCCGGTTGCGAGCGCCATCTCGGCGGGCAGGCTGTCGGCGAAGTGGCGCAGCGCGAGCGACTCCACCCAGCCTTCGATCGAGCCGTGCAGCGGCACCCAGGTGTCATCCGCCACGATGCCGAACCGGCCGTCGCCGTCGACCATGAATCCGCACGCAGAAGTGAACCGTGGGCGACCGGCCGTGAAACAGGCGCCCCTGCCTTCCTCCACGGTCGGTTCGTCGGCGTCCAGGACGTGCGGGCCGCCTTCGTACTCGGGAGTCGGCGGCAGTTCCAGCCCGCCCCACCGGCCCTGGTAGGCGGCCAGGTGCTCGATCGCGGCCGCAGGGCGGTGATAGCGGTGCCAGTGCCTGCGGTGCTGCTCGGGCGACCACACCTCTCGCCGGACCCCGTACGCGGCGAGGTAGGCCCGCGCCCGCGGCGTCAGCCCGCGCCGTGCGTCGAGCACGTGCAGTGGCTTCGGCGTACGCCGCGGTCTCGGCGAGGTCATGCCAAGAGGGCTCGGCAGTCGTGGCAGATCCGGGTGGAGTAGACGCCGGGCGGCCCTTCGTCAGGAGACATCTCGGCTAGACCGGCGGCTATGTCGTCGGCGAGTCCTTCGGTCTCCCCGGGATGGGCCAGCGCGCGAGGGTAGACCAGGCGGCGCGTCCGGCCACCGCAGTCGTGGCAGCGGGGCCGCCCGGCCAAGGCGAGGTCGACGGCTCGCGTCCAGGTCTGCTCGTCGCCTGTCCACTCGTGGCCCGCAGGACACTCCCAGGCGTAGCCGTCGGGCCCCATCATGCAGCCGCCGAGGACCAGCTCGCCTGCGGCGGCGGCTTCCATGGCCGTCTCGTCGGGCAGTCCGATCAGGACCGGTAGCCCGATGCTTGAGCACTGGGGGCACCGTTGGGTCGGCGTCGTCTGCGCGCCGGGGAGGACGTCGCGGGTCACCGGGTCAGGTTACCGAGAAGGGGTGACGCTTTCGGCGGTCGCGCCGTCCTGCAGGTACACCGTCTCGCCGCTTGCCACTGCACGCAGAGCCGCGGCGAGTCGCCGCGCCAGTCGGGGGCCGACACGAGCCTGTGCCAGGTCCGCTGCCACGAACGCGTGTGATGCCAACTCTTCGTCATCCGTTTCGATGGCCTGCTGCTCCGCAGCTGTGAGCACGCCGCCGTCGAAGACGAACATCAGGCTGTCGTCCCACGGGCCATGCGGTGCCACCCAGTCGAGGACCAGCAGGCGGCCGCCGATCCAGATCAGCCCGAGTTCTTCGGCGACCTCTCGGGCCGCTGCGGCCAGCGGCGGTTCGTTGGCCTCGGCCATACCGCCGGGAAGGTCCCAACCGGGCTTGTATCGCGGCTCGACGATGAGGACGTTGCCCGCCTGGTCACGGAAGATCACGTCAGCGCCGACGCGTTTGCGTGGCTGGATGCGGTTGCCCTCTGCCAGGTGGGCCTGCCAGGCCTCAGGGTCGCGCTCGTAGAGCGGCTGCTCACCGGTCATGGCAGCGGCCTTCAGTTGACGTCTCGGGGCTTTCTGTAGCGGTCGGACAGCCGATCCCGCAAATGATCGAGGAATTCGGCGACGTCACGATTGCCAGCGTACGGGGCGAACCGTGGGAGCAACTCCTCCAACTGCCTGTGCGCGAGCCGTGAGCCCAGCAGCCGTGTCGTATCGACGACCTCGCTGGCCGTCGAGCAGGCCTCATCAAGACTGCCTTCGTCAATCATGGCGGATACGGCGGTCAGTTGGGCGAATGCCCGGCTACGGACCCGGTCAGGCGTCCGCGAGGCGATTGCGGTGGCAGTTTCGGCGCGTACCTGCACCGGTCGGCCCAGCTGCTGGTAACAGCGTGCCTTCTCCACGGCCAGGGCTCCCGCGTCGAAAACGCTGACCCAGGCGGAAGCTGCCTGCTGGGGTGTGCCGAGCAGACGCTCGGCTGCATCGAGGTGGGTGTCGCAATGCCGTTGCATCACTTCTGCATCACTGCAGCCCTGGCCTTTTCTCCAGGCGCGGACGGATCGTCAGATGGGCGTCGGTGGCCGGCGATCCCGGAGTCATCCGGAGGACCGGCGCCTCGACGCTCGTCGGGCTCGGTCGACTGCAGGAGCCGATCTCCCGCTCGCACCCGGCAGCTCGGACACCCTCTTGGTGACGAGTCCGGCGGTGGTCCTGGCCGGACGTGAATTGTGTTGCGTCCGGCCAGCAATCTCCTAGACGGATCGGAAGGTGAACCATGGCTGCGACTACGGACGGTCTGTCCGGCAAGGCGCCAAGGCATGGGCAAGCCGCGCACACCTATCCACGAGTCGCTGCATGCCTGCACTGCGGCAGGCCGGTGCTGCGCGACAACGACGACCAGCCCATCCACGCAAGCTTGTCGTACGTTTGCCGTGATCGTTGGGGCGGCGTGGCCGACACGACTGCGGAAGCCTCATGGCCACAGCGTTAGGCCGAGACGCGGCGCGGCAACAGAAGAGCGACGAGGCCATGCCAGGAGTTGAACGCGGGCCTCGTACGTGGTGCACATTGACTGTCGCCACTGTGGTGGCGATGCTGGTCGAGGCATCGGTTGAATGCTCAACTTCGATGTTCTGTCCTGTCCTCCTGCCCGGAAGGAGAACCACGTGCACCGCTTCAGGATCAGGCGACGTCTTGCCACGGCGGCCGGTATGGCGACGGCTGCGACGGCACTGCTGCTGGCAGCCGCAGCCCCTGCTACTGCGGCCACCGCGAAGGAGTTCACCGGCGGCGGCCGGGGTCTGACCGCCGCTTCGGCGATCCAGTCCGCGACCTGGGACGCCGAGGCGTCGGCCAGCGCCGAGCTGCTCAACACCTGCGTCACGGTCGGCGAGCCCGGCATCTGGGAGGTCTTCGACCACCCCTACTTCGGCCACGTCTTCTTCGCCGAGGTCACCGTCTCCTGCACCACCTGACAGGAGTGCCCCGCCCCCCGGACTCGGCGTATCCGGAAGACGGGGCGGTCTCGCACTCGGTGGGGCTGGCAGTTTCGGGAGACTGCCGCTAAGTCGGGCTCGATGGCCGCACTTTCCCCGAAACCGCACCAGCCAGGAGGGGCGTCAGCCCTTGCGCCACTTCTGGGCGCCGGTGCCGTTGCAGGTGTAGAGCTGGAGCTTGGTGCCGTTGGCGGTGCCGTTCGCGGTGACGTCGACGCACTTGTTGGCCTGAATGTTGACCAGGTCGCCGGCTCCGCTGAGGACGAACTTCTGCGCGCCGGTGCCGTTGCAGTCGTAGAGCTGGATGGCCGCGCCGTCGGCCGAGGAGCCGGCCGCGACGTCCATGCACTTGCCCAGAGCCCGCAGGCTGCCGTCGGACTCGAAGGACCAGCGCTGCGCGCCGGTGCCGTTGCAGTCCCAGATCTGCAGCCGGGTGGCGTTGGCGGTGTTGGAGTTCGGGATGTCGATGCAGCGGTTGCTGCTCTGGCCGATCAGCGGGGTGCCGCCGGTGGGCGGGGTGGTGCCGTCCTGGGCGAAGACCCGGACGTAGTCGATGACCATCGACTGCGGGAAGACGGTGCTGCCGTCGGGGGAGCCGGGCCAATTGCCGCCGACGGCCACGTTCAGCAGCATGAAGAACGGGTGGTCGAAGACCCAGCGGTTGGCGCCGGCGTCGGCGCGGGTCTTGCGGGAGTACTGGATGCCGTCGATGTACCAGGTCACCGAGTCGGGGGCCCAGTCGACGGCGTAGGTGTGGAAGGCGTCGGCGAGGCGCGCGCCGCCGGGCAGGGTGTACTGACCGGTCAGCGAGCAGCAGCCGGAGTAGCCGGGGCCGTGCAGGCTGCCGTGGACGGTGCCGGGCTCCTTGCCGATGTTCTCCATGATGTCGATCTCGCCGCTGTTAGGCCACGGGTTGGTGGCGATGTCGCTGCCGAGCATCCAGAACGCGGGCCAGATGCCCTGCCCGCGCGGGATCTTGATGCGGGCTTCGAAGCGGCCGTAGGTCTGGGTGAACCGGTCGGCGGTGAGCAGGCGGGCGGAGGTGTACTGGCAGCTGCCGTACCAGCAGCCGTAGCCGGCGGGGTTCTCCCGGCGGGCGGTGATGACGAGGTTGCCCGCGCCGTCGTGGACGGCGTTGCTGGTGCTGTTGGTGTAGTACTGCAGCTCGTTGTTGCCCCAGCCGCCGCCGCCGATGTCGAACTTCCACTTGCTGCCGTTGACGGGCGTGCCGGCGGCCGCGTTGAACTCGTCGGACCAGGTCTGCGGGCCGACGGCCAGGGCCGGGGTGGCGGTGATGACGGTGGCGGGCACGGTGAGGCCGGCGGCGGCGAGTGCGGCCACGGTCAGGCGGGCCAGCAGTCGGGTCGTTCTGCGCATGGGACTACCTCCCAGGGAACGTGCGGGCGTGCTACCAGGAGTTCCGGGCAGAACACTTTTGGTAAGCACTGTTAATAAATTGACAACCGTCACGTTAGGACGGAGTCGTGCCGCCGTCAAGAGAGCGCTCTCTATGAGATCGAATCGGGTCCGATGTGGATCGGCGATATCAGGTGGTACGCCTGCTGTCGTCGGCGCTTCCGGCGAGCAACACGATCTGATCGGCGTCGGCGGTCACTGAAAGTGACGTCCATGCGGAGGTGCGGTGACCGCCGACGAGTCAGCCCGTACGGCCGGAGGGCGTGTTGCATCGTCGTTACGGACAGTGTCGAGCGCCCGGTGCGCTGCCCTAACGTCGCGCGTATTCCATCGTGGACACCAGATGAGGAGTACATATGCGCGCGATCATCAGCGCGGAACTGGGTGCGGCGGCGAAACTGGCCGACGTGCCGACGCCGTCGGCGGGGCCGGGCGAGGTGCGGGTCAAGGTGGCCGCCTCCTCGCTCAACGGGTTCGACATCGCCGTGATCAGCGGATACATGGCGACGCTGCTGGAGCACCGTTTCCCGGTGGTGCTCGGCCGCGACTTCGCCGGCACCGTCGACCAGCTCGGCGACGGGGTCGAGGGGTTCGCCGCGGGAGACGCCGTCTTCGGGGTGGTGCTGGACTATCCGCTGCACGCGGGCGGCTTCGGCGAGTACGTCGTGGTGCCGTCGGAGAGCCTCGCCCGGGTGCCCGGCGGGCTGGACCTGACCACCGCCGGGGCGCTCGGCCTGGCCGGGGCGGCCGCCGCCACGGTCGTCGACGCCATAGCGCCGTCGCCCGGCGAGACCGTGCTGATCATGGGCGCGACCGGCGGCGTGGGCAGCGTCGCGGTGCAGCTGGCCGCCGCGCGCGGCGCGGTAGTGCTGGCCACCGCCGAGCCCGGCGAAGGCACCCGGCTGCTACGCCGCCTCGGCGCGCACTACGTCATCGACCGCACCGGCGACGTCATCGGCCAGGTCGCCGCGATCGCCCCGGGCGGGGTCAAGGCGGCCGTGCACCTGGCCGGCGACCCGTACGCGCTGGCCGACCTCATCGCGCCGGGCGGCCGGTTCGCCTCGCTGCTCGGCATCGGCCCGGACCAGATGGGCGTACGCGACGTGGTCGCGCTGCCGGTCAACGCCGACCTCGCCCCGGCCGGGCTGGAGCACCTGGCCGCCGAGGTGGTCGCGGGCCGGGTGGAGGTGCCTGTGCAGCGCATCTACCACCTGGAGGAGGTGCCGCAGGCGTTCGCCGACTTCGCCGCCGGCAGCGTCGGCAAGCTGGCGGTACACGTCGGCTGAACCGGGTATGCGCCTGCCATGAACACGCAGAAGCTGGTCTACAAGCCGATCGGGATGGTGGGCGGCGCCGTGGCCGGTGCTGTCGCCGGGGTGGCGTTCAAGCAGGTCTGGCGGGTCGTCTCCGGCAATCGTGAGGCGCCGCACGCCACCGACCCGACGAAGGGATGGGCCGAGATCCTGATCGCCGCGGCGTTGCAGGGTGCGGTCTTCGGACTGGTCAAGGCCGCGGTGGACCGCGGCGGCGCACACGGCGTCAAGGCGCTCACCGGCAGCTGGCCGGACTGAGCGGCCGGCCGTGACCAGGGGCTCCGTTCGATGAGCGGAGCCCTTCACCATGTCCGGAAAAATCTTGAGAAATGTTCGGCGCGGATGTCGAAGGCGCGCGGTCGGCGGTGTCTACCCGGTGAGAGGGTGGCGGGACAGGCCCGAAGGGCGGCCGCCGCCACCACGGATCGCCAGGAGGAGTAACGCGATGAAGTACATGATCATGATGCACACCGGTCAGGACGCCACCGAGGGCATCGCGAACTGGTCGCAGCAGGACGTGAAGCGGCACCTCGAGTTCCAGCACGACTTCGACCGCGAGCTGCGCGTGGCCGGCGAGATGCTCTTCAACGAGGGGCTGACCTTCCCCGACCAGGCCCGCATCGTCCGCCACGACGGCAAGGGCGCGCCGGCGGTCACCGACGGCCCGTTCCCGGAGGCCAAGGAGTTCCTGATCGGCTTCTGGATCGTGGACTGCGCGGGCCCCGAGCGGGCGTACGAGATCGCGGCCAAGGCGTCGTCCGCGCCCGGCAAGGACGGGCAGCCGCTGGGCATCCCGATCGAGGTGCGCCCGATCGTCGGCCCGCCGCAGGCCGGCGCCTGATGGCCGACCGGCCGATCGAGGACCTGCTGCGCGGACTCGCGCCGCGGGTCCTCGCCGTGGTCGCCCGCAAGTACCGCGACTTCGACACCGCCGAGGACGCCGTGCAGGAGGCGCTGCTCGCGGCGCACCTGCACTGGCCCGAGGCAGGGCTGCCGGACAGCCCCGAGGCGTGGCTGGTGGCCACCGCCTCCCGGCGGCTGATCAACATGTGGCGCGCCGACGACGCCCGCCGCCGCCGTGAGGAGCAGGACTGGGAGCCCGTGCAGGCGAGCGCGGCCGACGAGGCCGACCCGGGCCACGACGACACCCTGCAGCTGCTGTTCATGTGCGCCCATCCGGCGCTGACACCGCCGTCGGCGATCGCGCTGACGCTGCGCGCGGTCGGCGGCCTGACCACCGCCGAGATCGCTGCGGCGTTCCTGGTCCCGGAGGCCACCATGGGCCAGCGGATCAGCCGCGCCAAGCATCGCATCCACGCCTCCGGCGAGCCGTTCCGGCTGCCGTCGGGCGCGGACTGGCGGCCCCGGCTCGACGCCGTGCTGCACGTGCTCTACCTGATCTTCAGTGAGGGGTACGCCAGCAGCGGCGGCGGCGAGCTGGTGCGCACCGACCTGTCCCAGGAGGCGATCCGGCTCGCCCGCGAGGTGCACCGGCTGCTCCCGAACGAACCCGAGGTGACCGGGCTGCTGGCGCTGATGCTGCTCAACGACGCCCGCCGCGACGCGCGGACCGGGCCGCACGGGGAGCTGATCCCGCTGCCCGAGCAGGACCGCGCCCGCTGGGACCGGGCCGCGATCGCCGAGGGCGTCGACCTGGTCGGCGCGGCGCTGCGGCAGCGCGCCGTGGGGCCGTACCAGCTGCAGGCGGCGATAGCCGCGGTGCACGACGAGGCCGCCGCCGCGGCGGAGACCGACTGGCCGCAGATCCTCGCGCTGTACGGCGTGCTGGAGCGCATCCAGCCCAACCCGATGGTCACCCTCAACCGCGCCGTCGCCCTGGCCATGGTCGACGGTCCGCGGGCGGGCCTGAAGGTGCTGGACACCCTCGACGGGCCGCTGGCCGGCCACCACCGCCTGGCCGCCGTGCGCGGCCACCTGCTGGAGATGGCCGGCGACCGCCCGGCCGCGATCGAGCAGTTGCGTGCCGCCGCGTTCGGCACGTCCAGCGCCCCCGAGCTGCGCTACCTGCTGACCGAGATCGGCCGCCTGCGCGACGCGCCCTGACCGGCGCGGCCGGACAGGGCGCGGTTGCGGCCTCAGAGGACGGTCACGTCCAGGTCGGCGAGCCGGTCCTTGTCGGCGGTGAGGTCGATGGCGGCGATGCGGCCGTCGACGACGGTGAAGGCCATCGCCACGCGCACCCTGCCCTTCGGGGCCCAGACCGCGTTGACGACGCCGTCGATGAGCGCGGTGCGCGCCTCGGCGGCCTGGCCGTTCCAGTAGCCGGCGACGGTCGCCGCGCCGCGCTTCTCGGCGGACGAGCCGTACGACACCGCGGTCGCGTCGGCGCGCATCACCACGTCCGGGTCGAGCATGGTGACCAGCGCCTCGAACCGGCCCTCGCGGGCGGCGGACAGGAACGCCTCGACGACCGCGCGGCGGCGGGCCTGGTCGACGTCGCCGGTGGGGGACTGCCCCTGCACCCGCCGCCGGGCGCGGCTGGCCAGTTGCCGGGCGGCGTCGGGTGACTTGCCGATGACCGGGGCGAGCTCGTCGAACGGCACGGCGAACATGTCGTGCAGCACGAACGCCAGCCGCTCGGCGGGGGTGAGCGTGTCGAGCACGACCAGCAGCGCGAGCCCGACCGAGTCGGCGAGCACCGCCTCCTGCTCGGGGTCGGGCCCGGCGGTGGCGCCGACCGGCGGCAGGTCGGCGTCGGCGGTGTCGTCGAGCAGGTCCTCGCGCCGGGTGGTGCGCGAGCGCAGCATGTCCAGGCAGATCCGGCCGACCACGGTCGTCAGCCAGCCGCTGAGGTTGCCGACCTCGCCGACGTCGGTGCGGCTGAGTCGCAGCCAGGCCTCCTGCACGGCGTCGTCGGCCTCGGCCGAGGAGCCGAGCATCCGCAGCGCCACCGCACGCAGCCGGGCCCGGTCCTGCTCGAAGCGTGCGGCCAGCCGGTCCTGCTCGTCCATGTCGTGCATATCTCCCCGAATCTCCATCAATCGTGATCCAGGCCACATCTGTCACATCTTCGAAAAGCGGCCCGTCATACCGATGACGAACGAGATCGGGCCGATGTGACAGGCCCGGCTACAAGATCCTATTGGAGGACGTCATGCAGGCTCGGATGACCAACCCCGCCGCACTGCTGCCGGACGCCGTGAAGGGCGTCAACCTGCTCTACAAGGCGGCCCACTCGGCCGGCCTGGCCAAGTCCACCCTGGACCTGGTGCACCTGCGGGCCAGCCAGATCAACGGCTGCAGCGCATGCGTCGACGCCGGTGCGCGCGGCATGCGCAAGGCCGGGGAGACCGACGAGCGGCTGTTCGCGGTCGCGGCGTGGCGCGAGACCGACTACTTCACCGAGGCCGAGCGCGCCGCACTCGACCTCGCCGAGCACGCGACGCGGCTGGCCGACAAGGGCGAAGCGGTGCCGGACCAGGTCTGGGAGGCGGCCGCCAAGCACTTCGGCGAGGCCGAGCTGGCCTCGCTGGTGCTGTGGATCGCGACGACCAACTTCTTCAACCGGATCAACGCGGTCACCCGCCAGCCCGCCGGCCAGAACTGGGACTGAGCTGCGCCGCGGGGCCGCCCTCGGGACGGCCCCGCCGCAGCCCGGCGGACCTGCCGCCGGTGGCCAGCCGGGCCAGCGCCGCCGCGGCGGCCTGGATGCGCAGCCCGCGGGTGACGTCGGGCCGGGCCGCCACGGCCAGGCTGTGCTCGGGGTGGCGGGCCCCGCAGACCGCGCCGACGATCGTCGCCACGGTCCGGGCCTGCCCGCCCATCATCATCGCGTACCGGATGGCGGCGACCGGATCGTCGGGGTGGCGCAGGAACGCCGTCAGCGCGGCGGGCACGCAGCGCAGCGCGGCACGTCCCGAACCGACCGTCGCGGCCGTGTCGGCGGGCGCGCTGCGGTGGCGGACCAGGGTCTGCACCTCGCCGAGCGCCGCCCGGAACTCGCTGGTCCGCAGCTGCGCGCTGACCAGGTCGAGGAAGTGGTACTTGTCGGCGGGCGCCAGCGGCTGACCGCGCGCCGCGAGGGCCACCGCGGTCGCGGTCGCGGCTGCCGCGTCGCGGGCCAGCGGATGGGTGTGCGTGATCCCGGCCGTGCGGCGGGCCAGCGCCGCGACCGCGCCCATGCCGGTGTCGGGCAGCAGGCCGACCGCGCCCGCCCGCACCGCGGCGACACTGCCGAAACTGCCCTGTCCGTCGTGGACCGTCGGGGCGACCTGCGACCAGCGCATTCCGCGGCGCACCGCGGACAGCACCCGGGCGGTGCCGGTGTCGGCCAGTTCGGGCCGGTCCTCGGGCCATTCGCGGGCCAGTTCCAGCGCGAGCGCGTCGTCGTGCACCCGCCCCGCGTGGCGGCCCAGGTGCTCGGCGAGGATCAGCAGCTGGGTCGCGGCCGCGCTCGGCTGCGGCTGTCGGGCGCGCCGGTTGCGCAGCACCGCCTCCACCTGCGCCGGATCGGGCATCGCCGCGTCGTGCAGCGGCGCGGCCAGCAGGTCGGCGCGGGCGGCCATGAGGATGGAGCCGTGCGCGCGGCGCAGCAGTTGCGACGGGTCGAGCATCGTCGTCACGGTGGATCTTCTTCCTTCCCGTCGCGGCCCGCCGCCCGGCTTGTGCCCGGCGGCGGGCTGTCACGGCGTCGGGCTCACGGGCGGCCCGGCCGCGACGCGGTGCGGCCTGGCGTGCCCGGCACGGCGCCCAGGTGTTCGGCGACGGCGGGCCTGGTGTGCCCGGGCGTGGTAGGCGCCCGACGCGGGCGGACCACCTGCGGGACGAGGCCTGCCGAGGCGCGGGCGCGCACCACGCTGAGCACGTGCCGGGCCCAGCCGTCCAGGCCCGTCTCGGTGGGCGCGGGACCGGCCTGCGGCGTGGGGCCGCACAGGCCCACGGCAGTGGCGACGGCCTCGGCGTAGGCGGCCGTGTCGTGCGGGTTGACCACGATCGCGCCGGGCACGTCGGCGGCGTCGCTGGTCAGCTCGCTGAGCACCACGGTCGCCCCGAGCGAGCCGCGGGCCGCGACGAACTCGTGCGCCGGGTTGACCGTGCCGTGGTGCACCGGCGTGGCCAGCAGCCCGTCGCAGGCCAGGTACAACGCGGCCAGCTCGCGCCGGTCGGGGTTGTCACGGACGTAGTGCACGACGGCCTGGCCCACGTTGGCGTGCGTACCGTTGATCTTCGCGATCAGCCGGTCGACACGTTCGCGCTGCTCCTGCTCATCGGGCGTGTGCGGGTCGCCGAGCGCGACGTGCAGCAGGGCGACGGTGGCGGGCTCCGGCCGGTGCTCGGCCAGGAACCGGTCGAACGCGTGCAGCCGCTGCTCGACGGCGTCGGACGGGTTCCAGCCGGCGATCGACAGCAGCACCGTCCCGCCCACCCGCAGCGCGGCGCGGATCTCGGCGGCGCGTTCGCGCACCTGGGGCAGCCGCGCCAGCCGCCGCATGCCGCCGGTGTCGGCGGGCAGCGCGCAGGCCAGCACGCGCACCCGGTGGTTGCCGACGGCGATCTGGTTGTCGCGTACGGGCAGGCCGTGCACCCGGCCGGCGAGGTCGAGCAGGTTGTCCACCGCGCGGCGGTGCGGCAGCGCGACGACGTCGGCGCCGAGCAGGCCGGCCAGCAGCTCGCGGTGCTCGGGCAGCCGCGCGAACGACTCCGCGGGCGGGAACGCGCTGTGCAGGTGCACCGCGGTGGCCAGATCGGGCCGCCGGCGGCGCAGCATCCGTGGCAGCAGCTGGAGCTGGTGCCCGTGCACCCAGACCGTGCCGCCGAGCCCCGCGGACCCCGCGACGGCGTCGGCGATGGCGGTGTTGGCCTGCTCGTACGGCTCGAACCAGCCGGTCGGGAACTCGGCCGGCTGATGGTGGTACAGCGCGCGCAGCAGGCCCGCGCCCAGCCGCGCGTCGTCGGCCCCGGCATCGACGTGCAGCGCGTCGGCGTCGGACGGGTTCGCGCCGTCGGTCACCGCCGCCCAGGTGCCCCCCTGCGCGGCGACGAACGGGCGCAGCGCGGCCAGCGCGGCGTCCACGTGGTCGCTGCTGCCGTCGGGATCGGTGGTGGGCACCCGGTCGCCGGCCACGATCAGTTCGTAGCGCGCGGTCACGCGACCACCGGCCCGGCCGGAGCCAGCTCCTCGACCACCGCGTACGGCAGCAGCTGCATGATCCGGTCGAGCCTGGCCAGCCGCAGCGCGCGCCGGGCCCGCTCGGACGGCGAGCGCAGGGCGACCACGCTGCCGTCGCGTACGGCCCGCCGGTGCACGTCCAGCAGCAGCAGGATGCCCGCCGCGTCGATCGTGTCGCAGTCGGCCAGGTCGACCACGATCTGCTCGGGACGCAGCGCCAGGGCCTCCTCCAGGAGGCGGTTCACCTCGGGGGCGGCCTGCGCGTCCAGATCGCCCTTTACCTGCACCTCCACCAGTGGCACTGCCTGTGCCGCAGTCGCCGGGACCATGTCTTCCACCTGGGGTACCTCCTTGCCGGTGAGTGCAGCCATTCCCCACCGGGCACGGTGATAACCCTGCGAACCATGACAGTTGTGTGACAAAGATCAAGCCGGGTCAGGCCACCCGGTCTCACCGGGCGGCCTGACCCCCATGAACTATGGGCTGACCAGGTCGAACTGTTCCCACGGGCCGATCGAGGTCCGGTTGGCGATCAGTGCCGCCGCTCCGGCGTTCTCCGCGACGACGTACTTCCCGTTCGCCTGGGCCCGCAAACTCACCGAACCGTTGGAGTTGCGGATCAGCGCGAAGGTCTCCCAGCCGCCGATCGCGGTGCGGTTGGCGATGAGCGGGTTCGCGCCGGCGTTGTCCGCGCACACGTACCGTGAGTTGACCAGGGCGCGCAGCGCGATGTTGCCGCCGCCGCGGTCGATCAGCTCGAACCGCTCGGCGGTGCCGACCGCGGTGGCGCTGGCGATCAGCGCGCCCGCCCCGCCGCTGGGGGCGGTGACGAACTTGTTGTTGGCGCGGGCGCGCAGGCTGATCCCGGCGGGCGGGGGAGTGGCCGGCGAGCAGTCGGCGGTGACCGCGCCGGCCGCGATCTGGATGCCACCGAGCAGCATGCGGGTGAAGTTGCTCTCGGTGTAGCTGGCCTCGGTGTGGCCGAGGCCGGTGTACCAGGCCCGGCCGCCGCCGTAGTTCTGGCACCAGGTGATCGGGTGGTCGCCCATGTTGCCGCCGCTGTAGCTGCCCTCGTTGAGGTTCATCAGCACGCGCACGGCCGAACGGGGGTTGGTGCGGTAGTTGTACCACTCGTCGCTGCGGGTCCAGGTGGCCGGCAGGTGCGCCGTCGAGGCGTTGACCGGCGACTCGATCCGCAGCTGCGCGGTCTGGATCGCGGGGTGGGAGTGGAAGTACGCCCCGACCAGGCCGCCGTACCAGGCCCAGTCGTATTCGGTGTCGGCGGCGGCGTGCACGCCGACGTAGCCGCCGCCCGCGGCGATGTAGCTCTGGAACGCCGTCTGCTGGGTCGCGTTGAGCACGTCGCCGGTGGTCGACAGCCAGATGACGGCCTGGTACTGGGCCAGGTTGGTGGTGGTGAACTGGGCGGCGTCCTCGGTGGCGGTGACGGTGAAGCCGTTGGCCGTGCCGAGCGCCTGGATGGCGGCGATGCCGTTGGGGATGGACGAGTGGCGGAAGCCGGCCGTCTTGGAGAAGACCAGCACCTTGGTCAGCGGCGCGGCCGACGCGGGGGTGGCCGGGGCGAACAGCGTCGTCGCCAGGACCGTGACCAGTCCGGCGACCAGGGACAGTACGCGTTTTCGCATGTGGCTCGCTCCTTCGATGAGGGTAGCGCGGAGGGCGGGCTCGAACCGGCGGACGCCGCGAGGCGTGCTGGTCCGCACGGCCGTCCGCGCTGGCGAGGGCCACGCGGGTGCGGCGACCGGACAGGACACGTCCTCGGGGCGCGGGCACGCCCCTGCTGACGGCGTTCGGCGGGTTCTCACCCGCGAACCGGAGCCGGTCGCCGAAACACGGATCCGATATCTATCGATGTCGAATCCTATAGGAATGCGCCGAGTCATGGAAGGCTGCCGTGACAACTTTCGCGACGGCGACCCTCCGATTTGCTGATGAGCGCAGAACTTTTGCTAGATCTAGAAAAAGTACGAGTTCCTATCTAGAAACTTTTGCAGATCTGGATTTAATATGGCCGCCACGAACGCGTTACAGGAGGCCCTGTGCGTACTGGTATATGGCTCGTCGGCGCCCGCGGCTCGGTCGCGGTCACCAGCATCGTCGGCGCGCTGGCGGTGCGGGCCTCGCTCGCCGACCCGGTCGGCTGCGTCACCGAACTGCCCCCGCTGCGCCACCCGGCGCTGCCGGCCCTGTCCGACCTCGTCTTCGGCGGCCACGACGTGTCCTGCGTGTCGCTGGTCAAGAAGGCCCACGCGCTCGTCGCCGCCGGCGTCCTGCCCGCCGCCGTCGTCGCCGCCGTGGCCGACGAGCTGGCAGGCGTCGAAGCCGACGTACGGCACGCCCCCGACGGGGCGACCCAGCACGACACCGTCGCCCGCATCGCCGCGGACCTCGCCGACTTCCGCGAACGCCACGGGCTCGCCCGGGTGGTGGTGGTCAACGTGTCCTCGACCGAGGCCATCCCGCCGGACCACCCGGCGTATGCCGACGCGGCGGCGCTGGCCGCGGCGCTGCACCACGAACCGGTGCTGCCGCCCAGCTCGCGGTACGCGTACGCGGCGTTCACGGCGGGCTGTGCCTACGTCGACTTCACCCCGTCCACGGGAGCCCGGCTGCCCGCGCTCGACCAGCTCGCGGCGCGCCACGGCGTGCCGTACGCGGGCAGCGACGGCAAGACCGGCGAGACGCTGCTCAAGTCGGTGCTCGCGCCCATGTTCGCGATGCGCAACCTGCACGTGCGGTCCTGGTCCGGCACCAACCTGCTCGGCGGCGGCGACGGCGCGACGCTGGCCCGGCCCGAGGCCAACGCCGCCAAGGTCGCCAGCAAGCAGCGGGTGCTGCGCGAGACGCTGGGCTACGAGCCGGAGGGCCACACCCGCATCGACTACGTGCCCGACATCGGCGACCTCAAGACCGCCTGGGACCTCATCACGTTCAGCGGCTTCCTCGGCAGCCGCATGCGGCTGGAGTTCACCTGGCACGGCTGCGACTCCGCGCTGGCCGCGCCGCTGGTGCTCGACCTGGCCCGGCTCACCGCCGCCGCGCACGCCCAGGGCCTGTCCGGCCCGCTGCCGCAGCTGGCCTTCTTCTTCAAGGACCCGATCGGCGACGTCCCGCACGGCCTGGCCGAGCAGTGGCGCGACCTGTGCGAATGGGTGCAGGGCTGGGGGGTCCCGACGACGCCCGCCGGTCCGGCCGAGCCGAGCGGGCAGCCGTCATGAAGCTGCGTGACCTGGCACAGCTCGTCCGCGCACCGGCGGCGCTGTCGGTGCCGGGTGACGCGGTGGCGGGCGCGACCGCCGCGGGCGTCCTCGACGCCCGCACCGCCGGGATCGCCGCCGCCTCGATCTGCCTGTACTGGGGCGGCATGGCCGCCAACGACTGGGCCGACCGCGAACTCGACGCCGTCGAGCGCCCCGAGCGCCCCATCCCGTCCGGGCGGATCAGCCCCGACACCGCGCTCGCCGTCGCGGGCGGTCTGACCGTCGCCGGGCTGGCCCTGGCCGCGGCCAGCGGCGGCAAGCGCACCCTGGCCACCGCCGGGCTGCTCGCGGGAGCGGTGTGGGCGTACGACGTGAAGTGGAAGAACTCCCCGGCCGGGCCCGCCGGCATGGCGCTGTGCCGGGGACTGGACGTGCTGCTCGGCGCGAGCACCGGCGACCTGCGCAAGGCCGCCCGCCCGGCGCTGGCCGTCGCCGCGCACACCTACGCCGTCACCGCGCTGTCGCGGCGTGAGGTCAGCGGCACCGACCGGGTGCTGCCCGCGCTGACCATGACCGCGACCGCGGCGGTGGCCACCCACGCGGCGGGCCGCAGCGGCGGCTGGCTGCCCGCGGTGCTGGCCGGCTGGTACGCCACCCGCTTCGGCAAGGCCCAGCGCGAGGTGCTGCGACAACCCGACGCGGGACGGGTGCGCGCCGCGGTCGGGGCCGGCATCACCTCGCTGCCCGCGCTGCAGGGCGCGCTCATCGCACGGCACGGCAGACCACTGGCCGGAGCCATGGTGGCCACCGCCGCCCCGGCCGCGGCCAAGCTCGCGAGGAAGGTGTCCCCGACATGAGCCTGCGCTTCGGCTACGGCACCAACGGCTTCGCCAACCACCGGCTCGTCGACGCCCTCGACGTCATCGCCGAACTGGGCTACGCGGGCGTCGCGTTGACGCTCGACCACGCGCACCTGGACCCGTACGCCCCCGAGGTGAAGGATCAGGTCGCGCGGACCGCGCGGCTGCTCGCCGAACGGGAGCTGGCGGTGGTCGTGGAGACCGGGGCGCGCTACCTGCTCGACCCGCGGCGCAAGCACGCGCCGACCTTCCTGCACGACGACGCGTCCCGGCGGATCGACTTCCTGAAGCGGGCGATCGACATCGCCGAAGGGCTCGGCGCGCAGGCCGTGTCCTTCTGGGCCGGGGTGCGCCCGCCGCACGTGTCGGCCGAGGTCGCCTGGCAGCTGCTGGCCGAGGGCTGCGCCGACGTCGTCGGGTACGCCGCCGAGCGCGGGGTGGCGGCCGGGTTCGAGCCCGAGCCGGGCATGCTCGTGGAGACGCTGGCCGACTGGTTCCGGCTGCGCGAGCTGGTCGGCGCGGACCTCAAGCTGACCCTCGACATCGGCCACTGCCGCGCCAACGAGCCGCAAGACGTCGCCGAGTGCGTGCGCATCGCCGGGCCGCACCTGGTCAACGTGCAGATCGACGACATGCGCCGGGGCGTGCACGAGCACCTGGAGTTCGGCGCGGGCGAGATCGACTTCCCGCCGGTGCTGCGGGCGCTGGCCGACACCGGATACCGCGGCCTGGTCGCCGTCGAGCTGCCCCGCCACTCGCACGCCGCCCCCGACGTCGCGGCCCGGTCGCTGAGCTTCCTGCGCGCCGCGCAGTGGCTCGGCGATGCGCTGCACCGCCTCGAGACCGAGCCCGCCGCGATCGCGACGCTGCTGCCCGCGGCCCGCCGCGGGGTTGGGCGCGCCGCCGCCGAGGACGCCCGGGTGCGCCTGCTGCGCGCCGCCGCGCCCGGCCGCGACGAGGCCGCCGAGCTGTACCGGTACGGCGACAACGACGAGAAGCGGGCCGTGCTGCTGGCCTGCCCCGACCCCGACCTGCTGCGCGACGCCCTGCGCAGCAACGACACCCGGCTGGTGGCCGCCGCGCTCGGCCCCGGCGCCCGGGACCTGCCCGACGCCGAATGGCGCCAGGGCGTGCTCAAGAGCGTGTTCATGGGCCTGCCGCTGTCCGGCATCGACGGACTCGCGTCCCGGGCCGACGCCGAACTCGGCCGGATGCTCGCGGCGCTGCGCCGCGAGCGCGAGGCGGCCGGCCGCACCATGCCCGACGACGCCGTCGACCTCCTGGAGAGGCTGCATTGATGCGCATCTTCGATCCGCACATCCACATGACCTCGCGCACCACCGACGACTATGAGCGGATGGCGGCGGCCGGTGTGCGAGCGCTGGTCGAGCCGGCTTTCTGGCTCGGCCAGCCCCGCACCAACCCCGGGTCGTTCACCGACTACTTCGACGCGCTCATCGGCTGGGAGCCGTTCCGGGCGAGCCAGTACGGCATCGCGCACCACTGCACCATCGCGCTGAACCCGAAGGAGGCCAACGACCCGCGCTGCCGCGAGGTGCTGGCCGTGCTGCCCCGTTACCTGGCCAAGGACCGGGTCGTGGCGGTGGGCGAGACCGGGTACGACTCGATGACGCCCGAGGAGGACGAGGTCTTCGCGGCGCAGCTGGAGCTGGCCCGCGAGTTCGGGCTGCCCGCGCTGGTGCACACCCCGCACCGGGACAAGGTCGTCGGCACCCGGCGCAGCCTCGACGTGGTCAAGGAGTCCGGCATCGACCCGGGCCTGGTGGTGCTGGACCACCTGAACGAGCCGACCGTCGGCGAGGTCGCCGGCTCCGGCTGCTGGATGGGCTTCTCCATCTACCCCGACACCAAGATGTCACCCGACCGCATGGTCGCCATCCTGCGCGAGTACGGCCTGGAGCGCATGCTGGTCAACTCGGCCGCCGACTGGGGCAAGTCCGATCCGCTGCTCACCCTGCGCACGGGGGAGGCGATGCTGGCGGCCGGGTTCAGCGACGACGACGTGGACCGGGTGCTGTGGCGCAACCCCGTCGAGTTCTACGGCCAGTCCGGCCGCCTCGACCTCGACGAGACCGACACCGCGGCGACGTTCGAGGGCAACTCGATCCTGCGCGGGGGTTCGTGATGCGGCTGCGCGACGCCGACGGTGCGACGGTGCACCTGGCGTACTGCACGAACGTGCACGCCGCGGAGGACTTCGACGGGGTGCTGTCCCAGCTGGACCGCTTCGCGGTGCCGGTGCGTGAACGGCTCGGGGCCGACGTGCTCGGGCTCGGCCTGTGGCTGGCCGCCCCGGTCGCGCGGGCCCTGGCCGAGCAGCCGGAGCTGCGCGGGCGGCTGCGCCGTGAGCTGAGCGCGCGCGGGCTGGAGACGGTGACCCTCAACGGCTTCCCGTACCAGGCGTTCCAGGCTCCGGTGGTCAAGCACGACGTGTACCTGCCGGACTGGACCGACCCGCGGCGGCTGCGCTACACCCTCGACCTGGCGCTGGTGCTCGCCGAGCTGCTGCCCGACGACGCGGCCCGCGGGTCGATCTCGACCCTGCCGCTGGCCTGGCGCGAGCCGTGGGACCGCCGCCGGTTCGGCGCGGCCAAGGCGCAGCTCGACGAGCTGGCCGCGGGCCTGGCCCGGGGCGAGCGGCCGATCCGGGTCGCGCTGGAACCCGAACCCGGCTGCGTGGTCGAGTCCACCGACCAGGCCGTCGCGGCGCTGTCCGCGGTCGCCAGCGAGCACCTCGGCGTCTGCGTCGACCTGGCGCACCTGGCCTGCGGCTGGGAGGACCCGGTCGACGCGGTCGCGAAGCTGAAGGCGGCCGGGGTCGCCGTGGTCAAGGTGCAGGTGTCGCAGGCCCTGGAGGTCGAGGACCCGGACGCGGCCCGGCAGGTGCTGGCGGCGTACGCCGAACCGCGTTTCCTGCACCAGACCCGCAGCTCGGCCGACGAGCGCTTCGACGACCTGCCGCAGGCCCTGGCCTCCGACGCGCCCGGCCCGTGGCGCATCCACTTCCACGCGCCGCTGCACGCCGCCGCGCTCGACCCGCTGCGCACCAGCTCGACGGTGTTGCGCGAGGGTCTGGCGGCGCTGCTGACCAACAGCGACTGCGACCACTTCGAGGTCGAGACGTACACCTGGGACGTGCTGCCGCCCTCGGCCCGGCCCACCGACGACGCCGGGCTGGCCGAGGGCATCGCGGCCGAGCTCGCCTTCGCCCGCGACCAGTTCGCCGCCCTGGGGGTCTCGTGAACAAGCCACTCGTCGTGCTGAACGTGGTCGGGCTGACGCCCCGGCTGCTGGCGCACATGCCGCGGCTGCGCGCCGCGTTCGACAACGGGTTCACCGCCCGGCTCGACCCGGTCGTGCCCGCGGTGACCTGCTCGGTGCAGGCGACCTTCCTCACCGGCGAGACGCCGGCCGGGCACGGCGTCGTCGGCAACGGCTGGTACTTCCGCGACCTCGGCGAGGTGCTGCTGTGGCGGCAGAGCCACGCGCTGGTCGGCGGGGAGCGGGTCTGGGACGCGATCCGCCGCGACCGCCCCGGCTACACCGTGGCCAACATCTGCTGGTGGTACGCCATGGGCGCGGACGTCGACTGGACGATCACGCCCCGGCCGATCTACCGCGCCGACGGCCGCAAGGAACCCGACTGCTACACCATCCCCGCCGAGCTGCACGACGAGCTGCCCGTGTTCCCGCTGTTCAGCTACTGGGGACCGGGTGCCGGGATCGCCTCCTCGGCGTGGATCGCCGCGGCGGCGGTGCACGTGATGAGCACCCGCAACCCGGACCTGACCCTGGTGTACGTCCCGCACCTCGACTACGACCTGCAGCGCTTCGGCCCGTCCGCCCCGCAGGCCGCGGCCGCCGCCGCCGAGTTGGACGCCACGCTGGCCCCGCTGCTCGACGCGGCCGCCGCCCGTGGTGCCACGGTCGTCGCGCTGTCGGAGTACGGCATCACCGACGTCTCCCGCCCCGTGCACGTCAACCGGGCGCTGCGCGCCGCCGGGCTGCTGACCGTGCACACCCAGGACGGCATGGAATACCTGGACCCGTTCACCTCCCGCGCCTTCGCGGTCGCCGACCACCAGATCGCCCACGTGTACGTCCGCGACCCGGCCGACGTCGCCGCGGTCGCGAAGATCTGCGCCGAGCTGCCCGGTGTCGGGCAGGTGCTCGACGAGTCCGGCAAGGCCGGGCAGGGTCTGGACCACTCGCGCAGCGGTGAGCTGGTGCTGCTGGCCGAACCGGACTCGTGGTTCACCTACTACTACTGGCTCGACGACAGGCACGCGCCGGACTTCGCCACCCACGTGGAGATCCACCGCAAGCCCGGCTACGACCCGGCGGAGCTGCTGTTCGACCCCGCCGGGCCGGGCGCGGCGAAGGGCCGTGCGGCCAAGGCGCTGGTGCGCAAGAAGCTCGGCATGCGATACCGGATGAACGTCGTCGGCCTCGACGCCGGCGCCGACGCGATCCGCGGCTCCCACGGCCTGCTCCCGCCCGGCGCCGACGACGCCCCGCTGCTGCTGTGCACCGATGCCGGGCCCGCCGTGGACCGCATCGCCGCCACTGACGTGAAGGCCCTGCTCCTGCGTTTGGCGGGAGGTGCGCCGTGACGCTCGCGCCTGCGCCCACACCGTTGGCGGCGCGGATCGACGCGGTGCTGGCCGGGTTCGTGGACGGGCAGCGGCTGCTGTGGCCGGACGACGAGCTGCGGCCGATGCTGGACACGGTGCGGCGGTTCATCCTCACCGGTGGCAAGCGGCTGCGGCCGGCGTTCTGCTACTGGGCCTGGCGCGGGGTGGCCGCGCCTGAGGAGCGCGGCGAGGACCAGGCGGCGGTGACCGCGGGCGCGGCGCTGGAGCTGTTCCACTGCTTCGCGCTGATCCACGACGACATCATCGACGCGGGCAGCCGCCGCCGGGGGCAGGCGTCGATGCACGAGGAGTTCGCCGCGGCGCACGCCCGGCACGGGTGGCGCGGGGACGCGCGCTCGTTCGGGCGCAACACCGCGCTGCTGTGCGGGGATCTGTGCGCGATGTGGGCGGAGGAGCTGCTGACCGGGTGCCCGACGACGCCGGTGCGGCTGGCGCAGGCGCAGCGGCTGTTCGCGGTGATGCGGGCCGAGGCGGTGGCGGGGGAGTACCTGGAGGTCGTCGCGCAGGCGATGGGGGACTTCGGCGACGGCGCGCGGCAGCGGGCGGCCCGGGTCCTGCAGCTGAAGACGGCCCGGTACTCGGTGGTGCGGCCGCTGCAGATCGGGGCGGTGCTGGCCGGGGCGTCGGACGCGGTGCTGGACGGGCTGGCGGCGTTCGGGGAGCCGCTGGGGGAGGCGTTCCAGCTGCGTGACGACGTGCTGGGGGTGTTCGGCGATCCGGTGCGCACCGGCAAGTCGGTGCTGGACGACCTGCGCCAGGCCAAGCCGACGACGCTGCTGGCGGAGGCGTTCGCGCGCGGGGACGTGCGATCGCGTGCGGTGCTGTCGGCGCACGTGGGGGATCCGGCGCTGGATGAGGCGGGCGCGGCCCTGGTGCGGGCGGTGCTGGCCGAGTCGGGGGCGCTGGCCGCGGTGGAGGAGCGGATCGCGGCGGCCCGCGCCGAGGCGCTGCGGGCGCTGGAGTTCCTGGATGTGGCGGAGGAGTCGCGGCAGTCGCTGGGGGCGCTGGCCGACTTCGTGGCGAGCAGATCGGTGTGAACCAACAGGATCGATCAGATTTCCACTGAGGACACCAATTTCGATATAAGCAGAGACATGCCTTAACCTGATCGTCATCTATCCTATAGGATATTTCATACACGGTCCGGTAACAGGCCGGAAACTCTGCCCCCACATTCGCGGAGGTTTTCCCCCATGAACCTCAGCAAGTCGATACGCCTGGCCCTGGCGGCGGTCGTCGCCGCAGGCCTGAGCGCGGCCGTCCCCCCCGCGCCCGCCCTGGCATCACCCACCGATGCCGCGTTCAACTCCTCCACCGGCGCCCTCAACGTCAACTACGCCGGCTACCTGTCCAAGCACGACATCGTCTACAACCGCCAGAACACCAACCCGCTGCACGGGCTGACCGTCGGCAACGGCCGCACCGGCGCCATGGTCTGGTCCCAGAACGGGATCACCGCCCAGGTCTCCGGCGTGGACCTGTCGCAGCAGTCGGCGTTCGCGGCGGGTCTGCTCAACTTCAACACCAGCCCGGCGCTGGACAGCGGGTCGAGCACGTTCCAGCAGCGGCTGTCGCTCTACGACGGCACGCTGACCACGAAGTACGACAGCAACCGCACCGTCACGATCATGGGTTCGCCCAACTCCGAGGTGATGGGCATCCACGTCGACGACACCCGCGGCGGGGTGTCGGCCGCGACGCTGGAGCTGAGCCTGTGGGACCCGAACGGGGTCTCCAACAGCGCCGACGTGTCCAACCTGACGACCTGGCGCACGGTGTCGACCGGCAGCGACAGCTCGGCCGCCTGGTTCAGCCGCGGCCAGGCCGACCCGAACAACTTCGGCTACACCTTCGCCGCCACCGTCGAGGGCGCGTCCTACAGCGCCTCGGTGGTCAACGGCACCCGGGTGCGGCTGAGCATCACCCCGACGTCGAGCTACACCATCTGGTTCACCGCGGCCAGCCGGATCAACTCGCCCAACCTCGACTCGGTCGCCCAGGCCAAGAACCAGCTCGCCTCGGCGAAGTCGACGGGTTACAGCACCACGTTCACGAACTACAAGAACTGGTGGCACAACTTCTGGGGCAAGTCGTTCGTGCAGTACTCGAACTCCGCCGGCGACGCCGACTACCTGGAGAACGTGTACTACCTGTCCACGTACATGATCGCGGCGGGCGGGTTCGGCAACTACCCGGTGCACTTCATCAACGGCGTGTTCCGGGCCACCGGCGACCAGACCAAGTGGAGCAACGGCTACTGGTACTGGAACCAGCGCGACGTCTACAACTCGTTCCTGGCCAGCAACCATGCCGACCTGTTCGCGGGGTTCAACCGGCTCTACAGCCGCAACTACGCCGCGCTGAAGGCGTACACGCAGACCAGGTACGGTACGGACTCGCTGTGGGTGCCCGAGACGATGGGCTGGGACGGCAACGCCCGGGGGACCATCAACAGCGACTACGTCAACGACATCTACTCCACCGGCACCGAGGCCGCGTACAACATGTACCTGCAGTACCGGTACACCAACGACACCGCGTACCTGCAGAACACGGTGTACCCGTACATGAAGGACGCGCTGCGCTTCTACCAGAACCGGTTCCAGCTGATCGACGGCAAGTACCAGATGGTCAACAGCAACGCGCACGAGACCTACTGGGACGTGCGCAACGCGATCACCGACCTGGCCGCGGTCCGGCTGCTCGCCCCGCTGACCATCCAGGTCAGCCAGCAGCTCGGCCTGGACAGCGGCCTGCGCGCGGGCTGGCAGAACCTGGTCGACAACCTCTGGGCGTACCAGGTCAGCAACAACGCCTACCTGCCGCACGACCCTCCGTCGTCGCAGGTGCGCAACGGTGAGAACGTGTCGGCCGAGCTGATCTGGCCGTACGACCGCACCGGCATCGGCTACCCCGACTACAGCACGGCGCTGAACACGTGGAACGTGCGCCCGCACCCGTACGGCAACGTGTGGGCCAACGACCACGCGCAGGCCGCCCGCCTGGGCCTGGGCGACCAGACCTTCAACGGCATGCGCACCATGCTGCAGAAGTACCAGAACTACCCCAACGGCATGACCAACAACACCAACGGGGTGTTCGAGTACCTGGGCATCCACCTCGTCGCCATGAACGAGGCGCTGCTGCAGAGCTACAACGACAAGATCCGGGTGTTCCCGGCGGTCCCGACCGACTCCTCGTTCGTCGGCAAGTTCACCCTGCTTGCCAAGGACGGGTTCCTGGTCAGCTCGGAGCGCGAGGCCGGTGAGATCAAGTACGTCGGCCTGCGCAGCCAGTTCGGCAAGAACGCCACCGTCGTCAACCCGTGGGGCACCCAGCAGGTCCGGGTGCGCCGCACCAGCGACAACGCGATCATCACGACATCGTCGGCGACGGAGATCAGCTTCGCCACGGCCGCGAACACGGTGTACGTGGTCGAGCGCACCGCCAAGCCGCTGAGCAACTACTCGGCGACCACGCTGACGGGCACGCAGAACAACGACGCCAAGTCGCTGCGCAACACCGCCTCGGTGCTGGGCCTGGGCACCGGCACGGGCGGAGGCCTGGTCAACAACACCGACCTGACCTACGACGCGGGCTGGTACCACACCACCGCCCGAGGCTACGGCGACTACAACGACGACACCCACCACACCAACACCGTCAACGCGGCGGCCAGCTACACGTTCACCGGCACCGGGATCGAGTACCTGTCCGAGCGGTTCAGCGACATGGGCAACGTCGACGTGTACCTGGACAACGTGTTCCAGGCCAACGTCAACCTGAACGTGTCCGGACCGCGGCAGGCGCAGGCGGTGGTGTGGTCCAGGACCGGCCTGAGCAACGGGCAGCACACCATCCGGATCGTCAACAAGACCACGTCCGTGGGGATGGTGGACGCGCTGCGGATCACCACCGGCGGCACACCCCAGCCCACCGGTTACGTCGCCCTCAAGGCGCAGGCCAACGGGCAGTACGTCACCGCCGCCAACGCCACCACGGCGCTGATCGCCAACTCCACCACGGTCGACACGGCGCAGCAGTTCCAGGTGACCGACCTCGGCAACGGCAACATCGCCCTGCGCGCCCGGTCGAACAGCCAGTTCGTCTGCGCGGAGAACGCCGGAGCCAACCCGCTGCTGGCCAACCGGGCCTCGGCGGGCTCCTGGGAGACCTTCGCCCTGGTCCGCAACTCCGACAACACCGTCAGCCTGCGCGCCACGGTCAACAACCAGTACGTGGTGGCGGAGAACGCGGGTGCGGCCGCGCTCATCGCCAACCGTGCGGCCATCGGCCCGTGGGAGAAGTTCGAGCTCATCACACTCTGATCACCACCGGTGGGGCCGGTCTCCCGGCCCCACCCGACCACCCCAGCGGAGCCGGTCATTCGGCGACCCGGCTCCGCGCCGACCGTCCGGGCCCACCTCACGTGCGGCCCGGCGGCCCGGCAGGGCACGGGCACCCCCGCCTCCACGGGCGGCGCTCCGCACCCGGCCGGGTCCCACCCCGAGGGAACGCGTCATGGGCACACCCGTCGCCGAGGCACATCGCAGCTCCGAACCGGTCGTCGCCGGTCGCCGGGCGGACCGTGCGCGCCCCGAGGTCCGCACACCCGCACCGTCCGACCCCCACCGATCCCGGAGCGAAGCCATGCCCCGAAGTCCCCGCCCGCGCCTGGCCGCGGGTCTGGCCCTGACGTTGCTGGCGAGCGTGACGGCCGTCGCCGTCAACCTCGCCGCGAGCGCACCCGCGGCCGCCGCGCCGCCCCCCACCAGCAGTTTCGAGAAGGTCAAGCTCGACGGCGGCCTGTCCATGGGCGAGCCGATCGAGCTGTCCGTGCTGCCCGACGGCAAGGTCCTCTACATCAACCGGGGCACCAGCTCCGGCGGCGGCCAGGTCCGGCTCTACAACCCGGCCACCAACTCCACCACCGTGGCGCTGACCCTGCAGCTCGACGCCCGGTTCGAGGACGGCCTGATCGGCATCACGCTGCACCCGCAGTTCGCGACGAACCGCTGGGTGTACCTGTTCTACTCGCCGGTGGCCACGCCGCTGGTCAACCGGATCTCCCGGTTCACCTTCAACACGTCGACGAACGTGCTGGACGCCGCCAGCGAGACCAAGCTCATCGAGTGGCCGACCGAGCGGCGGCTGTGCTGCCACAGCGCGGGCTCGATGACCTGGGACAGCAACAACAACCTGTACTTCGCGGTCGGCGACAACACCAACTCCGGCGGCGACTCCGCCGGCATGGCCCCGATCGACGAGCGCACCTCGCGCGACGCCCAATACGACGCCCAGCGAACCTCGGGCAACACCAACGACCTGCGCGGGAAGATCAACCGGATCCACCCGGAGAACAACGGGACCTACACGATCCCGTCGGGCAACCTGTTCCCGGTCGGCACGGCCAACACCCGGCCCGAGATCTACACCATGGGCAACCGGAACCCGTACCGGATCTGGGTCGACAAGCAGGCGAACAACACCCTGTACTGGGGTGAGGTCGGCCCCGACGCGGGCGCGACGATCCCGAACCGGGGACCGGCGGCCTACGACGAGTACAACCGCGCCACCGGCCCCGGCAACTACGGCTGGCCGTACTGCGGCGGCCCGAACGTCGCCTACAACGACTGGGACTTCGCGGCCAACGCCCCGCGCGGCTGGTTCCCGTGCGGCGGGTCCACCGGCCCGGTCAACAACTCGCCGCGCAACACCGGCCTGCAGCAGCTCCCGCCCACCAAGGGCGCGCTGGTGTGGGAGCAGCACGGCGGCAGCGTCGACTGGCCCGCGCTGGACAACCCGGGCGGCTGCGGCTCGCCCAACCACGCCGAGGTCTATCACTACAACCCGAACCTGGTCTCGGACGTGAAGTGGCCGGCCTACTACGACAACAAGCTGATCATCACCGAGTACTGCCGGAACTGGATCAAGGAGGTCCAGTTCAACAACGGCAACCCGGCGACCGGCACCCCGACCGTCATCGAGCCCGTGGTGTCCGGCATGCAGCTGGTGCACCCGATCGACATGGAGTTCGGCCCGGACGGGTCGCTCTACCTGCTGGAGTACGGCAACGGCTACTTCTCCGGCGACGCGGCCGCGGGCCTGTACAAAATCAACTACGTGGCGGGCGGGCGCTCGCCGACCGCCGTCGCCACGGTCAACCGGGACAACGGCCTCGCGCCGCTCGCGGTGACCTTCTCCAGCGCGGGCAGCAATGACCCCGACGGCGACCCGCTGACCTACGCCTGGGACTTCGACAACAACGGCACCACCGACTCGACCGCGGCCAACCCGAGCTACACGTTCACCACGGTCGGCGACAAGCGGGCCCGGCTGACCGTCAACGACGGCACCGGCCGCTCCGGCACCACCGTCATCCCGATCGTCGTCGGCAACAACCGCCCGGTGACCATCGTCGGCTCCATCCCGAACGGCGGCATCTACGGCTGGGGCGACAACGTCACCGCGACCGCGTCGTCCACCGATGCCCAGGACGGCACCATCGCCTGCGGCAACGTCGTGGTGCGGGTCGCGCTCGGGCACCAGGAGCACGCGCACGAGGAGGGCCA
Organism: Catellatospora aurea; assembly: GCF_042663325.1. Lineage (NCBI taxonomy): Bacteria > Bacillati > Actinomycetota > Actinomycetes > Micromonosporales > Micromonosporaceae > Catellatospora > Catellatospora aurea. The sequence continues at coordinate 57,811 of NZ_JBHTAC010000025.1, forward strand.
GGGCACCGGCTGCGGCTTCACCTTCAACACCGGCCCGATCCACGCCGGGCTGGACGCGGTGCAGTTCTTCGTGGTCCGGGGCAGCTACACCGACAACGGCGCGTCCGGCACGGTCCCGCTGACCGGCGAGCAGCAGCTGACCCTGTGGCCCAAGCAGTGGCAGGCCGAGCACTACGTGACCCTCAACGGTCCCAAGGTGGTCGACCAGGCCGCGGCCGAGGGCGGCAAGCGCCTCGGTGACATCCAGAACGGCGAGAGCGTACGCCACCACGGCGTCAGCCTGAAGGGCATCACCAGCGTCAAGGCCCGGGTCTCCTCGGCCGGGGCGGGCGGCGTGCTGTCCTTCCGGTACGACTCCACGACCGGCCCCGAGGTCGCCAGGATCACGGTGCCCGGCACCGGCGGCTGGGACAACTACACCGAGGTCACCGCCCCGGTCACCAGGCCCGACGACGGCACGCACGACCTGTACCTCGTGTTCACCGGCTCGGGCACCGGCGCGCTGTACGACGTGGACAGCTACACGTTCGTCGGCGCCGGTGTCGGCAGCACCCCGCCGGGCGGCGGCCAGGACCTGGCGCAGGGCCGCCCGGTGACGGTGTCCAGCACCGAGGCCGGCGCGAACGTGGCCGCCAACGCGGTCGACGGCAACGCCGCCACCCGCTGGAGCAGCCTCTACGCCGACCCGCAGTGGATCACCGTGGACCTGGGCGCGTCGTACAACGTCAACCGGGTCCGGATCAACTGGGAGGCCGCGTTCGGCCGGGCGTACCGGGTCGAGGTGTCGCAGGACTTCAGCTCCTGGACGTCGATCTTCTCGACGGCCACCGGTGACGGCGGCGTCGACGACCTGACCGTCACCGGCACCGGCCGCTACGTGCGCGTCTACGGCACCCAGCGCGGCCTGACCCAGTACGGCTACTCGCTGTGGGACCTGAACGTCTACGGGTCCCCGGCGAGCGGCACGACGCTGCTGTCGCGCAACCGCCCGGTCACGGTGTCCAGCACCGAGGCCGGGGCCAACGTGGCCGCCAACGCGGTCGACGGCAGCACTACCACCCGGTGGAGCAGCCTGTACGCCGACCCGCAGTGGATCACCGTGGACCTCGGCCAGACCCGCAACGTCAGCCGGGTCGTCCTGAACTGGGAGACGGCCTACGCCACCGCCTACCAGGTGCAGGTCTCCAACGACAACAGCACCTGGACCACGATCTCGTCCACCACCGCCGGCAACGGGGCAGTGGACGACCTGGCGGTCAGCGGCTCCGGCCGCTACGTGCGCATCAACGGCACGGCGCGGGCCACCCAGTGGGGCTACTCGCTGTGGGAGTTCGACGTCTACGGGTCCTGACCCTCTCGCGCCGGAGGCGGCCGTCCGTCGCCTCCGGCGCTTCTTCGACAAGGAGCAACGATGCGCAGAAGGTTTCTGTCCCTGCTCGCCGGCCTGGCCCTGGCGGTCGGGTCGGCGGCGCTGGCGCTGCCTGCCACGGCGCAGGCCGCGCCGCTGACCAAGGTGCTGGTCTTCTCCAAGACCGCCGGCTTCCGCCACTCGTCCATCCCCAACGGCATCGCCGCGATCCAGGCCCTCGGCACGGCCAACGGCTTCACCGTCACCGCCACCGAGGACGCCGCCCAGTTCACCACCGCCAACCTGGCCCAGTACCAGGCCGTCATCTGGCTGTCGACCACCGGCGACGTGCTCAACGCGACCCAGGAGGCGGCGTTCCAGAGCTACATCGCCGCGGGCGGCGGCTACGTCGGCGTGCACGCCGCCGCCGACACCGAGTACGACTGGGCGTGGTACGGCGGCCTGGTCGGGGCGTACTTCGCCTCGCACCCGGCGACCCAGCAGGCGACGATCCGGGTCGAGGACCGGTCCAACATCTCCACCTCGCACCTGCCGCCGACCTGGACGCGCACCGACGAGTGGTACAACTACCGCGCCAACCCGCGCGCCAACGTCAAGGTGCTGGCCAGCCTCAACGAGTCGTCGTACAGCGGCGGCAGCATGGGCGACCACCCGATCACCTGGTGCCAGAACTACGGCGGCGGGCGCTCCTGGTACACCGGCCTCGGCCACACCGAGGAGACCTACGCCGACGCGAACTTCCGGACCATGCTGCTCGGCGGCATCCAGGTCGCGGCCGGGGCCAAGCCCGCCGACTGCCGCCCGGAGACCGGCTACACCGCGATCTTCGACGGCACGCAGGCGAGCCTCAACCAGTGGCGCATGGCCGGGCCGGGCGGGTTCACGCTGGCCAACGAGACGCTGACCTCGTTCGGCGGTATGGGCCTGCTGTGGTTCCCGGTGCGCACGTACAGCAACTACTCGCTGAAGGTCGACTGGATGATGCCGGGCGACGACAACGGCGGCGTGTTCATCGGCTTCCCGGACCCCGGCAACGATCCGTGGGGGCCGGTCAACGCCGGACACGAGATCCAGATCGACGCCACCGACGCCGACCCGAGCCGCACCACCGGCAGCGTGTACAGCTTCCAGGCGCCCAACACCACCGCCCGCGCGGCCGCGCTCAACCCGCCCGGCCAGTGGAACACCTACGAGATCGGGCTGCACGGGCAGCGGGTCGAGATCTGGCTCAACGGCGTGAAGATCAACGACTACACCAGCACCCGGGCCATCGCGACCGGCTACATCGGCGTGCAGAACGACGGCACGGGCGCGGACATCAACTACCGCAACATCCGGATCAAGACCGACGGCACCCAGCCGCCGGCCACCGACGTCGCCCAGGGCAAGCCGGTGACCGCGTCCAGCACCGAGGCGGGCGGCAACGTCGCGGCCAACGCCGTAGACGGCAACGCCGCCTCCCGCTGGAGCAGCCTGTACACCGACCCGTCCTGGATCACGGTGGACCTCGGGCAGTCGTACAACCTGACCCGGGTCCGGCTGAACTGGGAGACGGCCTACGGCCGGGGGTACCAGCTGCAGACCTCGCCGGACAACAGCACCTGGACCACGGTCTACTCCACGACCACCGGCGACGGCGGCGTGGACGACGTGACCCTGACCGGCACCGGCCGCTACGTGCGTATGTACGGCACGCAACGGGCCACCCAGTGGGGCTACTCGCTGTGGGACTTCAACGTCTACGGCACCCCCGCCGGGACCGGCCCGGTCCTGCTGTCGCGCAACCGCCCGGTGACCGTGTCCAGCGTGGAGCCCGGCAGCGCGCACAACGGCGCGAACGCCGTGGACGGCAACACCGGCACCCGCTGGGGCAGCGCCTACGCCGACCCGCAGTGGATCTCGGTGGACCTCGGGGCGAGCAAGTCCATCAGCCGGGTCCGGATCAGCTGGGAAGCGGCTTACGGGCGGGCTTACCAGGTGCAGACCTCGCCGGACAACAGCACGTGGACCACGGTCTACTCCACCACCGCCGGTGACGGCGGCGTGGACGACCTGACCGTCACCGGCACCGGCCGCTACGTGCGCGTCAACGGCACCCAGCGCGGCCTCACCCAGTACGGCTACTCGATCTGGGAGCTCGACGTCTACGGAAGCTGACCAGCTGCGCTGCTGGCACGCGCTCCGCGCGTGCGGCGTCCGGCTCTCAGCCGGCCGCACCTGCTCCACCCCGGCGCGCACGCCCCTGCGCGCCGGGGCACCCCACCCCCTCGGAAGGAACCCCATGAGAAAGATCCCCCGGTGGCGGCTGTGGCTCACCGCCGCCGCCACCCTCGCCGCGAGCGCCGCGGTGTCCGTGACGGCGGGCGCGCCCGCCGCGCAGGCCGCGCCGATCCCGGCGGCCGACTACCAGCAGGTGTCGCTGGCGACCGGCTCGGCCGAGCTGGGCGAGCCGATGTCGCTGGCGGTGCTGCCCAACCGCTCGGTGATCCACACCGCCCGGGACGGCACGATCCGGGTCACCGACGTCAACGGCAACACCAAGCAGGCCGCGAAGCTGTCCGTGTACACCCATGACGAGGAGGGTCTGCAGGGCATCGCGGTCGACCCGAACTTCGCGACCAACCGCTACATCTGGGTGTACTACTCGCCGCCGCTGACCACCCCCGGCGGCGACGCCCCGGTCACCGGCACCGCCGCGGACTTCGCGCCGTGGAAGGGCCACCTGCGGCTGTCCCGGTTCACCCTCAACGCCGACGACACCGTCAACACCGCCAGCGAGCGCATCACGCTGCAGGTCGACAACGACCGCGGCCAGTGCTGCCACGTCGGCGGCGACATCGACTTCGACGCCGCGGGCAACCTCTACCTGACCACCGGCGACGACACGAACCCGTTCGAGTCGGCCGGTTACAGCCCGATCGACGAGCGCACCAACCGCAACCCGCAGTTCGACGCGCAGCGGTCCTCGTCGAACACCAACGACCTGCGCGGCAAGCTGCTGCGCATCAAGCCGCAGGCCGACGGCAGCTACACGATCCCGTCGGGCAACCTGTTCGCGCCGGGCACCGCCAACACGCGGCCCGAGATCTACGCGATGGGCTTCCGCAACCCGTTCCGGATGAGCGTCGACAAGGCCACCGGCATCGTCTACCTCGGCGACTACGGCCCCGACTCGGGCACCACCGACACCAACCGGGGTCCGAGCGGGCAGGTGGAGTTCAACCGGATCACGTCGGCGGGCAACTACGGCTGGCCGTACTGCACGGGCACGAACACCACCAGCGAGACGTACAACGAGTGGAACTTCGCCACCAACAGCACCGGCGCGAAGTACAACTGCGCGGGCGGCCCGGCCAACAACTCGTTCCGCAACACCGGCCAGGCCACGCTGCCCGCGGCCCGGCCCAGCTGGATCCGCTACGGCGGTGACGCGGGCACCCCGCCGGAGTTTGGCAGCGGCTCGGAGTCGCCGATGGGCGGCCCGGTGTACCGGTTCAACGCCTCCTCCACCTCGACGGTGAAGTTCCCGCAGTCCATGGACGGGCGCTACTTCGCCGGTGAGTACGGCCGGCGCTGGATCAAGGCCATCGCGCTCAACGCCGACGGCACGCCGGGCGAGATCTCGGCGTTCCCGTGGACCGGCACCCAGGTCATGGACATGGCCTTCGGCCCGGACGGGGCGCTGTACGTGCTCGACTACGGCACCGGCTCGAACAACCAGGGCCTGTTCCGCATCGAGTACATCGGCGGGGCCAACCGCAACCCGGTCGCCAAGGCCGCCGCGGACAAGACGTCCGGGGCCGCGCCGCTGACCGTGAACTTCTCCTCGGCGGGCAGCGCGGACCCCGAGGGCGGGGCGCTGAGCTACCTGTGGACGTTCGGCGACGGCACCACGTCGACGGCGGCCAACCCGACCAAGACGTACACGGCCAACGGCACGTACAGCCCGACCCTGCGGGTCACCGACCCGGGCGGCCTGACCGGCACGGCGAGCCTGGTCGTCACGGTCGGCAACACCGCACCGACGATCAACCTGACCACCCCGGGCAGCGGCCAGCTGTTCACCTTCGGCGACACGGTGTCGTTCAACGTCACCGTCAGCGACCCGGAGGACGGCACGATCAACTGCGGGCGGGTCACGGTGACGTACTCGCTCGGCCACGACAGCCACGCCCACCAGATCACCTCGAAGACGGGCTGCTCGGGCACCATCACCATCCCGGTCGACGGCGAGCACGACGCCGCGGCGAACATCTTCGGCGTCATCGACGCGGCCTACACCGACAACGGCGGGCTGACCTCGCGCAGCACCCGCACCCTGCAGCCCAAGAAGCGCCAGGGCGAGCACTACGGCGCGACCTCGGGCGTGCAGCCGGCCGACCACGCGGCGGCCGAGGGCGGGCGCACCGCCGGCTACATCGAGAACAACGACTGGATCTCGTATACCCCGTACATCGTGGGCAACGCGACCCAGTTCACCGCGCGGGTCTCCTCGGCGGGCGCGGGCGGCACCATCGAGGTGCGCACCGGCTCGGCCACCGGCACCCTGCTCGGCACCGTCACCGTGCCGGTGACCGGCAGCTGGGAGACGTTCACCAACGTCACGACCAACCTGTCCGGCGCGCCGTCCGGCACGACGACGCTGTACCTGGTGTTCAAGGGCGGCACGGGCAACCTGTTCGACGTCGACTCGTTCACCTTCACCACGGGCACGCCGCCCGCCAATCCGGTGGTCGCGTGGCGGGCCCGGGTCAACAGCCAGTACGTCACCGCGGCCAACGCCACCACGGCGCTGATCGCCAACTCCACCACCGTCGGCACCACGCAGCTGTACGACCTGGTCAGCCTGGGCGGCGGCAACTACGCCCTGCGCTCCAAGGCCAACAACATGTTCGTCTGCGCGGAGAACGCCGGTGCGAACCCGCTCCTGGCCAACCGGGCCGCGGCCGGATCCTGGGAGACGTTCACCCTGGTGAACAACTCCGACGGCAGCGTCAGCCTGCGCGCGACGGTCAACGGCATGTACGTCGTGGCCGAGAACAGCGGCGCCGGATCACTGATCGCCAGCCGGACCGCCATCGGCCCCTGGGAGAAGTTCGACCTGATCACGCAGTAGCTCCGAGTCGCCAACCGCACCGCCATCGGGGGATGGGAGAAGTTCGACATCGTCCCCGGCTGACCTGGCGCGTGAGCCCCGTCCCGCGTCACCCACCGCACCGCAGCTCGCCGCCCTTGCGATTGTTTCGCGGGGGCGGCGAACTGTTGCCTGGAGAGCGTTTTCGTATTTCCATGTCCGATCAGGTCGTTACGGCGCAGGGCTTGACTGCCGCTACGTGACCGAGTAAACATCTAGGAAATATCCTATAGGATTTCGACGACTCGAAGTGCCTGACTAGGGAAGGAACTCGGCATGAGGCCGCTTGTTCGACTGGGCTCCACCGTCGGCGTGCTCGCTTTGGTGATCGCGGCGGCGGCCTGCACCAAGAAGGAAGAAACCCCCGACGGCGGCGCGACCGCGCTGACCGCCGCCCAGGTGAAGGTGGCGCTGGTTCCCGGTGGCGCGCACCCGTACTTCCAGCCGTGGAAGGACGCCGGCGGCAAGGCCAAGACCGACTTCGCGTTCGGCGACGTGACGTTCAACGAGACCGCCGGCTGGGACCAGACCAAGCAGAACGACGTGCTCACCTCGCTGGCCGCGCAGGGCTACAACGCGTTCGGCATCTTCGGCGTCGCGCCGGAGAGCATCAACTCCACCTTCGAGAACCTCAAGAAGCAGGGCTTCCACGTCGGCTCGCTGGCCTCCTGCCCGGCCGGCGACAAGAACCTCGCCGACTTCTGCCTGTCCACCGACGTGCAGGAGGCGGCGTACAAGGCGGCCAAGGCGGCCGTGGACGCCATGGGCGGCGCGGGCAACCTGGTCCACCTCACCGGCAACAAGGTCGACTCCAACACGCAGCGCCGTATCGCGGGCGTGCAGAAGGCCGTCGACGAGACCGGCGGCAAGGTCAAGCTGCTGGACACCATCACCGACATCGACAAGGACCTGCAGACCGCGCAGAAGGCCGTCGCCGACCTGCTGGCCGCCAAGGGCAGCCAGGTCAACGCGATCGTCACCACCGCCTACAACCCGGCCGTGGCCGCGGCCGGCGGCGTGAAGCAGGCCAAGCTGCCGATCAAGGTGATCGCCATCGACGACGACCCGACCATCATCGCGGGCATCAAGGCCGGCGAGGTCGCCGCGACCGTGCTGCAGAACCCGGTCGGCCAGGCCTACGTCGGCTCGTACGCGCTGGTGAAGCTGTCCGAGGGCTGCACCATGGCCACCCCCGGTGTCAGCATCGACTCCGGTTCCTTCGTGGTCACCACGGCCAACGTCGCGACCTACGACAACGACCGCGCCGCCAAGACCGACTCGCTCAAGTCCGACTTCGACAGCAAGTACCTCACCTGCGCCAAGTGATCCGCTGACGGCCGGGGCGAGCGGGCCCCGGCCGGCGACGGACGCGCCCCGGCCTCACCCCCACGCGGCCGGGGCGCGTTCGTCGCCGCCGTGCCCCACCACCCGGAGAGTGCAGTGAAGCAAGAGGAAACCACCCCCGAGCAGCGGCCGCCCGCGCGCCTGCCGCTGTGGGCCAACCCCCGGATCGGGCTCGTCGTGCTGCTGATCGCGCTGATCGCGCTGTTCACCACGCTGCGGCCCGCGTTCCTGAACACCCAGCTCACGCTGGTGCCCATGCAGGCCGACATCAGCGTGTACGCGGTCGTCGGGCTGTCCCAGCTCGCCGTGCTCTCCCTGGGCCACATGAACATGGCAGTCGGCCGGATGGCCGCGATGAGCGCGTTCGCCTCGGGCCTGCTGCACGACCGGCTCGACGCGCCGCTGCTGGTGGCGCTGGCCGGCGGCCTGGCCGTGGGCGCGCTGCTGGGCGCGCTGGCCGGGCTCATCATCTCGCGCACCGGGGTCAACTCCTTCGTGGTCACGCTGGCCCTGGACTTCGCGCTGATCGGCCTGGTGTCGCTGCTGTACGCCACCTTCACCGACGGCGTGGCCTTCACCGGGCTGCCCGCGGGCATGTCCGCGCTGCGCACCGACACCTTCGCCGACTACTGCGCCGGGGACGTGTGCGGGCCGGAGATCCCGCTGCTCGCCCCGATCGCGCTGATCGCGGTGCTGGCGGTCGGCCTGCTGTTCCGGTGGTCGCGGGTCGGCCGCGAGGTGCTGATGACCGGGGCCAACGCCAAGGCCGCGCAGCTGTCCGGTATCCCGGTCGGCTGGCGGGTCGTGCAGGCGCACGCCCTGTCGGGGCTGCTGGCCGGGCTCGCCGGGTTCCTGCTGTCGGCCAACAACGGCTCGTTCTCGGCCGGGGTCGGCGACGGCTTCCTGCTGCCGTCCTTCCTCGCCCCGGTGCTCGGCGGCACGCTGCTGGTCGGCGGCGCGGTCAGCGTGCTCGGCACGGTGCTCGGCACCGCCATCACCCAGGTCATCTACAAGGGCCTGAACCTGCTGCAGTTCCAGGTCGACGAGCTGAAGCTCTACATCGGCCTGGTGCTGCTGGCCGCCCTGTCCCTGGACCGGCTGCGCCACGTGCTCGCCGAGCGGCGGGGGGTGCCGGCATGACCAGCACCGTCGAGCAGACCACGCCCCGGGCGAAGGCCCCGGCCGGGGCGGCCCCGAGCCGGCTGCGGAGCGCCGTGCGCACGTCGGAGTTCACGCTGGTGACGCTCGCCGTCATCGGCTTCGTCGCGCTGACGCTGACCACCGACGGCAACATGCTGTCCGCGGGCACCCTGGCGGCGTTCTTCCGCTTCCTCGCCGTACCCATGATCATCGGGTTGGCGCAGATGGTGGTGCTGGCCATCGGCCAGATGAACCTGTCCGTCGGCGTGCTCACCGGCTTCTGCGCCATGGTCGCCGCCTGGGCCATGCTGGAGGCCGGGCTGCCCGCGCCGCTGGCGGTGCTCGCCGCGATGCTGCTCGGCGCGGCCGTCGGCCTGGGCAACGGGCTGCTGGTCGTGTTCACCAGGATCAACGCGTTCATCGTCACCCTGGCGACCATGACGATCATCGACGGCCTGCGGTACGGGGTGAACGGCCCCGGCACCTATCAGGACTACTCCGCCGGACTCGAAGAACTCGGGCAGGCCTCGCTGCTCGGGCTGCCGGTCGTGTTCCTCATCGCGTGCGCGGTCGCGGCCATGGTGTGGTTCTTCTTCGCCCGCACCGTGCCCGGCCGGCACCTGCTGGCCAGCGGCGGCAGCCCGTTCGCCGCCCGGCTGTCCGGGGTGTCCAACGACCGGTCCATCGTGCTCGCGCACGCGCTGTCCGGGCTGCTGTCCGGGGTCGCCGCGGTGCTCACCCTGGCCCAGTCCGGCTCGGTCAACGCCACCATCGGCGACGACCTGCTGCTGCCCAGCTTCGCCGCGCCGATCATCGGCGGCGTCGCGCTGGCCGGGGGTGTGGTCAGCGTGCTGGGCACCAGCCTGGCCGCGTTCATCGTGCGGCTGGTCGACGTGGCGCAGGCCCAGTTCGCCATCAACCGGCGCTGGGTCGACCTCATCGTCGGCGCGGTCGTGCTCGGCGTGGTGCTGTCCGGCGCGATCCGGACCAAGCTGTCCCGGAGGTCGTCGTGATGCTGCTGGCCGAGGGCCTGACCAAAGCCTTCCCGGGCGTACGGGCCCTGGACGGCGCGACGCTGCGCCTGGCCGCGGGCAGCGTGCACGCGCTGCTCGGCGAGAACGGCGCCGGCAAGAGCACCCTGGTGAAGATCCTGACCGGGGTGTACCGCCCCGACTCGGGCCGGGTCGTGCTCGACGGCGACGACGTGCACTTCGCCAGCCCTCTCGAAGCGCTGCACGCGGGTATCGGCGTGGTGCACCAGGAACGCAACCTGGTCCCCGAGTTCTCCATCGCGGAGAACATCGCCCTGCAGCACCTGCCGAACCGGCTCGGCATGGTCGACCGCACCCGCATGCGGGCGCAGGCCCGCCGCTGCCTCGACCTGCTCGACCTGGACCTCGACCCGGACACCCGGGTCGCGGAGCTGTCGGTGGCGCAGGCGCAGCTCGTCGAGATCGCCAAGGCGCTGTCGGTGGACACCCGCGTGCTGCTGCTCGACGAGCCGACGGCGTCGCTGACCGGGGACGAGGCCGACCGGTTGTACGCCATCGTGCGCAAGCTGACCGCCACCGGCCACGCCGTGGTGCTGGTCAGCCACAAGCTCGAAGAGGTGTTCGCGGTCGCCGACACGGTCACCGTGCTGCGCGACGGGCGCAGCGTGGCCGAAGCCCAGCCGCTGTCGGAATACACCCGCGACGAGATCGTGGACCTGATGGTCGGCCGGGCGTACGCCTCGGTCGAGCTCACCGCCCGCACCGTGGACCGCACCGCGACCCCCGCGCTGGAGCTGGCCGGGCTCAGCACCCGCCACGGCCACCGCGACGTCTCGCTCACCCTCGCCCGCGGCGAGATCCTCGGCCTGTACGGCCTGGTCGGCGCGGGCCGCACCGAGCTGGCCAAGGCGCTGCTCGGCCTCGACGAGATCACCGGCGGCGAGGTCCGGGTGCATGGGACGCCCGTGCGCATCCGCGACGTCGGGCAGGCGCTGCGCCGCCACCGCATCGGCTACGTGCCCGAAGACCGCAAGGGCGAGGGCCTGTTCCTGGAGCAGCCGATCACCCGCAACGTCGGGGTGACCGTCTGGCGGCGGCTGGCCCGCTTCGGCCTGATCCCGGACCGGTCCGAGCGCGACGTGGTCGCCGAGTACACGAAGCTGCTGGGCATCCGGGCCGCGTCGCCGGGCCAGCTCGCCGGGCAGCTGTCCGGCGGCAACCAGCAGAAGGTCAGCCTCGCCAAGTGGCTCGCCGCGAGCTGCGACATCCTCATCGTGGACGAGCCGACGGTCGGCATCGACGTGCGCACCAAGGCCGCGTTCCACGAGCTGATCGCCCGGCTGGCCGGACAGGGCATGGCCATCCTGCTCATCTCGTCGGACCTGCCGGAGATCGTCACGCTGGCCGACCGGATCGCGGTGATGGGCGACGCCGCCGTACGCGGTGAGCTGGTCAACGACCACGACTACGACGCGGTGAGCCAGCGGGTCATCCGCCTCATCCACGCCGCGCCCGTGCCGGCCTGACCCGACACGAAGGCCCGTCCCACCGGGACGGGCCTTCGTGTCAGGGGACGGTCAGTGCCGGCGCTCCGCGGCCGCCTGGCACTTCACGCAGTGCGTCGACCAGGGCATGATCTCCATGCGCGCGGGCGGGATCTGCTGCCCGCAGCCGTCGCAGGTGCCCAGCGCGCCCCGCTCGAACCGGGCCAGCGCGTCGGACAGCTTGCGCATGTGGTCGTCGAGCGCCGCCGTGAGCAGGTCCTGCTGCTCGGTGTCGGAGACCATCGTGCCCGCGTCGGCGACGTCGCCGGGGCCCTGGTCTCCGGAGCGGCGCAGCAGCCGGACGGACTCGCTCTGCACCCGCAGCTGCTCGGCCGCCTCCTCGTACCGTGCCTTCAACAGCACGCCGAGCTGTGCGTTGTCGAGCGTGCCTTCCAGCGTTGTCATCATGCCTCCACTGTCTCGGTGCATCGTTGCTGCCCGATGCCGCCGCCGACCAAACCTCCGTTGTCAAGCGAGACAACGGAAACGGAGCCCTGCGGTTTCGGGTGAAGCACGGCCATCGTGCGTCGGATGTCTGAGCTTTCGCTGAACGCCGAACCAGTGGGTGGCGCGGGCGCGTTATCCTGCCCGCCACGCCGACGGCAGGGGATTCGCGCGGTACGCGGCAAGCCGAAATGCCCGATCGATCCCGAAGAAGTCCGGTGGGTGGACGGGTGGTATGCCGGCTCCCGCTCGCGTTCGGCGAGAACCTTCGCCACGGGGCCCGTGATGCTGCCCACTGACGGATTTTTCCCGGCGGCCGCACAGGCTCAGGCGCCGGCGGGCCGAACGTGAATGTGAGTTGATTTAGGATTTAAGTTGCATTTTTGGCATGTCTTCTGACTTGTGTCTAGTGCCCGATTTGGTTACGTTGTCCTGCAGTGCCATCCCTGGCGAGGGCGACTCGCCTGAATGGGGCTCCGGACGGACCGGCGCCCGACGTGACCGAAGGGTGTGGTCGTGCGCTATCGGCCAGAGCTGGTCAGGGAGGCCGACCGCTACTGCGGGCGGCGCCGCGCGGGCACCCCGTCGCGGAGCAGGTACGCCACCGTGCTGGCCACCGCCGCCGCCGGTGCGGGCATCGTGGCGTTCGGCGCCGCGGCCGTCGTGCCCGACGCGAAGGCGGAGACCTCCGGCGAGCACCTGACGGCATTCGCCGACGCGGCCCGGGGCGACACCGCTACCCGGCCCAACCGGGGCGACCGCCAGCTCAGCACCTCCATCAGCCAGGACGCCCCCGACGCGTGGGTGCTGCCGCTGCACGGATACACGCTGAGCTCCCGCTACGGCATGCGCTGGGGCCGGCCGCACCGCGGCCTCGACCTGGCCGGAATCGCCGAGGGAACGCCGTACATGGCGGTGCGCGGCGGTGTGGTGGTGCAGGCCGGCTGGAACGGCGGCTACGGCAACTCGATCATCGTCGACCACGGGCACGGCCTGCAGACCCTGTACGGGCACTCCAGCCGGGTGCTGGTCCAGCCGGGTGACCGGGTCCAGGCCGGCGACGTGATCGGGATGGCCGGCAACACGGGCTACTCGTACGGCACCCACCTGCACCTGGAGATCCACGTCGACGGCGTCGCGCACGACCCGCTGACCTGGTTCAAGAAGCACGGCGTCGACTTCGAGCTCGAACTCGAAGAGGTTTACGGCAGCTGACGCCACGACACTCCCGTGGATGGCGAGGGAGTGGGAAGCGCGGCCCCGGCCCAGCGCCGTCCATCTGTTCGAGGAATGAGCACGACGAGGCCGGTTCGGGATAGGACGAACCGGTAGTCTTCCCGACCCGACAGCGTTGTCTCGGGCCGAATGTCCGGTTGCCGTCTACCCAGTGCAGCGACAGAATCACCAGGAGTCGCAGCTGGGAGTTCTCTGGACATGACACCACATTGGACGCATTCACCGGCAGGCCGGGTCACCCGCCTGCGGGGCGCGTCCACGGAGGTGATCGAGCTCGCGCTGAGCCCGCTGCCGGACGACGCGCCCGCGGTGCTGACCTACCGCCCGCCCGTCTCGGCCTCCGCGGCCGAGGTCGTGGCGTGTGCGCTGACCGAGCTGGAGTCCGCCGCGTCGCGGTTGTTCCCGGCCTGGCTGCCCACCGCCGAACATCTCGAAGGGCCGGGCGGCGGCGGCGTGCCCGCGGTCCGGGCGCTGGCGATCGAGCAGGCAGCCGGATCACGCCACTTCGGGCCATTTCTGGCTGATCTGGCCGAGCAGGCGCTGCGCGAGCGGGCGGGTCCGGCACACCTGGCGCGGCGGAGGCCGATCGCGGGCCGGTTCGCGCCCGAGGTGCGGGCCGCGGGGCTGGCCCGCGTGGCCGCCGAGAGCTACCGGCGGGCGAGCACCGCACTGCTGGTCGACGTGCCCGCGGGGCTGACCGGGCCGCAGCAGTTGGCGCTGGCCGCCGGCGGGGAGTGGCTGGCCGCCCACGGCGGATTCGCGGTATGGCTGGCCGGAGCCGACCTGCCCGACGCGGCCCGCGTCGCGGTGCAGCCGGTGCGGCTGCCCGAACACGTCGCCGAGCTGGTCGCGACCGCGGACGACCGGCCCGTCGCCGGGCCGCCCCCGGCGACGCTGACGTATCCGCCGGTCGAGGGCCGCCCGCGGGCCGACAGCGCCGCGGAGACCGCGCTGGAGGCGGCGCTGGTCGAAGCGGCCTGGGCCATCGGCCGGATCTGGAACCGCCGGTACGCGGCCCGTCCGCACTACGTCATCGACCTGGTGTGGCACGACGAGCGCTGTGCCGTGGAGATCGACGGCGACGAGCACCGCGGCCCGCGCAAGTTCGCCCACGACCGCCGCCGCGACGTGCTTCTGCAACTCGACGGCTACGCCGTGCTGCGCTTCACCAACCACCAGGTCCTCACCGAACTCGGCCAGGTGCTGGCACACCTGGAGCAGTACCTCCGATCCCGACGCACCGACGCGCACAAGGAGAAGAAATGACCAAGCTCAAGCCCTCGGAGAAGGCGTGCCTGCTGCTGCTCATGTCGGAGGCCCGTGAGGTCTCCAACAGCGAGCTGCGGGAGCGCTACGACGGCTTCTCGATCCAGGGTGCGGACAGCCGTGCCCTGGTCGAGAACGGGTTCGCCACCAAGCGCAAGGGCGCCAAGGGCGCGCTGGTGCACGAGCTGACCGACAAGGGCTGGGCGCAGTGCAAGGAGGAGCTGACGTCGGAGTTCGTCAAGGGCGCGGGTCCCGCCTACCCGGCGCTGCACGCGCTGCTCGGCGCGGTGGACCGCTACCTGCGCCGGGCGGAGCTGAGCCTGCCCGACCTGTTCACCGCCAGCACCCCGCCGCCCGCCCCGCAGCCCGTGGCCAAGGTCAAGCCGGTCGTCAAGCGCGGCCTGGAGAAGCGGGTGCGCACCGCGTACGACAAGCTCGCCGACGCGCCGCAGGCCTGGGTCAGCCTCACCGACCTGCGCCGGGAACTGACCGGGGCGACGGCCGGCGAGGTCGACGCGGCACTGATGAAGATGGCGGTCGGGGGTGCCATCGTGCTGGTGCCCGAGGACAACCAGAAGACGCTCACCGATGAGGACCGCGCGGCCGCGATCCACATCGGCGGTGAGGACAAGCACCTGCTGTCGATCGAGGCGGCATGAACCCCGAGCAGCGCAGGGCGCTGGCGAACCTGCGCTTCGACGTCGCGCCGGTGCCCGACGACGTCTGGCGCGGCTCGCCGTTCCATGTCGAGGCGCTGCACGACGACGTGGTGCGGCACATCCTGCACGGCCTGGACGACGCCCGGCGCAGCCCCGACGGCAGCCCGATCGGCATCGCCATGCAGGGCCAGCCCGGCTCGGGCAAGACGCACCTGCTCGGCTGGGTACGCGAGCAGACCCAACGCGGCGGCGGCTACTTCTTCCTGGTCGGGCTGCTGGACGGGGCCGCGTTCTGGTCCAGCGCCACGCTGGCCGTGGTCAACGGGCTCCAGCGCGACCACCTCGGCCAGGGCAGCCAGCTGTCGGTGTTCCTGGACCGGCTGTGCGCCGCGGCCGGCGTGCCCGAGCAGGCCGCCGCGGCGGTCACCGGCCGCGCCCCGCTGACCCGGGCCCACCTCGACGAGTTCGCCGCCGCGCTGCGCCGCTTCGACGGCCCCGTCGGCATGGCCTGCCACCACACCGCGCGGGCGCTCGCGCTGCTCGGGGCCGTCGACGACCCGGCCGCGCAGGACGTCGGCTACACGTACCTGCAGTCGATGCAGGAAATGGAGCCGGGCGAGCGCCAGGAGTGGGGCATCCACCCGGTGCAGAAGCCACCGCAGCTGGTCATGCAGGAGCTGTCGCAGCTGCTGGCGCTGACCGGCCCGACGGTGGTCGCCATCGACCAGATCGACACCCTCGTCGCCCAGCTGTGGAGCAGCACCGCGCTCAAGGAGGCGGGCACCGAGAGCGTCGAGCAGACCCAGCTGATCAACCAGATCGCGGACGGCCTGATGGCGCTGCGGCAGACCACCCGGCGCACCCTGACCGTGCTGGCCTGCCTGCCCTCGACCTGGACGCTGATCCGCACCCGGGCCACCAAGTCGGTCGCCGACCGGTTCCGGGAGCCGGTCACGCTCAAGGGCATCGCCAGCGCCGACATCGCCCGCGACATCGTCGCCAAGCGGTTCGCGGTGCGCTTCGGCGAGCTGGGCTTCGTGCCGCCGTACGCGACCTGGCCGGTGCGGGAGGAGGCGTTCGCCGAGGCGACCGTGTTCACCCCACGGCTGCTCATCAACCGGATCAACGAGCACGTGCAGGCCTGCCTGCGCGAGGGCGTGGCACGCGAGCTGGCCGGCTTCACCGAGTCCGAGGACCGCGCCGCCGTGCTGGTGCCCGCCGAGGTGCTCGACGACAAGCTCGACCGGCGCTTCGCCGAGCTGCGCGAGGGCGCGGACGTGGGACCGGCGCTGGCGGGGCCCACCGAGGACGGCGAGATGCCGGAGCTGCTGGCCGCCGGGCTGTCCGCGTGGATCGAGGAACTGGGCGAGGCGGGGCGGGCATTCCGGGTCGACCCGCCGCAGGGCGGCAAGGTGCCGCTGCACGCCCGGCTGCGGCGCAGCCTCGACGAGGCCACCGAGGACGAGCAGCACTGGTCGTTCCGGGCGATCGCGCACACCAACGCGATCGCCGCGCTGTCGCGGCTGCAGGCGGCCCGCACCAGCGCGGGCCTGAGCCGGGGCATCGGCAAACGCAAGCTGTTCCTGCTGCGCAACATCGACTGGAACAAGGGCGCGAAGACGCAGGAGGTGCTGAAGGCGTTCGCCGCGGACGGCGGCACCCGGCTGAGCATCGGCGAGGACGACCTGCGCACCTTCGCCGCGCTGCGGCAGCTGCTCGCCGAACGGGACTCCGGCCTGGCCGCCTGGCTGGCCGACCGCCGCCCGGCCGGGCGCACTATGCTGCTGCGTACGGTGCTCGGCGAGATCGTGGCCGAGATCGCCGTGGCCGAGCAGGCCGCCGAACGCCGCCGGGACCAGGCGGTACACGCGCAGACCGGCAGTGGCGAAACGGCGCGGGAGCCGGGCGCGACGGCGCAGGCCGGAGCCGAGGCAGACGGTGCCGCAGACATCGGTGTGGACGCCTTCGGCGGGTCGGTGGGCGAACCAGCCGTGCGTGACGCCGCGCCCGCGCACACGATCACGCTGGGCGCGGGGTACGACGACGGCGAGCCGGTGCGGCTGGACCTGGAGTCGCTGCGCAAGCACACCGCGATCTTCGCGGGCAGCGGGTCGGGCAAGACGGTGCTGATCCGGCGGCTGGTCGAGGAGTGCGCGCTGCAGGGCGTGTCCACGATCGTGCTGGACCCCAACAACGACCTGGCGCGCCTGGGCGACCCCTGGCCCGAGCCGCCCGCGGGCTGGTCGGCCGGCGACGCGGCGCGCTCGGCGGAGTACCTGGCGCACACCGACGTGGTGGTGTGGACGCCGCGGCGGGAGGCGGGGCGGCCGCTGAGCTTCCAGCCGCTGCCGGAGTTCGCGACCATCCGCGACGACGCCGACGAGTTCGGGGCCGCCATCGACGCCGCCGTGGCCAGCCTCGCGCCACGGGCGAAGGTCGACGGGGGCACCGCCAAGGCGATGCGCGGGCAGGCGGTGCTCAACGAGGCGTTGCGGCACTTCGCGCGCAGCGGCGGCGAGGGCATCCGGGCGTTCGTCGGGGTGCTCAGCGCGCTGCCGGACGGGGTGAGCCAGCTGGAGGACGCCGAGAAGATCGCGTTCGAGCTGTCGCAGAACCTGACCGCGGCGATGGTGACCGACGCCCTGTTCGGCGGCGGCGGCGCACCGGCCGACCCGGGTCTGCTGCTGACGCCCGCGCCCGGCAAGCGCGCCCGGGTGTCGGTGATCAGCCTGGTCGGGCTGCCGTCGGAGCAGCAGCGGCAGAGCTTCGTCAACCAGTTGCAGCTGGCGCTGTTCGCCTGGATCAAGAAGAACCCGGCCGGGGACCGGCCGCTGGGCGGGCTGCTGGTGATGGACGAGGCGCAGACCTTCGCCCCGTCCGGGCCGCTGACCGCCTGTACGCAGAGCACGCTGGCGCTGGCCTCGCAGGCGCGCAAGTACGGCCTGGGCCTGGTCTTCGCCACGCAGGCGCCCAAGGGGCTGCACAACCGCATCTCCGGCAACGCCGCGACGCAGTTCTTCGGGCTGCTCAACGCCCCGGCGCAGATCGAGGCGGCGCGGGAGATGGCGCGGGCCAAGGGCGCGGACGTGCCCGACATCTCGCGGCTGGGGACCGGCGAGTTCTACGCCTCGGGGGAGGGCTTCGAGTTCCGCAAGATGCGCGGCTCGCTGTGCCTGAGCCACCACCCGAAGAGCCCGCTGACCACGGAGGAGGTCGTCGAGCGGGCCAAGCGCTGACGGATCTCCGCAGGGCCGTCCCGCCGACTGGCGGGGCGGCCCTGCGCTGTGCCACTATGGGCAACAGTTCTAGAACAGTTGGAGGAACTGTGGGTGCCATCACCGCCGCGGGCCTGCCCGCGCTGCTGCCCGCCGCAGGGCTGATGCACGACCCGGGCGCCGCCGGCCGGTTCGGCGACTACGGCGGGCGCTACGTGCCCGAAGCGCTCATGCCGGCCTGCGCGCAGGTCGAGGAGGCGTTCCGCGAGGCCTGGGCCGACGCCGGCTTCCGCCGCGACCTCGACCGGCTGCTGACCGTGTACGCCGGCCGGCCCACCCCGCTGACCCCGGCCTGGAACCTGTCCGCCGAGCTGGGCGTCGACATCCTGCTCAAGCGGGAGGACCTGGCCCACACCGGCTCCCACAAGATCAATAACGTGCTCGGGCAGGCGCTGCTGGCCCGCCGGATGGGCCGCACCCGGCTGATCGCCGAGACCGGCGCGGGCCAGCACGGCGTGGCGACCGCGACCGCCGGCGCGCTGCTGGGCCTGGCGGTGACGGTGTTCATGGGGCAGAAGGACATGGTCCGCCAGGCGCTCAACGTGCACCGGATGCGGCTGCTCGGGGCGGAGGTCGTCGAGGTCACCAGCGGCAGCCGCACCCTCAAGGACGCCACCAGCGAGGCCATGCGGCACTGGGTGACCTGCGCCGACGAGGCCTACTACTGCCTCGGCTCGGTAATGGGCCCGCACCCGTACCCGTGGATGGTGCGCGAGTTCCAGCGGGTCATCGGCGACGAGGCCCGCGCCCAGTGCGCCACGGAGCTGCCCGCCGCGATCCCCGACTACGTCGTCGCCTGCGTCGGCGGCGGCTCCAACGCCGCGGGCACCTTCGCCGGGTTCGCGAACACCTCCGCACGGCTGGTCGGCGTCGAGGCCGCGGGCGGCGCGGCGATCGCGGGCGGCAAGGTCGCCGTCATGCACGGGCACCGCTCGTACGCCATCCAGGACGAGCACGGCCAGATCCTGGAGGCCGAGTCGGTCGCCGCGGGCCTGGACTACCCGGGCATCGGCCCCGAGCACGCCCACCTGCACGACCTCGGCCGGGCCCGCTACGTCACCGTCACCGACGCCGAGGTGATCGACGCGGTGCGGCGGCTGGCCCGCAGCGAGGGCATCCTGCCCGCGCTGGAGTCGGCCCACGCGATCGCCTGGGTGCTGCGCGCCGCCCGCGACGGCGAGCTGCCGCCCGGCGCGACCGTGCTGATCACCCTGTCCGGCCGCGGCGACAAGGACACCACGACCCTGATGGAGATCCCATGACCACCGTCGACACCGTTGCCGGCGTCGCCGTCGGCCCGCGCCTGCGCGAGCGCCGCGACGCCGGACGCAAGCTGCTCGTGCCCTACGTGACCGGCGGCATCAGCGCCGACTGGACCGACTTCCTGGCGGCGTATGAGCAGGCCGGGGCCGACGCCGTCGAGATCGGACTGCCGTTCTCCGAACCGATGATCGACGGCCCGACCGTGCAGGAGGCCTCGGAGCGGGCCCTGCACCGGGGCGCGACGGTCCGCGGCATCCTCGCCGACCTGCGCCGGGTGCGCGTCTCCGTGCCGCTCGTCGTGATGACCTACTACCACCTGGTGGCCCGCGAGGGGCCCGCGCGGTTCTGCGCCGCGCTGGCCGAGGCCGGGGTACGCGGGCTGATCGTGCCCGACCTGCCCCTGGAGGAACTGGCGGAGCTGGCGCAGGCCGCCGCCGACGCGCAGGTGGACCTGACCCTGGTCGCCGCGCCCAGCGCCGCGCCGTCGCGGCTGCGGGAGATCGCGGCCCGCAGCCGCGGCTTCGTGTACGCGATGACCGGCATGGTCACCACCGGGGAGCGGGCCGAGCTGCCCGCGTCGGCCGGCGAGTTCGCGGCCCGGCTCAAGACCCACGCGGACCTGCCGGTGCTGCTCGGGTTCGGCGTCTCGACGCCCGAGCACGCCGTGGCCGGGGCGCAGGCCGCCGACGGTGTCGTGGTCGCGTCGGCGCTGATGCGCCGCGTCCTCGACGGGGCCACCCCGGCCGAGGTCGGCGCGCTGGTCGCCGAGCTGCGCACCGCGCTGGACACGGCCCACGGCTGACGCGGCGGCGGCGGGATCGCCGATACTGGAGCGATCCCGCCGCCGACCGACAGGAGCCATCGCATGGCCGGGCCCCGCTACCGGGTCATCGCCGCCGACCTCGCCGAGCGCATCCGCTCCGGGGAGTACCCGCCGGGCACCGCGCTGCCCGCGCAGCGGGAGCTGAGCGCCCGGTACGACGTGGCGCTGGCGACGGCGCGGCAGGCGCTGCAGGCCCTGGTCGACGACGGGCTGATCGTGGTCGAGGCGGGCCGGGGCACCTTCGTCGCGCCCGCGCGGCCCGCGTACCGGCTGGACACGCTGCGCAGCTTCGTCGACGACCTGCGCGACCAGGGACACCAGGTCACCACCGAGGTCGTCGCCAGCTCGCTGCGGGCCATGCCCGCCTGGGTCGCGGCGCTGTGGGGCGAGCGTGACGGCACGGCCAAGGCGCTGCGGCTCGAACGGCTCCGGCTGCTCGACGGCGTGCCCGCGATCCACCAGGTGTCCTGGGTGGACCAGCCGTACGCGCAGCTGGTGCGCGGTGTCGACTTCACCGCCACGGCCCTGTACGCGGCCCTCGCCGACGCCGGCATGCAGATCGCCTCGGCGTCCGAGCGCATCGCCGCCGCCACGCTCGGCGAGGCGGGCGCGGCCCTGCTGCACCAGGACGCGGACAGCCCGGTGCTGGTCAGCGACCGGGTCACCCGGACCCGCGACGGCGCGGTCGGGGTCGTCGACCGGGCCGTGCTCGCGGGCGGGCTGATGCAGGTCCGCGCCGAGCGCACCGTGCACCAGGTGTCCGTGCGGTGGGGCGCGCCGCCGCGCTGAGCGCTACGACCGGGCGGCCAGCTCGCGCTCGTAGTAGCGGATCTTCTCCCGCAGGTGCCCGTACTGCCGCTCCAGCAGCGCCATCTGCCCCTCGACCGCCTCGGCGTGGGCGCGCAGCAGCTCGACGCGGTCGGCGATGCTGTCGTCGCCGGTGCGGGCCAGCTCCGCGAAGCGGCACATCTGGTTGATGGGCATGCCGGTGTCGCGCAGGCAGCGCAGCAGCCCGAGCCAGCCGAGGTCGTGATCGGAGAAGACCCGCTGCCCGCCGGGCGTGCGGTCGACCTCGCTCAGCAGGCCGATGCGCTCGTAGTAGCGCAGCGTGTCCAGGCTGAAGCCGCTGCGCCGGGACGTCTCGGAGGGGGTGTACGCGCTCATCCGCTCACGATAGCTTGACCTGGAGCGCGCTCCAGGTGTCAGGCTGGCCCGCATGACGACGACACGGACATTGGGCCGCAGCGGGATCGAGGTCAGCGCGCTGGGCATGGGCTGCTGGGCGATCGGCGGCCCGCTGTGGGGCGAGGACGGGCAGCCCTACGGCTGGGGCGAGGTGGACGACGAGGAGTCGGTCCGCACCGTGCACGCGGCCCTCGACCACGGCATCACCCTGTTCGACACCTCCAGCAACTACGGCGCGGGCCACAGCGAGCGGGTGCTCGGCCGGGCCCTGGCCGGGCGGCGGGACAGCGCGGTCCTCGCCAGCAAGTTCGGCTTCACGGTCGAGGAGCGCACCCGGCTGGCCACCGGCGAGGACTCGTCCACCGCGTACGCGGTGAGCTGCCTCGACGGCATCCTCGACCGCCTCGGCACCGACCACCTCGACCTCTACCAGCTGCACCTGGGCCACCTGCCCGTCGACCAGGCGCTCGACCTGGTGGAGACCCTCGAAGACCTGGTCGCCCAGGGCCGCATCCGGGCGTACGGCTGGAGCACCGACGACGCCGAGCGCGCCGCCGCGTTCGCCAAGGCCGGGGCGCACTGCGCGGCGGTGCAGTACGACACCTCGGTGCTGAACGACAACGCCGCCATGGTCGACGTGCTGGCCACCTGGAACCTGGCCGGGCTCAACCGCGGCCCGCTCGCGATGGGCCTGCTCACCGGCAAGTACCACGGCGCCGTCGGCGCGCTGGGCGGCGACGACGTACGCGGCAAGAGCCCGGAGTGGCTGCGCTGGTTCACCGACGGGGTACCCACGCCGGAGTGGGCGGCGCGGGTCGACCGGGTCCGCGAGGCGCTCACCGCCGACGGCCGCACCCTCACCCAGGGCGCGCTGGGCTGGCTGCTCGCCCGCAGCCCGCACAACGTGCCGATCCCCGGCTGCCGCACCGTCGCCCAGGCCGAGGAGAACTTCGCCCCGCTCGCCCGCACCCCGCTGCCCGCCGACGCCTTCGCCGAGGTCGAGTCCCTGCTGGCCGACCTGCGCGGCTGACACACGCCCGGCGCGGCGTCCGCGGCGGCACGGCGGTGTCCGTGGGTTTACATCTTTTTTGATGTGGCCACATCAAAAAAGATGTAAACCCACCCGGTCACCTCCTCGGCTGGGCGGCACCGCCGGTGCGGGGCGCGGACAATGCGGTTGCCGCGCAGGGATGCGCCTGTCACCGTTGCCGTCGTGGGAAAGACGGACGGGGTGGGGATGTGAGCGGGCGGCTGCGGGAGATCGCACGGCAGACGGTCGAGATCGCCGAGCGCGGCGACTACCGCGACACGGCCGGCGCGCAGGTGGAGATCGGAGCGGCGGTACGGGCCGCCGTCGCGGGCACCCGGCACCACGAGCCGGATGAGCAGCTGAGCCCGGCAGGGCAGCGGAATCTGCAGCCGGAGATCGAGGTGACCCGGGAGTCGACGCTCGTCGCCGCGCGGCGGGCCGGTCCGGCGGCGGCCTGCCTGGTGTTCGCCTCGGCGAAGAACCCGGGCGGCGGCTTCCTCGGCGGGGCGAAGGCGCAGGAGGAGAGCATCGCCCGCGCGTCGGCCCTCTACCCGAGCCTGCTGGCCGCGCCGGACTTCTACGCCTACCACCGGGCGCAGCACGACCTGCGCTACAGCGACCGGGTGATCTACTCGCCGGGGGTGCCGGTGTTCCGGGACGACAAGGGCAACCTGCTCGACGAGGCGTACCAGACCTCGTTCCTGACCTCGGCCGCGCCCAACCTGGGCGCGATCGCCCGCAACCAGCCCGCGGACCTGCCGGACGTGCCCGCGGTGCTGCTGCGCCGGGCGACCCGGGTGCTCACCGTGGCGGCCGCGCACGGGCACCGCACGCTGGTGCTCGGCGCGTGGGGCTGCGGGGTGTTCCGCAACGACCCGGCCGTGGTCGCGCAGGCCTTCGCCGACGCGCTGCGCACCGTGGACCGCTTCGACCGGGTGATCTTCGCGATCTACGACAACCTGGCCGGCACGCCGGTGCACGCGACGTTCGCGCGGGTGTTCGGCGCCGCAGGCTGACCGGTGCTCAGTTCTGGGCCTGGATCTTCTCGCGGATCGAGGCGATCTCGAACCGGTCCGGCACCCGGACCGTCGGCATGCCCTCCATGCCCCACGTGGAGAAGCACTCGCAGCCGGGCACCGGGCACAGCATGTCGGCACACTCCCGCCACCGGCGCGGCGAACGCGGCCGCTCAGAGCGCCGCGGCGGCGCGCAGGCCAAGGCGTGGCGAGGCCAGCACGGGGATGTCGGTCACGCGGCGCTCGGCGACCGGCGCCATCGACGCCTGGGCGAGCACGACGACGTCGGCGTCGGTGACCCCGGCCAGCGCGGCGGCGACCCGGTCGAGGTAACCGTCGAGGTCCCCGGCCTCGAAGCGGTCCCACGCACCGCAGATCATCCGTGCGGACACCGTGACGGAGCAGCCCGCCCGAGCGGCCTCCTCCTCGATCAGCGCCGTGGTGGGCGCGAGCGTGGTGGCGAGCGCGGCCAGCACCGTGATCCGCGGTCCGGCGGCCACGGCCGCGGCGGCCATCGGCCGGTCGACGCGCAGCACCGGGATGCCCGCCCGGTCGGCGGCCTGCTCGGCGAGCGCGCCGATGGTGGAGCAGGTGCACAGCACGGCCCGCGCACCGGCTTCCGCGGCGAGGCCGATCTGCTGAGCCACCTGGTCGGCGACCGCCGGCACGCCGTGGCGGCGGGCGTCGTCGAGCAGGTGTTCGGCGACGATGTGGTACAGCGTCAGCGCCGGCGCCTCCTCGTTGCGGAGCCGGTCGAAGGTGAGCATGTGGGCCTGCGAGGTGTGCAGGAGAGCCAGCATCGTCGTTCGTTTCCGTGCGAGTCGGACATTCGAGGGCGGATCACCGTAGCACCGGGTGAGTCCCGCCCGGCCCCTCGCGAGACAGCCATCACACCCCACCCGTCCCGGCGGGTGCCCGCGGCGGTGCGGGCGCGACTGACACCGGCACGGCCGCGGGGGGTTGCGTACACCTTCGCTCAGTCGCGACCCGTGCCGCGGTAGAGGTCCAGCTCGCCGTCGAGTTCCAGGGTGACCACGGTGGCGTGCGGGTCGAGGTCCGCCGAGTCCGGCGCGTCGATCCAGGTCACGCCGGGCACTTCGCCGAGCCCGCCGGTCACCCGGCGGCCGAGCTCGGCGCCCGTGCCCAGCACGTACGCCCGCTTCACCGGCGTGCGCAGACCCTTGACCGCGATGTGCTCGCCCGGTGCGCCGAACACCACCAGGTGCACGGTGCGGCGGTCGGGGGACGACGTGCTCGGGCCGTAGTGGTGGCCTGCGGGCAGGCCCGCGACGGTGCCGAACACGGCCGCCTCGTGGCGCGCGATCCACGCGCCCAGGCCCTCCAGCCGCTCGACCTGCTCGGCGGGGATGGTGCCGTCGGCTCGCGGGCCGACGTCGAGCAGCAGGTTGCCGCCCATGCCGATGGTCTCGGTGAAGTAGCGCACCAGCTGGGCCACGGTCTTGTGGTTGGTGTCGCCGTGGCGGTAGCCCCACGAGTCGTTGACGGTCAGGCACAGCTCCCACGGCCCGTCCGGCGCCTGCATCGGGATGCCCTGTTCCGGGGTGGCGTAGTCACCGTAGGACATCATCCGCGCGTTGAGGACGGTGTCCGGCTCGGCGGCCAGGATCTGCTCGGACAGCTCCCGCATCCGCCACTGCTGCTCGCTGCGCTCCCACTCGCCGTCGAACCAGAGCAGGTCCGGGCGGTAGCGGTCGATCAGCTCGCCAACCTGTCCGTCGCGGTAGGACAGGTAGCGCGTCCAGGCCGCCGGGTCGTCGGGCCTGCCGTCCTGCGGCGCGACCCACTCGCTGTCGTTGACGTGCTGGGCCTCGCCCTGGCTGCGCACCGAGGCGTAGTCGGGGTGGTTCCAGTCCGAGTGCGAGTAGTAGAGGCCCACCTTGAGGCCGCGCTCGCGTAGCGCCTGCGCGTACGGGCCGATCAGGTCGCGCCCGGCCGGGGTGTGCTCGACGACGTTGCGGCCGCCCTGGGCGGAGTCCCAGAGCGCGATGCCGTCGTGGTGGCGGGCGGTGAGCACCGCGTAGCGGGCGCCGACCCTGGCGAACAGCTCCGCCCACGCCTTCGGGTCGTAGTTCTCGCCCGCGAAACCGGCCTGCTGGCGCATGTACTGCTCGTGCGGGACCTCGCCGGCGTAGAAGGCCCACGACTCCAGGGTGCCGTCGACGGCGTAGATCCCCCAGTGGAGGAAGATGCCGAGCTTGGCCTCGGCGAACCAGGGCTGCATGGCCACGGTGGTGCTCCTGTCTTTCTGGTCGACGGTGGGTAAGGCTAGGGCCGGATCGCCTGGCAGCGCGTGGGTTCTGCTCACCATCGCTGGTACGTTTTCACCATGACGGCGCTGCTGGAGCCCGGCGGCCGGAGCGTGCGCGTGCGCCTGGACGGCCCGCCGCAGGTGGCGAACATCGGGGTGGGCGTGCACGGCACCACGGTGGCCCGCGAGTCGTTCCTGCTGCCCGAGCTGTGGCAGCTGCACCTGTACGGCTACCACGGCGAGCTCACGGTCGGCGGGGTCGCCCACCCGATCCGTCCGGGGCACGTCAGCCTGGTCCCGCCGGGGGTCGAGGTGCGGTTCGACTACCGAGGGCGCTCCGAGCACCTGTACGCCCACCTGCGCCTGCCGCGCGCCGGGACACCGCTGCCGGTGCCGGTGATGCAGGACGCGGGGGCGCAGACCGCGGCGCTGTCGGCGATGCTGCGCCTGGCGGTGGCGGCCGCGCCGCGCCGGCCCGCGCAGGCGGCGGCGGAGGTGTGGGCGGTGCTGTGGCGCGTCGCCCAACTGCCGCGCACCGAACCCGACAGGCGATCCGGCGGGCCGCACCCGGCGGTCGCCGCGGCGATGGCGTACCTGGAGGCGCGGCTGGCCGAGCCGGTGTCGGTGCCGGACGTCGCCCGGCACGCGGGCGTGTCGCACAACCACCTGACCCGGCTGTTCCGGGCCGAGACCGGCGACACCGTGGTGGGGTACCTGCGCCGCCGCCGGCTGGCCCGCGCCGAGCACCTGCTGCGCCGCTCGACACTTTCCATCCCCGCCGTCGCCGCCTCCGTCGGCATAGCCGATCTCCAGGCCTTCAACAAGGCCTGCCGCCGCGAGTTTGGCCTATCCCCGCGAGCGCTACGCGCCGCGCGCTGATCTCCCCCAAGATCGTCTGCTGCTCCGTCAGGAAGCGATCGACAGCTCTTGCGGGCACGTGCTAGTTTTTTCTTGCAGGTGAAAGTTGGAGCTAGGAGGACCGATGGAGATGTCGCACAGTGGCGACGAACTGGCACGGATCCTGGCGACACTGGCCAACCCGCACCGCATGCGCGTCATCGCCGCACTGGCGCACGGGCGCAACTACGTGAGCGCGCTGGCCCGCGAGCTGGGCATCAGCCGGCCGCTGCTGCAGCTGCACCTGGCCAAGCTGGAGGCGGCGGGCCTGGTGACCGCCGCGTTCGAGCTGTCCGCCGACGGCAAGGCCATGAAGTACTACGACACGGTGCCGTTCACCGTGACGCTCACCCCGCAGAGCATCGCGCTCGCCGCGCGCACGCTCACCACCGTGGAAGGAGACAGCTGATGGACTCGTACGCCATGAGCATGGGCACGATCTGGACCGTCGGCATGCTGGTCATCGCGGTGATCGGCATGGTGCTCTGGCACCGCCAGCAGAACGCGAAGGCCAAGGCGGCACTGTCGCCGGGCGCAGACCAGCTGACCGCGATCGCCGCCCAGCTGACCGACCTCCAGGCCCGCGTCGCGAAGATCGAGAAGGTGCTGGCCTCGGTCGACTGACGCCGCTGGCGGCAACCGCCCATGATCGTCCGACTTGCCGGGCACCTGTGCGTATCTTGAGCGCGCATTCGCCCATGTGCCTGGCAAGTCGAGTGGTCTTGGTGCGTGTCACGCCCTGCTCGGCGGGGGAGACCCGGGGGCAGCGGAGTGCGGGGCGGCGGCCGCACCTGCCTACCGGGCAGAACTGCGGGACCGGGTTCGATCGCCCTAGTCTGATCACCATGACGTTCCAGCTGACTGACGCGATCGCCGCGCTGAGCCGTACGCCCGATGTGCTCGACGCCCTGCTCGGTGATCTGGACGACGGATGGACGCGGCAGCGGCCGGCCGAGGGCGAGTGGAGCGCGCACGACGTGCTCGGCCATTTCATCCACGGCGAGCGCACCGACTGGATCCCGCGGGCCCGCATCATCCTCGACCACGGCACGTCGGTGCCGTTCACTCCGTTCGACCGCGACGGCCACGTCGCGATCGCGGCCGACCGCTCCACCGCCGAACTGCTCGACCTGTTCCGCACCCTGCGCGCGGAGAACCTCGCCGCGCTGCGCGGCTTCGAGCTGACCGCCGACGACCTCGACCGGGAAGGCACCCATCCGGCCTTCGGCCCGGTCACCCTCGGCCAGCTGCTGGCCACCTGGACCACCCACGACCACGTCCACCTGGGCCAGGTCACCCAGGCCCTGGCCACCCGCTACACCGCCGAGGTCGGCCCCTGGCACGCCTACCTGTGGGAGTGACCGCCCCTGCCTCGTCCCGCCCAGCCGCGCCGCGCTTGAGAACGACGTCGGCCCATCTCATCGAAAATTCCGGGTTCGGAGTCGATGAGATAGGCCAACGTCTGTGAGAAGGCGGGTCGTGCCGCCGGGTTGCCGGGGCGGTCAGGCCTGGGCGGGGGAGGCGTCGGGGTCGGGGCCCCGCTGGGAGGGGAGTTCGACGCGCTCGGGGTGCGCGGCGGCGGCCGGTTCGGTGGTGCGGCGACGGCGGCTGATCCGGTTGATCAGCGGCTCGACGCCGCGGGCGGTGAGCGGGCCGAGCACGGCCAGCATCAGCACGTACGCCGCGGCCAGTGGGCCGAGCTGCGGTTCGATGCCCGCCGCGACGGCCAGCCCGGCGATGACGATGTTGAACTCGCCGCGCGGCAGCAGCGCCACGCCCGCGCGCAGCCGGCCCGCGACGCTGATGTGCGCCCGTTTGGCGGCCCACCAGCCGGTGGCCATCTTCGTCGCGATGCCCGCCAGCGCCAGCAGGATGGCGATGCCGGCGACCGGCGGCAGCGCCGTCGGGTCGGTCTGCAGGCCGAAGAAGACGAAGAACACCGCCGCGAACACGTCCCGCAGGGGCGTGAGCAGTTCCCGGGCGGTGTGCGCGAGCGGCCCGGACAGCGCGATGCCGACCAGGAACGCGCCCACCGCGGCGGAGACCTGCAGCTCCTGGGCGATGCCCGCGACCAGCACGGTCAGGCCCAGCACCTTGAGCAGCAGCACCTCCGAGCTGGGCGAGGCGACGAACTTCTCCACGTACCGGCCGAACTTCAGCGCGACGACGAGGATGACCGTGATGGTGAGGCCCGCGATGCCCAGCGTGGTCAGGCCGGTGGCGAAGCTCGCGCCGGCCAGCATCGCGGTCAGGATCGGCAGGTACATCGCCATGGTCAGGTCTTCGAAGACCAGCAGCGACAGCACGATGGGCACTTCGCGGTTGCCCAGCCAGTTCAGGTCGGACAGGACCTTCGCGGTGATGCCGGACGAGGTGACGTACGTGATGCCGCCCAGCGCGACGGCCGCCACCGGGCCCCAGCCCAGGATCAGCGCGACGATGACACCGGGCGCCGAGTTCAGCACCAGGTCGACCAGGCCCGCCGGGGCGTTGTGGCGCAGCGTGCTGACCAGTTCGGGCGCGGTGTACTCCAGGCCCATGGTGAACAGCAGCAGGATGACGCCGATCTCGGCGCCGGTCGCGGCGAACTCGCCCGCCTCGTCGATGGGCAGCAGGCCGCCCTTGCCGAAGGCGAGACCGGCGAGCAGGTAGAGGGGGATGGGGGAGATGCCGACCCGCAGCGACACCGCGCCGAGCAGGCCCAGGGCGAGGATGACCGCGCCGATTTCGATCAGTACGAGGGCTCCGTGCATACGCGTCAGCCGTTGTTGAGGATGTCGGTGACGGCGGCGGTGCCCTCGGCCGTGCCCACCGCGACGGCGAGGTCGCCGGGCTGGAACACGAAGTCGGGGCGGGGGCTGGCGAGGATCTCGCCGCCGCGGATGACCGCGACGATGGACGCGCCGGTCCGGGTGCGGGCCTGGGTGTCGCCGAGGCTGCGCCCGTCGAACGGCGAGCCGGCGATGACCGGCACCTGCACGGTCAGCAGGCCGACGACCTGGCGGCGCAGATCGGCCAGCCGCTCCACGATGCGGGAGGTGCCCAGCAGCTCGGCGATGCCGTTGGCCTCGTCGGTGTTGAGCGACAACGTCGCGACGGCGGTATCAGGATCATCAGGGTGGTAGATCACGATGTCCCGCCGTCCCGAGACGTGCGACACCACGGCCGCGTGCTGTCCCCGTTGGGTTTGGAACTCGTGCCGCAGCCCGATGCCCGGTAACGCGGTCTTCTCGACGTCCAAGGCGCAAACCTCCTGTGCGTGATCGACTGAGGTAACCCTACCGAACTGATAGGTAACTGGTCTACTACCAGGTAGCCCGTTACCAAGTCGAGGTCGGCATAGCCGCAGGTCAGTTCATGTCTACTTCAAGCCTGCTTGACGGGTGACCGGGTGTGAGGTCTGTCGCAGGCGGCCCGGTTCGGATAACGTGCCGCCATGTCGACCCTCGCCTCGCCCGCCACCGCCGACGCCACGCCCGCCGACTCCGGATTCCGCGCCGCGGTGCAGGACCACGCCGCGGACCTGATCGCGCTCCGCCGGGCCGTGCACCGCCACCCCGAGATCGGCCTGCGTCTCCCGCACACCCAGGCCGCCGTGCTCCAGGCCCTCGACGGGCTGCCACTGGAGATCACCACCGGCCGCTCGCTCAGTTCGGTGGTCGCGGTGCTGCGGGGCGCGCTTCCCGGGCCGGTGGTGCTGTTGCGCGGCGACATGGACGCGCTGCCGGTCACCGAGCTGACCGGGCTGGAGTACGCCTCCGAGGTCGACGGCGCCATGCACGCCTGCGGGCACGACCTGCACGTGGCGATGCTGGCCGGCGCGGCCCGGCTGCTGTGCGGGGTGCGCGACCGGCTGCCCGGCAGCGTGATCTTCATGTTCCAGCCCGGTGAGGAGGGCCCCGGCGGAGCCGAGCCGATGATCGCCGAGGGCCTGCTGGAGGCCGCGGGCGAGCACCCGGTCGCGGCGTACTGCCTGCACGCGCTGTCGGCGCTGGAGCCGTTCGGGCGCTTCTCCACCCGGCGCGGGCCGATGCTGGCGGCCGCGGACACGCTGAAGGTGACCGTGCGCGGCGCGGGCGGCCACGGGTCCGCGCCCCAGTTCGCCAAGGACCCCATCCCCGCCGCGTGCGAGATGGTGACCGCGCTGCAGACCTTCGTCACCCGCGGCATCGACATCTTCGACCCCGCTGTCATCACGGTCGGCACCTTCCACGCCGGCACCGTCGAGAACGTCATCCCGGCGCAGGCCGAGTTCGGCGCGACGCTGCGCTCGTTCTCACCGGCCACCCGCGAACGGGTGCGCCGGGGCGTGCTGGATGTGGTGCACGGCATCGCCGCCGCGCACGGCCTGACCGCCGACGCCGATTACGTGCCCGGCTACCCGGTGACGATGAACGACGGCGGCGAGGCCGAGTTCGCCGCGCGCACCGCCGCGGAGCTGTTCGGCGAGGACCGCTTCGCGTGGACGGCCAATCCGGTGGCGGGTGCCGAGGACATGTCGTACGTGCTGGAGAGGGTGCCCGGAGCGTTCGTCTACCTGGGCGCCTGCCCGCCCGACCTCGACCCGATGACCGCGCCGCTCAACCACGCGCCCGAGGCCCGCTACGACGACGCGGTGGTGCCCGACGGGGCGGTGCTGCTCGCCGAGCTCGCCTGGCGGCGTCTGTCGCGTTAGGACGTTCTGCATAGGAGCTTTTCGCACCTGTCCGGACGTGTCGCACAGGGGGTGCGACGCCGGGGCGGCCGCGTCGTGTTGAGTGCTGGATGTCAGTCACCTTGCGTGGCGGTCATAGCACCGACAGGCGCGGACCGCCGCGGTCGGCCCTCTAGCGTCGGTGGGTATGTGATGAGCTCCCGGACCTCGAACCTACGCGCGAAGATCGCCTTCCTGCTGGCCTCCCTCGCCGCGCTGTGGGCGTTCGCCGCGTTCGTGACCATGCGCGAGGGCCTCAACCTCTTCTGGATCAGCACGCTCGACCAGGAGGTGGGCCGCCCCACCGACTCCCTGGTCGCCGCGCTGCAGGCCGAGCGCCGCATCTCCGCCGTCGTGCTGGCCGCCGACGACAGCGCCCACCGCGCCGAGCTGGCCACCTCCCGGGCCGCCACCGACGCCGCCGCGGCGCGCTTCCGCGAATCGGTACGCGGCACCACCGCCGGCTGGGCCGCCACGCCCATCGCCGAGCGCAACGTCGCCGACCTGGGCCGGATGCTCGACGGACTGGGCCCCGTGCGCGCCGACGTCGACCAGCGCATCGGCGAGCGCAGTGCCGCGGTGGCCTACTACACCGAGACCATCGGCGCCGGATACCGCATCTTCGCGACCATCGCCAGCTTCGACGACCAGGCCATCAACGACCAGCTCAGCCACCTGCTGATCATGTCCCGGGGCCGGGAGCTGCTGTCGCAGGAGGACGCGCTGATGTCGGGCGTGCTCGCCGCGGGCCGCTTCTCCGCCACCGACGCGGCCGAGTTCGCCCAGCTCGTCGGCGCGCAGCGCAACATCCGCGCCATCGGCCTGGAGGGCCTGCCCGACGACACCGCCATCTACGACCCCGTGCTGGAAGGCCCCGCGCTGACCCGGCTGACCGAGATCGAGGACCTGATCGTCGCCCGGGCCCGGCCGAACGAGGCGCCGCCGGTCACCGCCGCCGACTGGCGGACCGCGTTCGACCCGGCGCTGACCGCGCTCGCACAGCTCGACATCGACCTCGCCGAGGCGACCATCGCCCGCGCGAAAGGCCCGACCATCCTGGTCATCGTGCGGCTGGTGCTGGCCGCCGGCCTCGGCCTCATCGCCGTCGTCGCCTCCATCGTGCTGTCGATCACCACCGCGCGGGCCATCGTGACCCAGCTGCGGCGGCTGCGCGACGCGGCCGACGAGCTGGCCGGTGAACGGCTGCCCCGGGTGGTGCAGCGGCTGCGGGCCGGCGAGGAGGTCGACGTCATCGCCGAAGCGCCCCCGCTGGCCTTCGGCGACGACGAGATCGGCCAGGTCGGCCAGGCGTTCAACGCCGTCCAGGAGACCGCGATCCGGGCCACCGTCGAGCAGGCCGAGCTGCGCCGCAGTGTGCGCGACCTGTTCCTGAGCCTGGCCCGGCGCAGCCAGACCCTGGTGCACCGCCAGCTCACCATGCTCGACGCGATGGAACGCCGGGCCACCGACGCCGCCGAACTCGACGAGCTGTTCCGGGTCGACCACCTGGCCACCCGCATGCGCCGCAACGCCGAGAACCTGATCGTGCTCGCCGGGGCGGTGCCCGGACGCGGCTGGCGGCGCACCATCCCCGTCGTCGACGTGATCCGCGCCGCGGTCGCCGAGGTCGAGGAGTATCCGCGGGTCAACGTGCTGTCCAGCGAGGCCGCCGGGCTCGCCGGGCACGCCGTCGGCGACGTGGTGCACCTGCTGGCCGAGCTGATGGAGAACGCGCTGGCCTTCTCGCCCCGGCACACCCTGGTCAACGTCGGCGGCTCCGCGGTGGGCGCCGGATACGTGATCGAGATCGAGGACCACGGCCTGGGAATGACCGCCGCCGACCTGGAACAGGCCAATGCGCAGCTGCACGAACCCGCCGAGTTCCTGCTCACCGGCACGCCCCGGCTCGGCCTGTACGTCGTCGGCCGGCTCGCCGAGCGCCACCACGTCAAGGTCCGGCTGCAGCCCTCGCCGGGCGGCGGCACCACAGCGATCGTGCTGCTGCCGTCGAGCCTGGTCTCGGACGCCTGGACGCCCGTGCCCGGCCACGACAGCGGCGAGCACCGCCTCGTCACCGGCACGCCGCCGCAGCCGGTGGCCGAACTCGGGGTCAGCGCCGACGACGACGGCGACCGCCGCGCCTCCCTGTCGGCGCAGCCCGCGGGCGCGCTGCCGGTGCGCACGCCCCGCCCCGCGGCCGAGCGGCCGCAGCGCGAGCCGGTGGCGGCCGTCCCTGCCGCGGGCGAGCCGGCCACGGCCGTGCCGCCCAGCGTGCCGGTTTCCGCGGCACCCGCGGGGAAGGCTCCCGCCGACCCGGTGGCAGGGGACGAGACCGCGCCGCCCGCGACCGGCCCGACCGCCGTTCCCGCGCCCGCCGTCGCCGCGACCGCAGCCGCCGCCACCACCGCCACCACCGCCATCGCCGCCCGGGTCAACGGCTCCACCTCGGACGCCGTCCTGGCCGTCGACAGCGTGGTGCCCGCCCCGCGTGGCCCGGTCGAGGGCACGGTCTACACCCCGTCGGGCCTGCCGGTGCGGGCCCGACCGGCCGTGCCCGCGGTGCCCCTGGCCGAGCAGCGGGCCGAGTCCGTACGGGTGGAGGCGGATCCGCCGGAGTCGCCGCCGGGAGTCGAGTTACGGCTGACCGCGGGAGCACCGCAGCAACCGGTGTCCGGCGACGTCGTCGCGGGACCCGGCGAGCGCCCGGCGTCCCAGGTCTACAGCCTGATCGCGGCCTACCAGCAGGGCAGCCGGCGCGGCCGGCTCGCCGCCGAACAGATCGCCACCGAACCCGGCCTGGGCGAGCCCGAGCCGGAGCCCGAGGACCGGCCCGCACTGCCGCGACGGCCGAGCCCGTGCACAGCGCCGCGGCACGAGGAAGGGCAAGGCGGAGGGGAATGACCGTGGAGCAGAAGACGAGAGCAGCGTCCGACCTGGCCTGGCTCGCCGACGATTTCGTCGAACGGGTGGCGCAGGCCCAGAAGGCCATCGTGCTGTCCGCCGACGGCCTGCTCATGGCCGCGTCCGCGGAGCTGAGCCGGGAGGACGCCGAGCACCTCGCCGCCGTCGCGGCGAGCCTGTTCGGCCTGGCCCGCGGGGCGGGACGGCGCTTCGGCAAGGGCAAGGCCCGCCAGGCGATCATCGAGATGGACAGCGGTTTCCTGTTCGTCACGGCCGCGGGCAACGGCGCCTGCCTGGCCGTGGTCGCGGGCAAGGACGCCGACGCGGGCCTGGTGGCCTACGAGATGGCGATGCTCGTGGTGCGGGTGGGCCAGTACCTGACCGCACCGGCGCGCGGCAGCCACCCGTGAACGTGGCACAGCCGTTGCAACCAGACGGCATGCCCGGCGACGGGCTGCTGTGGGTCGACGACGAGGCCGGGCCGCTGATCCGCCCGTACGCGATGACCTCCGGCCGGACCCGCCCGCGCCACGGCGACCTCGACCTGATCGCGGTCGTCGTGGCCACCCGGCCCACCCTGCCCTCCGACGGCGGGCTGGGTTCGGTGTACGCCGAGATCATGGCGGTGTGCCAGCGCCCCGTGTCGGTCGCGGAGATCGCCTCGTACCTGCGGCTGCCGGCCGGAACGGTGCGCGTGCTGCTCAGCGACCTGCTCGAACGCCGGCTCGTCCGGCGGCGCGCCCCCGTCAACGTCAACCAGCTCCCCAGCGCGGACATTCTCAAGGCGGTCATCGATGGCATCCGAGCCCTATGACGACGAGGGCGGCATCCCGGCCGCCTTCAAGATCCTGGTCGCGGGCGGGTTCGGCGTCGGCAAGACCACGCTGGTCGGTGCGGTCAGCGAGATCTCGCCGCTGCTCACCGAGGAGCTGCTGACCGACGAGAGCATCGGCGTGGACGACACCGCCGGCGTGGAGACCAAGTCCACCACCACGGTCGCGCTCGACTTCGGCCGGATCACCATCAACGACGACATGGTGCTCTACCTGTTCGGCACGCCCGGGCAGGAGCGGTTCATGTTCGTCTGGGACGAGCTGGCGTACGGCGCGATCGGCGCGGTGGTGCTGGCCGACACCCGGCGGCTGGAGGACGCGTTCGGCTCCATCGACTACTTCGAGCAGCGCGGCACCCCGTTCGTGGTGGCGGTCAACTGCTTCGACGGGGCGCGGGTGTACCAGGTGCAGGAGGTCGAGCAGGCGCTCAACCTCGACCCGCACGTGCCGGTGCGGCTGTGCGACGCGCGACGCCGCGAGTCGGTCAAGGAAGTCCTGGTCACCCTGCTGGAGCAGGTGATGGCACAGGGGGCACACGCCGTGGGCTAGGACGGCGCGGGGAGCTGCCCGCCGTGCCGCAGGAGGGGCGGCGCGCCGGGCAGACACCCGTGACGCCCGCGGTGACGGGGGACGGCGGCGCCTGGGGGGTGACGCCGTTCCCCGTCGGAGGGCGCCGCTGCCCCGGGCGGTGCGGGCCCGGGGCAGCGGAGTTCCGGTCAGCCGGTCACAGGGTCAGCGTCCAGCTGTTGACGTAGCCCACGTCGTTCGAGGCGGCGTCCTGGACCCGCAGGTTCCAGGTGCCGTTGCGCACCTCGGTCGACAGGTTGACGGTGTAGGTCTGGTCGATGTTGTCCGTGCTGCCGCCGCTCCGGTTGTGCAGCACGTACGTGCTGCCGTCCGGGGCCACCAGGGTCACCACCAGGTCGCCCTTGTACGTGTGCACGATGTGCACCTCGGCGGTCGACGTCGACGAGGCGTTGCCGGTGCAGCCCGAGACGGTGATCGGGCTGTTGACGGTGCCCAGGTCCACGATGGTCACGTCGGTGGCGTTGGTGCCGCCGCAGCCCGGCGGGAGCGCCCCGCCCAGGTTCAGCGTCCAGCTGTTGATGTACCCGACGTCCGACGGGCCCGCGTCCTGCACCCGCAGCTTCCAGGTGCCGTTGGCGACCTCGCTCGACAGGTTGACGGTGAACGTCTGGTCGATGTTGTCCGCGCTGCCGCCGGTCTTGTTGCGCAGCGTGTAGAGCGTGCCGTCGGGCGCGACCAGGCTCACGATCAGGTCACCGACGTACGTGTGCACGATGTGCACCTCGACCGTGCTCGCCGAACCCGCGTTGCCGGTGCAGCCGGTGATCGCGATCGACGACTCCACGGTGCCCTGGTCGATGATGGTGACATCGGTCGGGTTGGTGGCCGAGCAGCCGGGCGGCCCGGCGATCGTCAGCGAGAACGTCGTGGTCCGGGTCGCCGAGGTGCCGGTGCCGGTGACGGTCACCGTGTACGTGCCGACCGGCGTGCTCGCACTGGTCGCGATCGTCAGTGTCGACGAGCCGCCCGAGGTGATCGTCGCCGGGCTGAACGTCGCGGTCGCCCCGCTGGGCAGGCCGGACGCGGACAGGGCGACCGACTGGGCGCTGCCGTTGGTGACCGTGGTGCCGATGGTGGAGGTCACCGAGCCGCCGGCCGTGGTGCTGCCGGAGGCGGGACTGGCCGCCATCGAGAAGTCGTTGCCCGCGGGCGTGCCCACGGCGAGCGTCCACACCGCGTACGCGGCCGCGTCGGCGGCCCGGTTCAGCACCGTGTCGTTGATGTTGCTCGGGAACGTGTCGCACGAGGCGTGGTAGCAGGGGTCGTAGTCCCCGGTCGTGCCGCCCCACTTGGTGACCTGCGCCGAGGTCTTGTTGGCGCTCGCGCCGGCGGCGATGCCGCTGGTCTGGATGCCGGCGGAGTTGAACGACGCGTCGTCGGACCGCCCCGCGCCCTCGACGTTCTCCTCCGGGGCCAGGCCCGGGAAGTTCGCGTCGTAGTACGCCTTGATGGTCTGGCCGAGGCTGGACGTGATGCGGTTGATGAAGTAGCCGCCGTTGGTGGAGGCGATCATGTCGAAGTTCAGGTACCCGGTGAACTTCGCGCGGTCGGCCGACGACAGGGAGTTGACGTAGAACTCGGACCCGTTCAGGCCCTGCTCCTCGTCGGTCCACCAGCCGAAGCGCACGTGCTTGACCATGGTCGGGTTCTGCTCGGCCAGCGTCAGGGCCAGCTCCAGCAGCATCGAGGAGCCCGAGGCGTTGTCGTTGATGCCCGGCCCGGCGGACACGCCGTCGAGGTGCGCGCCGAGCATGAGCACCTGGTTGGTGTCGCCGCCCGGCCAGTCCGCGATGATGTTCGGCCCGGCGCCGCTGGTGCAGCCCGAGGTGCAGTTCTGCTTGACGACGCTGTACCCGGCCGCGGTCAGCGCGTTGAACACGTAGTTCACCGACGCGGTGTAGCCCGCGGTGTTGGAACGGCGGTTGCCGCCGTTGCTGCTCGCGATCGTCTGGAACTGCTGCAGGTGGGTGCGGATGTCGGTGAGCGAGATGTCGGGCGGGGCCAGGGCGACGGCAGGGGCGGCCGGGATGGCAACGGCTCCGGCCAGTGCCATGGACAAGACGAGAATGCCGCGGATGATGGGGTTTCTTCTCACGCCGTACTCCTCGGGGTCGAGTGCGCCGGGGTTGCCGGTCTTGAGGAGGATAGAACGTCAAGTAGATAGATTTGAATAGGTGGAACCCGACACGCTGGGGCCGGGCGCGGGTCGCCGTAGGCTACCGGTCGTGGATCACCTGGCCGGAACCGTCGCCGCCGCCGTCGCGCTGTTCGCGGGCACCAACGTCGACGACCTGATCGTGCTCACCGTGCTGTTCCTGAGCAGCCGCACCACCGGCCGCCCGCGCCGCTGGGAGATCTGGACCGGCCAGTACGCCGGCATCGCCGCCCTGGTCGGCGCATCCGCGCTGGCCGCCGCCGGCCTGACCGTGGTGCCCGACCGCTGGATCGGCCTGCTCGGCCTCATCCCGCTGCTGCTCGGCGTCCGCGCCCTGACCCACACGCTGCGCTCCCGCGGCGACGGCGGCCCGCCGCCGGCTGTGGCCACCACCGCGACGGCCGTCGCCGGGCTCACCGTCGCCAACGGCGCCGACAACATTGCCGTCTACACACCCGTGTTCCGCACCATCGGCGTCACCGACGCCTCGTCACCATCGCCGTCTTCCTGGCCCTCGTCGCTGTCTGGTGCGCCGCCGCGGCCTGGCTCGGCGCGCACCCCCGCGTCGTGGCCTTCATCGAGCGCCATGGCCACTGGCTGGTTCCGGCCGTCTTCATCGCCATCGGCCTGCTGATCATCCTGGAGTCGCCATTGTTCTTCGGCGTCTGACTCGATTCCTGGCGCGGTACGACCCGGCCGCCGCGGCGCGGCCGAAGGGGATACCTCCCGCAGCGCATTTGCTCTGCACCCATTCCCTTGCTCTGCACCCATCGGCGCAACGGGTCGGTGCTGTTGCGTCCGCGGGTGCAGAGCAAGCTTTTGGGTGCAGAGCAAATGCGGCCGCACCCATGTCCTGCCACCGCACGCGGCCGTGCGAGACTCGATCATGGCTGTGACGAACCCCTGGCTGGCCGGGCCGTCGCCGACCCGGCGGCTGCCGCGCGAACGGCTCGAAGAGCGCATCCTCAACCTGCTGTCCGCGCAGAACATGTGCGTGCTGGCCACCGCCGGCCCGGACGGCCCGCTGGCCACCCCGGTGCGCTACTACCACCTCGACTTCGCGGTGATGTTCACGGCCATGGCGACCTCGCCGAAGATGCGCAACCTCGCCGCCGACCCCCGGATCTCCGTCGGCGTGTTCGCGCCGCTGGTCGGGCAGGCCAGCAGCCGGGGCGCGCAGCTGTTCGGCAGGGCGCGGACGCTGGAGCCCGGCGACGCGGAGTTCGACCACCACTGGGAGGCCTTCCGCTGGCAGAGCGACCACGTCGAGCGGTCCCGACCGCTGGCCGAGCCGCCGGCGGGTCCGCTGGTGGTCGTCGAGGCGGAGCGCATCGTGTACACCGAGCACTGGCTGCGCCGCGACGGCTACGCCCCGCGCCAGTTCTGGCGGCGCAAAGACGTTCAGGCAGTCCAGTAGCCGCGCACGTCGTTGGTGATGTCGGGCCGCAACTGCACCCGCAGCCCGTCGGCGGCGTCCTTCGGCACGTCGAACACGACCACCCCGCCCGCCTTCTCCCCGGTGTTGAGGGTGACCGACTGCATGCCGCTGTCGAAGCCGAACGGCAGCACCGGCTCGAACAGCGTGCCGTCCGCGGCGACCAGCGCGAAGTCGCAGAAGCAGGCGTACGTCTTGCCCGCGCTCACCTTCACCTCGACCGTGATCGCGACGAACACGCCCTTCTTCGGCCGCACCAGCGCGCTGTCCGGCGCGACCGTGTGCCGGGTCAGCCTGCTGACCGTGTACGCCACCCGGTTGTCGCCCAGCCCGCCACTGGTCTCGATGCTCTGGCCGAGCTTCGCCGTCGGCGCGGACTCCGGCGAAGCGGCCGGCGCGGACGCGGCCGGGGTGCCCTCGCCGGTGACGTTCGACTGCTGCGGCTTGACCCCGCAGGCCAGGCCGACGGCGGCGGCGAGCACCAGCGTGACGCCGAGCACCGGGCGGCGCAGGCCAGGTCGAGGGGACGGCATCGTCGCATCGTAGACCGCGTACCGGCCGGGGTCGACCGCCGGAAATGCGTTGCCGGGCGACCGCCCGGCCTCCTAGCCTGGGCTGTCACCAGCAGGAACGCGGCCGCTTCCGCCCGTCCTCGAAAGCTGAGAAGAGGGTAGTCATGAGGTCGCTGCTGCCGGCCGTGCTGCGCGAGGAACGCCAGTTCGCCCGCTACTTCTACGGCCAGGCGCTGTCCATGGTCGGCGACCGGATCAGCATGGTCATCATGCCGTTCGCCGTGTTGTCCATCCCCGGTGCGGACGCCGCCGACGTGGGCCTGGTCAGCGCGGCCACGTTCATCCCGTTCCTGGTGTTCGCGCTGGCCGGTGGCGTATGGGCGGACCGGCTGCCCCGGCAGCGGGTGATGCTCGTCTCCGATCTGGTCCGCTTCGTGAGCCAGGCCATGGTGGCGACGCTGCTGCTGACGGGCACGGCGCAGGTGTGGCAGCTGGTCGTGCTGATGGCGGTGTTCGGCACCGCCGACGCCTTCTTCGCACCGGCGGCCGGCGGTCTGATGCCGCTGATCGTCGGCCCGGAGCGGCTGCAGGAGGCCAACGCGCTGCGCGGCCTGGTGATGTCGACCGGCCTGGTCGCCGGACCGGCGCTGGCAGGCGGCCTGATCTTTCTGGTCGGGCCGGGCGGGGCGATCGCCCTCGACGCGCTGAGCTTCGCGGTCAGCGCCGCGTTCCTGGCCCGGCTCAAGCCGCGCGCCGCGGACCCCGCGGACGCTCCGCAGGGCGGCTTCTTCGCCCAGCTGCGCGAGGGCTTCACCGAGGTCGTGTCGCGGACCTGGGTCTGGTCGATGCTCGCCACGCTGTCGGTGTATCACGTGGTGGTGCTGCCGTCGGTGTTCGTGCTCGGGCCGGTGCTGTCCGAGCAGGAGTTCGGCGGCGCGGCGGCCTGGTCGGTGGTCGTGGCGGCGTTCGGTGTCGGCTCCGTCGTCGGCGACGTGATCGCGCTTCGCGTGCGCATCGGCCGTCCGCTGATCGTCGCCGCCGCGGCGCTGGCCGTCGCGTCCTGCCAGGCACTGATCATCGGGGCCGGTCCGACCGTCCCGGTGATCGCCGCACTGGAGGCCGTCACCGGGGTCGCGGTGGCGCTGGCGTTCACGATGTGGGAGACGTCGCTGCAGGCCAACGTGCCGCAGGCGGCGCTGTCGCGGGTCAGCTCCTACGACTACCTGCTGACCGCGGGCCTGATGCCGCTGGGGCTGGCCGTCGCCGGTCCGGTCGCGCAGCAGTTCGGCCTGCGCCCGACGCTGTACACCATGACGCTGGTGGGCGTGCTCGCCGCGCTGGCCCTGTTCGCCGTCCCGGCGGTCCGCCGTATGCGCGCCCCGGAACCGGTTCCGCAGGCCGTCGTGCCGCCGGCTCCCGTAGCGGCATAGGCTGGCCGGATGGCTGAGGGGACAGAGGACGCGAGCTTCTCCGGCGAGGACTGGTACGGCGACGAGCTGGTGGAGCGGCACTTCCTGCGCTGCACCTTCCGTGACGTCGACATGACCGAGCTGTCCAGCCGGAACGCCGTGTTCGAGGAGTGCGTGTTCGGCAACGTCAAGTTCAACGCCTCCCGGCACGCCGACAGCGCGTTCCTGCGCTGCCGGTTCCTGCGCTGCAACCTGTTCGAGGCCGAGTTCACCGGCTGCAAGCTGACCGGCAGCGTGTTCGAGCAGTGCACGCTGCGGCCGCTGCGGGTGACCGGCGGCGACTGGTCGTTCGTCAACCTGTCCGACGCCGACCTGCGCGGGGTCACCTTCTCCGGCGTACGCATGCGCGAGGCCGACCTGACCTCCGCCCTGTGCGACGGCGCGACGATCACGGCGGTGGACCTGTCCGGCGCGCACCTGGCCAAGGCCAAACTCAACCGCTGCGACCTGCGCGGCAGCGACCTCACCGCCCTGCACCCCAACGAGGTCGAACTCCGCGACGCCGTCGTCGACGCCGCCCAGGCCATCACCATCGCGCAGTCCCTCGGCCTCCGCATCGGCTGATAGGAAGGGCACCTTCTACACGGACGTCCGTTATGAAGGTGCCCTTCCTTCGCCTGCGGGTGGGGGAGCGGTCAGGGCTCCAGGTAGGTGGCGTGGTCGTAGTCGGCGTACGCGCCGTCGGCGCCGAGGTCCTGGACCCAGAGGCCGAGGAACGCGCCGGTGAAGCCCCAGGCGGCGGGCTCGCCGTCGACCTCGCGGGCGGCGTGCTCGTCGGACAGGATCGTCGCGTCGAACGTCGCCGGGATCTCCTGCCAGCCGACCCCCGTGTGGTACGCGAACCGCAGCGCCGGACCGTCGAATACCACCTTCAGGCCGACCCGGTCCACCCCGGTCACGTCGACGGACAGCTCCGGGTGGGCGGTGCGCTTGCCGCTGTTCGAGCTGAGCACCTCCAGCAGGCGGCGGCCGTCGTCGGCCCGGGTCAGGTACGCGTAGTACCAGTTCTGGGTGTTGTAGTAGCCGGTGATCCCGGCGAGCTGCCGGTGATCGGCCGGGTCGAACTCGACGACGGTCTCCAGGGAGCAGTGGGTCGCGCCGACGCGGCGGGCGACCAGGCTGGGGGTCTGCTTGCCGACCGGCGACTGCCCCCCGTACACGCGCAGGTGCGAGGGCCGCGAACGCAGGTCCACCCAGTCCGGCGTGGCCGGACGGCGCAGCGTCGACCAGGCGGTGCCGAGTTCGGTCGCGTCGAAGTGGTCGGTGGCGGGTTCGGCGGGCCACGGGTGCTCCGGCAGGCCGGGTGCGGTGATCTCGTCGGCGGGGATGCCGCCGGGGACGGCCGGCCAGCCGCCGGGGGTCCAGTCGACTTTCTGGATGGCGGTCTCGCGGCCGAGCACGCAGTTGCCGAGCGGGGTGTACGGGCGGGCGGCCAGGTGGGCGAGGTACCAGTCGCCGTGCTGGGTCCGGACCAGGCTGCCGTGTCCGGCCTTCTGCAGGGTGAGGTCGGGCCGTCCGACCGAGGTCAGCAGCGGCCCGGCCGGATCCACCTCGTACGGACCGAACAGGTCCCGCGAACGCGCCACCGTCACCTGGTGGTCCCAGCTGGTGCCGCCCTCGGCGGTGACCAGCCAGTACCAGCCGTCGTGGCGGTACAGGTGCGGGCCCTCGGTCAGACCGGCCGGAGTGCCGGTGAAGATGATGCGCCGCTCGCCGACCAGGCGCCGCTGCTCGCGGTCGTACTGCTGGATCTCGATGCCGCCGAAGCGATTGCGGCCCGGCCGCCAGTCGGCGCTCATGTTGAGCAGCCAGGTCGTGCCGTCCTCGTCGTGGAACAGCGACGCGTCGAACCCGTGGGCGTGCAGCCGCACGGGGTCGGACCAGGGGCCGGTGATGTCGGGGGCGGTGGTGAGGTAGTTCTGGGGGTCCCAGTAGCCGCTGGCGAAGCTGGCGACGTCGCTGTAGACGAGGTGGAAGAGTCCGTCGTGCCAGGTGAGGTCGGGTGCCCAGATGCCGTTGGAGTCGCCGCAGCCGCGTAGGTCGAGCAGTCGGCGTTCGGTGACGATGCCGCCGATGGGGCGCCAGTGGACGAGGTCGCGGGAGTGGTGGACGCGGACGCCGGGGTACCACTCGAAGGTGGAGGTGGCGAGGTAGTAGTCGTCGCCGACGCGCAGGATCGAGGGGTCGGGGTGGAACCCGGGCAGGACGGGGTTGCGGATCGACCGGGCGGCGGTGGCCACGTCTGCGATCTCCGTCGACATGTGTTCTCCTCTGCAGCGCCTGACGGCCGGTCGCCCGCCGATCTTCCGGAAACAGACCGGAATATCAGGTCCGAGGATGGCGGGATTCTCGCTCACGGTAACGGTTCGGACCGAGATGCGACAGCCCTTGACCTACCGTGTAGACACGTCGTAACGTGCGCGCCATCAAGCGAAAATACCGGCCCCCGGGCAGAAACTTTCGGGCCGGCTCCGGGCACCTCCCGCCGACTCGTTCGGCATACCCGAGCACCTGATTTGTATCGCGAAGGGACGCCTCATGACAGCGCACCTCTCCCGTAGAACGCTGCTGGGCATCGCCGGTGCAGGCGCCGGCGCCTACCTGCTCAGCGCCTGCGGCGGCGACGAACCGACCACGCCCGACGGTCCGCAGACCATCAACTGGTGGCACATTCAGAACACCGAGCCGATGCTGCCGG
>NZ_JBHTAC010000026.1:0-99140 GCF_042663325.1 Catellatospora aurea
GCCCTCCAGGAGTCCTGGAGGGCGCGACTTTTCAAGAGTTGCGGCTCGGGGTTCGGCGGCGGTCAGGCGGCGTTGAGGTGGCGGATGGCCTGCCAGATGAGCAGGAAGAGGGCGACGGCGAAGAGGGCGCCGAGCACGACCACGCGGGGAACGGCGGGGCGCATCGGCGAGACGACCGCTTCGGGGTGGCCGAGGTTCACCAGGCGCTGCCGCTGGGCGAGCACCTCGTCGCGGCAGTGCACCAGCAGCATGTCGCCGGGCGCGATGTGATCGACCCGACTCAGCTCCACCGCGAACCGGGCCTGCGCGGTCTGCAGGCCGCGTACCGCCCGCTCACCGGCCCGGCCGCAGCGGGCCCGGCCGTAGCGGCGGGCGTCGGCCCGCAGGTGGCCGTGGCCCATGATCTGCAGCTCGCCGGGGGTGGCGATGTTCCGGTCGTGCAGCCGGGCGAGCTGCGCGACGTAGTAGTGGGCCTCGCGATGCCGGGCCACCCACAGCAGGGCCAGCACCATGGCCAGCGCGGGCAGCCCTTTGCCGAGCATGCCGAGCAGCACTCCGGCGGCCCCGGAGCCCAGTCCGTCCGCGAACAGGGGCGAGTTCCACACGAAGTGGGTGAGCCAGGCCAGCC
The DNA here is from genome assembly GCF_042663325.1 of Catellatospora aurea. Lineage (NCBI taxonomy): Bacteria > Bacillati > Actinomycetota > Actinomycetes > Micromonosporales > Micromonosporaceae > Catellatospora > Catellatospora aurea. The sequence goes on from NZ_JBHTAC010000026.1 coordinate 629, forward strand.
CGAGGCCGAGGCCGAGCCCGCCGAGCCGCCACCACATCGGCTTGTCGGTGCGCACCACGAACCAGGCGATGCCCGCGCCCGCGAGCGCCGTGAACAGGGTGTGGCTCCACAGGCCGGCCAGGAAGCCGCGCAGGAAGAAGGTGGCGATCACGGGACCGACGCCGTCGCCCTGGCCACGCAGCGCGACAGCGTTGACGGCGAACACGATGTCCTCGACGACCTGGTAGCCGAGCCCGATGAGCGCGCCGTAGACCATGCCGTCCAGCACGCTGTTGATCTGCTTGCGGGCGACCAGCACGATCATCACGACGCCGAGTGCCTTGAGCAGCTCCTCGATGGTCGGTCCGGCGATCGCCGAGCCCCAGGTCGCGGCGAAGGCCGGTGAGATCAGCTTGGCGACCAGGTCGTGCACGGCCTGGGTGCCGGGGATCGCCGCCGTGGTGGCCACCGCGCCGCCCCAGGCGAACGCGGTCGCCATGAGCAGCGGCGGCTCGCGTTCGAGGAAGTCCATGGACGCGATGAAGAGCCAGAACGGCACGGCGTACAGGGCGAACAGGAGCACCGCGGCGGTGGTGGCGATCGGGAAGCGGGCCATGTCCGTGCGCAGGATCTCCAGCAGGCGCACCAGGCCGGCCAGCATGATCAGGCCGAGTAGCCAGAACGCGGGCAGCTGCAGCGACTTGAGCGCTCGCGCCGCGCGGGGCGTCGGGCGTACGGAGAACCGCCAGCGCCGCCCCCCGGAGCGGCCCGCGACCGTCACCGGCCACCGCCGTACCGGATGGAGCTGATCGAGTCGTCGATGCCGGCGAGTTCGCGCTGCAGTTCGAGTTGCGCGCCGCTGACGGTGACCTCGATCGAGCGCCCGTCGGCGAGGAACACGGCGTACCGGCCGCACCGGCCGGGCGCGGTGTATCCGCCGGCCAGGCCGGACAGCCCGCTGGCCGTGTTCACCCCGCCCTCGTCGCCGGTGACCTGGTAGCCCTGCGTCGCCTTGATCTTCGTGCGCAGCTTGTCGGCTGCTTCCGCGATCTGCCCGCCGAACGGCTGCACCACGATCGCGTAGCGCACGTCGCCGACCAGGAACAGCACGGTGGCGCGCTCGTCGCCGGGGCGGGTCTTGCTGGCGTCGACCCGGGCTCCGGGCGGCGGCTGCACGCTGACGCCCGCGCCCACCTCGTAGAGGTGCCCGGCGAGGGAGCGGTCGGTCGGCACGGCCCGGTTGAGGGCCGGCAGCCCGAAGACGACGAAGAGCAGGGCAGCGAGTACCGCTGCCCCTCCCAGCAGGTTCCGCACCAGTCGATGGGCGACCATGGTCCGACGGTAGCGGGGCATAGAACTTGAATGCTGCTATATCGAACAACCCGGGCGCATAACCGAGGGGGACTTTGACGGTACGCAACAACGCCTTCAGGATGAGTGAATGACCGGACGGGTGATCAACCGGCGGGAACAGCACAAACAGCACACCCGCGAGGCGCTGGAGGACGCGGCGCTGGCGCTGTTCGCCCGGCAGGGCTTCGAGCAGACCACGGTGGAGGACATCGCGGCCGAGGTCGGCGTCTCGGTGCGCACCTTCTTCCGCTACTACGCGTCCAAGCAGCACGTGCTGTTCGGCGACGTCGGCCACTCGCGGGTGGAGCAGCTGCGCACCGCCCTGGCCGCCCGCCCCGGCGGGGAGCCGCCGCTGGAGTCGGTGCGCGCCGTGCTGGACGGGGCCGACATCACCGACGAGGTCCAGCTCGCGCAGATCCGGGCCCGCCTGCGCCTGCTCACCGAGCAGCCGACGCTGCTGAGCGCGTACCTGGTGATCAGTGAGGAGTTGCGGAGCCTGGTGAGCCGCTTCGTCGCGGCGCGGTGCGGGGTGCCCGAGTCCCACCCGTACCCGCTGCTGGTCGCCGGGGCGGCCCAGGCCGCGTGGGACAGCGCGCTCTGGTCCTGGGCCGGCGGGCACAGCCCCGACCTGGCCGCTGCGCGCCGTTCGGCATTCGCGCAGCTCACTGTGGGTATTCGCGGTCCGGGGTGAAAGGGGCATACCGCCCCGTTGGTCATCACATTCGGGTAACAGCCGCCACTGTCTGCGAACCCCCTCCCTGTCGTCTCAACTCATACAGAAGTTGAAGCGCAAACGATCAGGGAGGCGTCATGCTGGCACGTCGGCGGGCCTATAGCGCGAAGGGCCTGTTGACTGCCGCCGCGGCGGCAGCACTGATCTCGACGACGCTCCTGGTGGGGTTGGCGAGCTACAGCGGCGCGGTGATCGAGGCGGGCGGCCGGGCGGCCGTGGCCGCGGCCCCGCCGGACGAGCGCGCCGTGCAGGTGCGCCTGCCCTCCCGCACCGGTGGCAGCGGCTGGTCCTCGACCGGCACCGAGGTCGGCAAGTCATTCTCGGAGCAGTCCTGGCGGGAGACCGACGGCAAGCTGCGCGAGTCGTTCGCGGCCCGGTTCGCCGGCACGAAGGTCGAGTTCGGCTCGGCCGGTTACGCGAGCGGCCTGCGGTTCACCAGCGACACCGGTGACGCCACGGCCGACAGCTATGGCGTGGTGTACGCCCGGGTCATGTTCCTGGACGAGCTGGCCGAGCACGCCCGCCTGGTCTCCGGAACGTGGCCGGCGGCCGGCTCGAACCCGCAGCAGGTCGTCGTGGGCGAGGCCGCCGCGCAGGCGCTGGGGTTGCAGGTCGGCTCCGAGGTCGCCTTCGCCAACGGCATCACCAAGAAGAACCAGCGCGTGGTGGTCAGCGGCGTCTTCGCCGCGAACCGGGAAGAGGACCCGTACTGGCTGCTCGTGCCGGAGATGGCCGAGGGCGTCGAGGCCGGGCGCAGCACGTACGGCCCGCTGGTGCTGCCCCGTGCGGACTTCTTCCGCGACTGGTCCTACCTCGGCAACAGCGGCTGGGTGGTGACGCCGGACCTGTCCCGGGCCGAGCTGCCGCAGCTGATCGCCGCCCGCAACGCGGTGCGGACCCTGCCGGAGGTGACCGAGGAGCTTGGCTACGGCGACGGCGGCCAGGCCGGCACGCACCTGGAGCGACTGGTCGACCGGATCCAGCAGGCCAGCCTCGTCGGCCGGTCCGACCTGCTCACCCCGTTGCTGCTGATCTCCATCCTCGGCGGGTACGCGCTGCTGCTGCTCGCCGCGCTGCTCACCGAGGGCCGCCGGGCGGAGACCGCGCTGCTGCGCGCCCGCGGCGCGTCTCGCGGCCAGCTGGCCGGCCTGGCCGCCCGCGAGGCGCTGCTGATCGCCGGGCCCGCCGCCGTGCTCGCCCCGCTGCTGGTCGCCCCGCTGCTGGGCCTCGTCGCGCGGCTGCCCGCGCTGAGCAACGTGAGCCTGCGGCTGGAGGCCGGGATCACCCGCGCGACCATCGCCGTCGCCGCGGCCGCCGGGCTGGGCTGTGTGCTGGCGATGCTCCTGCCCGCCATGCGCGGCGGCGGCACCTACGTCGCGGACCTGGCGGCCCGCTCGCGGCCCAGCCGCGCCGCCGCCGCCCAGCGCACCGGCCTGGACCTCGCCCTCATCGGCTTCGCCGGGCTGGCCTGGTACCAGCTCCAGCAGTACGAGTCGCCGCTGTCCGGCGTCGCCGGCAAGCTCGGCATCGACCCGCTGCTGGCCGCGGCCGGGCCGCTCGGCGTGCTCGCGGGCGCGGTGCTCGCGCTGCGCCTGCTGCCGCCGCTGACCCGGCTGCTGGAGCGCCGGGTGGACCGGCGGCCGTGGTTCGCCGCCCAGCTCGGCGTCTGGCAGGCCGGACGCCGCCCGCACGCCGGCCCGGTGCTGCTGCTCGCGCTGAGCGTCGCGGTCAGCACGCTGGCCTGGACGCTGGCCGCCACCGCCCGGCAGTCCCAGGTGGACCAGGCCGACCACACCGCGGGCGCGGATCTGCGCCTGATCGAGACGGCCTGGTCGGTGCCGCCCGGCCGGGTGGACCAGCTCGCCGCGCTGCCCGGGGTCACCACGGCCCTGCCGGCCTGGCGGACCCGCATGGACACCGGCGAGAAGGCGACCCCGACCACGGTCCTGGCCATCGACACGACGGCCGCCGGTGACGTGCTGCGGCTGCGCCCCGATCTCGGCGACGCGCCCGCACAGCTGGCCGCCGCCGCGGCGGAGAGCCACCGCCAGCCGGGCGTCGACCTGCCAGAGGGCACGACGGCGCTGCGCGGCACGGTGCACGTCACCGGCCCGGAGGGCGAGTGGCTCGCCCACCCGCGCGAGGTGACGGCGCTGGTGCTCACCGACGAGCACGGTGCGATCCACCAGGTGTCGGTGGCCGGCGACGAGGACTCCGACGCGTACGCCTTCGAAGTGGCGCTGCCCCGTACGCCGCGCCTGCGGCTGACCGGGTTCGCCGTGGACGGGCCGGAACTGCCGGGCGGCGTCCCGATCGTGTGGCAGCTCAGCGACCTGGCAGCGGTGGGCGCAGGAGGCACGGCCACGCCGCTGAGCCTCGACGGCGGCAACACCACCTGGGGCATTCCCACCTCCTCCCTGCAGGGGCTCCAGCGGGTCGAAGGCAACACGGCCCGGGTCGAGCTGCTGAACCTGGGCGGTTTCGGCGAGATCCCGGATTTCGCGTTCAACCTGCGCCCGGTGAGCGACAAACTCACCGTCCCGGCGCTGGCCACGCCCGAGGTGCTCGCGTCGCTGCACACCGAGGTCGGCGCGAAGCTGGCCATCCCGCTGTGGGGCAGCAGCAACGTCGAGGTGCACATCGTCGGGCAGCTCACCGCGCTGCCCGGCGGGGTGGACCAGGCCGCGCTGCTGGTCGACATGCCCGCGCTGAGCACCCACTTCCAGCAGGCCGGCTGGCGTCCGCCCAACATCACCGAGTGGTGGGTGCAGACCGACCCGGCCCGGCACGCCGAGGCCGCCGCGGCGGCCGGACCGCTGCCCAACCTGCAGACCGTCGACCGGAAGGCGCTGGCCGTGCACGCGGCGGACGACCCGTTCGGCGTCGGCGCGCGGATCGCCCTGTTCATCGCCGCGCTCGGCGCGATCTGCCTGGCCCTGGTCGGCGTCGCCGTCGACGTGCGCGCAACCGCCCGGCGGCGGGTCGCCGAGCTCGCGGTGCTCAACACCCTGGGCGCGACGCCACGGCTGCTCGCCCGCGCACTGATGATCGAGCAGGCGTTCCTGGCCGGGCTCGGTGTGGCGGTCGGCCTGGTGGTCGGCCTGCTGGTCGCCCGGACGACCGGGCCGCTGGTCATCCTCACCCCGAGCGCGAGCCGGCCGGTGCCGCCCGCGCTCACCACGACGGACTGGCTGCCCGTGCTGGGCACCGCCGCCGCCCTGCTCGTCCTCACCCTGGTGATGGCCGGGCTGGTGGCCACCACGATGCGGCAGCGGCTGGCCGCGGCCCAGCTGCGGATCGGAGCTGACCGGTGAAGGGTTGGATCGCCCGGGTACGGGCCACGGCCGGGCCGCTGGCGCTGCTCGGCACACTCACACTGCTGGCCGGAGTGCTGGTGGTCGGCGCGCCACGTGCCGCGAACCGGCTGACCGACGAAGGCCTGCGCAACGACATCGCGCAGCTCAGTTACACGTCCCGGGACCTCACCTACCGTGGCCTCAAGGACAAGGGCGACAACTGGAAGCCGGACGGCAAGCTGGACCAGCAGCAGGCCGTGCTCTACCCGGCGCTGCGCGAGCGGATCGAGCAGTCCTGGTGGGCGGCGACCACGACGCTGGACGAGTCCTGGGTGACCGGCACCGGCCTGCCTGGTGACAACAAGCAGGGCGCGATGCTGTTCAGCCTGCGCGCCGGCAACGGGCTGGAGGAGCAGGTCGACCTCGTCGAGGGCCGCTTCCCGAAGACCCAGCCGGGCACCGTGGGCCCGATCGAGGTCGTGCTCACCGAGTGGAACGCCGACAAGCTGCGGCAGAAGGTCGGCAGCACGTTCCTGTTCCACCGGGAGGTGCCGGTCCAGGTGGTCGGCATCGTGCGGCCGCACGACGAGAACGGCACCTTCTGGGAACCCGCGCCGTTCGGGCTGCGGGCTTACCTGCCCAACGACGACGGCGACCCGTACCGCGCGGTGCTCTATTCCGACGAGTTCGGCCTCGACCGGGTGAAGGACCTCGTCGGGATCGTCTACGAGTGGCGCTACCGGGTCGACACGGCGAAGCTCGACGCGGGCGTGCTGCCCGAGGTCGTGGAGGCGGTCACCGTCGCCCGGCGGCAGGGGCTCGACGCGACCCTGCTGACCAGCCTGGACTCGCAGCTCGCGAAGTTCGCCGACAAGGCCCGGGCCGGGGCGGCGCTGCTGGCCGTCGTGCAGATGGGCGCGCTGATCACGCTGGCCGGGCTGGTGCTGCTGGCGGCCCGGGTCGCCGTGACCCGCCGCCGGGGCGAGTTCGCGCTGCTGCGGGCGCGCGGCGGGGCCATCGCCACCATCGGCTCGTACACGCTGCTGGAGTCGCTGCTGGTGGTGCCCCCGGCGGTGGCCGGTGGCCTGCTCGGCGCCGCGGTGACCGGACGTCCCGCGGTCACCTGGCCGGTGCTGGCCCTGTTCACCGCGCTGGCGGCGCTGGCGGTGCCGGTCATGACCATGCGGACGGCCCGCAACCCCTCCTTCTCCGGCGAGCGGGCCGACCTGGCCACGGCACGGGTCGGCGTCAAGCGGCGCACCGCGGAGCTGAGCCTGCTGGTGCTGGCGGGGCTGGGCGTGTGGCTGCTGCGCAGCCGCGGGCTGAGCACCGCCGCCGGGGTCGACGTCTACCTGGCCGCGGTGCCGGCGCTGCTGGCCGCCGGGGCGGCGGTCGCGATGGTGCGGCTGGTGCCGCCGGTGGTGAGCCGGCTGGGCAGGCTGGCCGCCCGTGGGCGCGGCGCGGTGAGCTTCCTCGGCCTGTCCCGCTCGGGCCGCACCGCGGGCGCGGTCATCGGGCCGGTCGCGGTGCTGGTCGTCGCGGTCAGCACGGCCGTGTTCAGCGTGGCCGTGGCGAGCACCATCGACGAGGGCCGCGACCGGGCCACCGACCTGCGCCTGCCCGCCGACGTCAAGGTCGACGGGTACTTCTTCGACGACGCCACCGAGGCCGAGCTGGCCGCGGTGCCCGGTGTCACGGCGGTGTCCCAGTACATGGTCGACGGGGCCAGCGATCTGGTCGTCGATCAGAAGCGGCTCGGCACGGTGTACGCGCTGGTGCTCGACGGGCAGGCGTACGCCAAGGTGGTGGCGGACTCCGGAGTCGACGTGACCCCGCCGAAGGAGTTCACCGAGGCGGTGCCCGGCGCACAGGTACCGGTCCTGGTCTCCCCAGGCGTCGCCAAGCAGCTCGGCGGCGACCACGGCGCGGTCACACTGCGCGGTCGGCAATACGAATTCCGGATCGCCGCCGTGGTCGACGGCTTCCCGCCGATCGCCAACGGCGCGTCGAACTTCATCGTCGTGCCGTGGCAGGCGGTGCAGACCGACGCTCAGAAGGCGTTCACGCCGAACGGCTACCTGGTCGCCGGTGACCCCGACCCGGAGCGGCTGCGCGAGGTCGGCGCCGCGGGTCAGGAGCGCTGGGCCAACGAGGGCTTCCGGCCGCGCGCGTACGAGGAGGTCACTGACGTGATCACCTGGGAGCAAGCGCGGGCGGAGCTGGACAAGGCCAGCATCAACGCGGTGGTGACGTTCGCGTACGCCATCGGCGCGGGTGCCGGGGTGGCGTTGGCGCTGCTCGCGATCGGTTTCGCGGTGGTGTCGGGGGCGCGGGGCCGGGGCACGGTGCTGTCCCGGCTGCGGACCATGGGCCTGTCGCGGGGTCAGGGCCGCCGCCTGCTGCTGGTGGAGTTGATGCCGGTGGTGGTCGTGGCGGTGGTGACCGGCGCGGTCGTGGGCACGGCGGTGCCGCATCTGATCGCCCCGGCCCTGGGGCTGTCGCAGTTCACCGACGGCCTGTCCGTGGGTGTCACGTTCGACCCGGTGATCGTCGGCGCCTCGCTGGTGCTGGTGATCATCGGGATGTTGACCGCGCTTGCGGTGGAGACCCTGTTCAACCGCCGGTTGCGCCTCGGCGAGGTGCTGCGGCTTGGTTCCTTCGACGCGGGAGAGAGCTGATGTCGACGACGAATGAGATCACGAGCCCGCCGGACCTGGCGACGCTGCAGGCACGTGCCGCGCAGCGGGCCGCCGACCGGGCCGGGGGCGCGGACCGGCTGCGCGGGCACCTGGTCTGCGACGGGCTGGTGCGGATCTACAAGACCGAGGGTGTCGAGGTGGTCGCCCTGCAGGGCCTCGACCTCGTGGTGGACCGCGGTGAGCTGCTGGCCATCGTCGGGGCGTCCGGGTCGGGCAAGTCGACGCTGCTCAACATCTTGTCCGGGCTCGATGTGCCGACCGCGGGCATCGCCCGGGTGGGCGAGTACGACCTGCTCACCATGAAGGCGGGGCGGCGGCTGTCGTACCGGCGGCACATGGTCGGCTTCGTCTGGCAGCAGACCGGCCGCAACCTGCTGCCGTACCTGACCGCGCTGGAGAACGTGATCACGCCGATGAAGCTGGCGGGCACGCGTTCGGGCCGCAAGGCGCGCGAGCGGGCGATGGAGCTGCTGGAGATGGTCGGCGTCGGCTACTGCGCGGACCGCCGCCCGGATCAGATGTCCGGCGGCGAGCAGCAGCGCTGCGCGGTCGCCCTCGCGGTGGCCAACGACCCGGAGGTGCTGTTCGCCGACGAGCCGACCGGTGAGCTCGACGAGTCGACCGCCGCGGACGTGTTCACCGCGCTGCAGACGATCAACGCCGAGCTGGGGGTGACCGTGGTGGTGGTGACCCACGACCCGAACGTGGCCACGCAGGTCCGGCGTACCGTGGCGATCCGCGACGGCCGGCTGGCCTCGGAGGTGCGCCGCAGCTCGCGGGCCACCGCTGACGGTGGCACCGAGCTGGTCAGCGAGGAGTACGCGGTGCTGGACCGGGCCGGGCGGATGCAGCTGCCCCAGTCGTTCGTGCAGGAACTGGAACTCAAGGACCGGGTGAAGCTGAACCTGGAGTCCGACCATGTGGAGGTGCGCCGTGGCTGAGGAACTGGTCAGGGTGGAAAACGTCAGCCGTGACTTCGGCCGGGCGGGCAAGGTCGTGCACGCGGTGCGCGACGTGTCGTTCACCGCGGGCCGCGGCGAGCTGGTCGCGGTGCGCGGCAGGTCGGGCGCGGGCAAGACGACCCTGCTCAACATCATCGGCGGGCTGGACCGGCCCACCTCGGGCAAGGTCTTCATCGCCGGGCAGGAGATCACCTCGGCGGCCGAGCAGCAGCTGGTCGCGCTCCGCCGGGACGTGATCGGGTTCGTGTTCCAGTCGTTCGGCCTCGTGCCGATCCTGTCCGCGGCGGAGAACGTCGGCGTGCCGCTGCGGCTGGCGAAGGTCCCGCCGGCCGAGCGGGACCAGCGGGTGTCGGTGCTGCTGGAGCTGGTCGGGGTCGGCGGGCACGCCAACCAGCGGCCCTACGAGCTGTCCGGCGGCCAGCAGCAGCGCGTGGCGGTGGCCCGCGCGCTGGCCAACGACCCGCAGCTGCTCATCGCCGACGAACCGACCGGCCAGCTCGACTCCGAGACCGGCCGCCAGATCATGGACCTGCTCCGCGCCCTGGTCCACGCCCGGGGCATGACCGCACTCGTCGCCACCCACGACGCGGCGCTCATGGAGATGGCCGACCGGGTCGTCACGCTCCGCGACGGAGCACTCGTCCCCTGACCCGGAAATGACCAAAGCTCCGTCCCGCTGCGGGGGCAGCGTGGCGGAGCTTTGGCCATGGGGGGTATGTAGGAGGACGTCAGCCCTCCGGTTGTGCAGCTCAGTCGCCCTGACGCTGGTGCGGGATCTGACCCTGGAGCAGAGCACGCACCTCCGACTCACGGTAGCGACGGTGGCCGCCCAGCGTGCGAATCGCGCTGAGCTTGCCCGCCTTGGCCCACCGGGTCACCGTCTTCGGGTCGACGCGGAACATCGATGCGACCTCTGCCGGGGTGAGCAGGGGTTCTGGTTCGTGCGTACGCGACGCCATGCGGTCTCCTCCACAAGTACCTATAGACGTAGGCCGGGGTCCCGCCGGCCAACGCGCTACCCATAGTCCGGCTAGTCCCCGATGTCCGACATGGGCCGAACGGGTGAAGGTCCGTGGATGGACGGATGATGAATGAACGACATGTCTGCTTTTAGCGGATGAAGACAGTAATTTCATAGCTTTCAATCACTGCAAGTGACCTGAAAACTACTCAACGTCAGTTGCTGCGCTCCATCAACTGGATCGCCCGCCACCGCTGCACGAGCTGCTCATACGCCGCCGTGGCCGCGTCGCCGTCCTCGCGCTCCAGCCCGGCCAGCCCTGTGGCGACCAGCTCGACCGAGTCGTCGTCACGCAGCGCGTCCTCGGACAGCAGCCCGGTCAGGCCGCCGTAGTCCAGCTCGACGACCGAGCCCGGGTGGAACGACTCCAGCCAGCGGGCGGTCTCCCGCAGCGAGTCGGTGATGGGCACGTCGCCCAGGGTCCGGCGCAGCACCCGCAGCCCCTTGTGCGCCCGCTGCCGGGCCTTGCCGATCTCGGTCCGGTAGCGCAGCACCCGCCGGGACGGCTCCAGCACCAGGTCCCGCTCCGCGGGGGAGACCAGCACGAACCAGCGCAGCGGCACCCCCCAGGTGGCCACCTGCTCGTGCATGCGGTCCTCGGCGCGGGTCTGCTCGACCACGGTCTGCGCCAGGTCCACCAGCACCGGCGGCACGAAAGCGTCGGCCAGCACCTGCGGCACCCCGTCGCGCGCCTGCAGCGCCGCCTCGGCCACCCGCACCCGCAGGTTCCACGGGCAGACCAGGGTCACGTCGGTCTGACCGGTCAGCCCCTGCATGACGTACGCCTCATCGGGCAGGTCGGGCAGGCGCGACCAGCCCGCGCCGAGCGCTTCGAGCACGGTCGCCCGCTGCCGGCCGGGCCCGTCGGACAGCCCGACGGCGCGCCCCTCGTCCACGTAGCGGCGCCAGAAACGCTCACGTTCGGGCGCGAACGCGGTGAGCGGCTCGTAGACCCTCAGGTACGCGGCGAACTGTGACGGCACCTCGCGATCCTCCCACGATTAGGCTGTCAGCGGGAGCGTCGCTACCGCGGCGTGCCCCAACCCCTCGGCGGAAGGTGGGGAGTCGCTTGGCGAGCTGCTGGAGGGCAGCTCGACGGGACGAGCCACTTTCCGTCAGACCGAGCAGGATGGGCCTCACAAGGGCCATCGTCGTCACCTTGGAGCCAGCAGTGGGCGTATTCACCGACGGCAGTCACGAACAGGTCGTGTTCTGCCAGGACCGGGCCAGCGGCCTGAAAGCGATCATCGGCATCTACTCGACCGCGCTGGGGCCCGCCCTGGGCGGCACGCGCTTCTACCCGTACGCCTCGGAGGAGGAGGCCCTGCACGACGTGCTGGACCTGTCCCGGGGCATGGCGTACAAGAACGCCCTCGCCGGGCTCGACCTGGGCGGCGGCAAGGCGGTCATCTGGGGCGACCCGGACCAGATCAAGTCCGAGCAGCTGCTGCGGGCGTACGGCCGCTTCGTGCAGTCCCTCGGCGGGCGCTACTACACCGCCTGTGACGTCGGCACGTACGTGCAGGACATGGACGTCGTGGCCCGCGAGACGAAGTACGTCACCGGCCGCAGCGTGGAGTACGGCGGCGCCGGCGACTCGTCGATCCTCACCGCCTGGGGCGTCTTCCAGGGTATGCGCGCCGCGGCAGAGCACCGCTGGGGCACCCCGTCGCTGAAGGGCAAGCGGGTCGGCGTGGCCGGCCTGGGCAAGGTCGGCAAGTACCTGGTCGCGCACCTGATCGAGGACGGCGCCGAGGTGGTGGCCACCGACGTGAGCCCGAAGGCGCTGGAGTGGGCCAAGGCGACCTACCCGCAGGTGGGCCTGGTCGCCGACGCGACCACGCTGATCACCAGCGACATCGACGTCTACGCGCCCTGTGCCCTGGGCGGCGCGCTCAACGACGACACCGTGCCCGCGCTGCGGGCGCAGATCGTCGCCGGCGCGGCCAACAACCAGCTCGCCCACTCGGGCATCGAGAAGCTGCTGGTCGACCGCGGCATCCTGTACGCGCCCGACTACCTGGTCAACTCGGGCGGTGTGATCCAGGTCGCCGACGAGATCGACGGCTTCAACTTCGACCGGGCCAAGCTGCGCGCCACCAAGATCTACGACACCACCAAGCGGATCCTGGAACTGGCCGACACCGAGGGCATCTCGCCGGCCAGTGCCGCCGACCGCCTCGCCGAGCAGCGCATGGCCGAGGTCGGCCGCCTGCGCACCATCCGGATCTAGCGCCACGCCGAACCTGGAATTCGAGTCGCCTGGCAATCGTGCGTATCTTGAGCAGTCTTTCGCCCGATTGCCAGGCGACCTTCGCGATCAAGAACGGGTCGCTGCGCTGGTGAGGGAGCTGGGCCGTTATCACTGGGGAGCGATATACTCCTTACCAGTAATAAAACGGACAGGTTCCGATGTGCCGCCAGACACCCGGTAACCCGAGATGCCGAAGTGGCCTCCTCCCATGTACCGTATGACCCACGAGAGATGTCTGACGTCATCGGGGCCCGCCTTCGGGTAGCCCCGTCATTCATGTGCGAGGGGGTCGGCCATGGGGCGCGGCCGAGCTAAGGCCAAGCAGACTAAGGTGGCCCGGGAGTTGAAGTACCACTCCCCGAACACCGACCTCGCCGCCTTGCAGCGCGAGCTTGCCGGTAGCGAGCTCAGCAGCGGCAGCGGCAGTGCTGTTGTCGAGGACCAGCGAGACGACGACGAGCCGGATCCGTACGACCCGTACGGGAACTATGCCGTCGACGACGACGATGACGACGACGGTAAGGACTGGACCCCCCGCCGCTGACTTCCTGAACGGCCTCCGCCTCAGCGCGGCCGGTTGTTCCAGTTGAAGAAGGTCGGGATGTTCTCGAAGTGGTTCCAGGCGCAGACGGCGCTGCTGTCTGCGCCTGGCACTTCGGAACGGGCCAGTCTCGCCAGGCGGGCTTCCTCCAGCAGGGGAGCCAACTCGCCACGCGCGTCGCGGATCCGGTCATCAAGGGTGTCGGACATGGTCGAGCACTCCCTCCAGTAGGTTGATCTTGCTGTTGCGGCAGTGCTCGGTCTCCGTACCGTCGAACCGTCCGTGCTCGAAGTACCTGTTGGCGGCGTGCCCGCCGCCGCAGAAGCCGAAGTACGCGCAGGTGTCGCGGCATGCCTCCACCCCGGTGAGGAACTCCGGCACCCAGCTCGTGCGCCCTGGCTCGGCCAGCAGCGACGACAGCGGCGTGTGCAGCACGTTGCCGCTGCTGAAGTCGCCGTGCTCCGGGTCGCGGAAACCCGCCAGCTCCGGCGAGAGCAGCACCACCGCGCCGTCGTGGCCGACGGTCGGGATCGGGTCCAGCTCAGCCGGCAGCAGGTCGCCCGACGTGCCGTCCAGCACCGCGCCCAGGTAGCGCAGACTCCACTCCAGCTCGCGGACGTGAATCCGCGGGTCGGCCCGCCACGCCGCGACCAGCTCGGCCCAGAACGCCCGCACCGACTCCGGATCATGGGAGTTGGGACGCTCGTTGACCCCCTCGCGTTCCTCGATGTTGACGCCCAGCGTGTCGCAGCCCAGCTCTAGGAAGTACTCGTAGAGCCGGGCCGCCACGCCCGGCCGCGGGTCGCCGACCACGCACAGCGCGGCGAAGGACTGCCCGTGCCGGCGCAGCGTGGCGATCCCCCGTGCGATCCGGTCGTACGCGGGCCGCCCCGCACGTGACACCCGGCTCGTATTGAGCTCCTCCGGCCCGTCCACGCTCACGCTCACCCGCACCCCGCGCGCGGCGAAGAACTCGCACCAGGCGTCGTCCAGCAGCGTCGCGTTGGTCTGCACGTGCTGCTCCACGGCCGGGCCGAACGGGGCCATCAGCGCCCCCAGATGGTCCCTGCCGGCCGCCAGGGGCTCACCCCCGTGCCACACCACCGAGAAGCGGTCGCGAGCCGCCCAGGCGTTCGCGTCGGTCGCCACGGCACGCGCCACCTCGACCGGCATCCGGCGGTCCTGGGCGCGCAGGGGCAGGTAGCAGTAGACGCAGTCCAGGTTGCACAGGGTCGTGGGCTGCATCACCACGTATGCCGGCACCCGGGACACCCCGCGCATGCCGTTGACGGTGGCCACCTGACCATTCCAGCAAACCGTGCCGACTCCTGTCTCCCCTCTCCCACCTCGTGCGCCCCGACACGCCACGGGAGGGGGTTCCCGCATACGACGGACGCCCCCCGGAGATTCCGGGGGGCGTCCGTCGTTCACGATCATCGGTGCTCAGTCGTCGAGCCAGTCGAGCCGCCGGTTGTCCCGGTTGCTGCGGCGGTCGTCGTTGTAGCCGCCGCCCTGCTGGCCGTAGCCGCCACCCTGGGCTCCGTACGGGTCCTGCTGCTGGCCGTAGCCGGCCTGCTGGGCGCCGTACGGGTCCTGCTGCTGGCCGTAGCCGGCACCCTGGGCGCCGTACGGGTCCTGCTGGCCGTAACCGCCGCCCTGCTGCTGGCCGTAGCCGGCCTGCTGCGCGCCGTACGGGTCCTGCTGGCCGTAGCCGGCCTGCTGCTGACCGTAGGAGTCCTGGCCATAGCCCTGCTGCTGGCCGTAGCCGGCCTGCTGGTCGTAGGAGCTGCCGCCTGAGGTCGGGCCCGCGTAGTGCGTGGGCTCGTCGTACTGGCCCTGGTAGCCGCCCTGCTGCTGGCCGTAGCCGGCCTGCTGGCCGTAACCCTGCTGCTGGCCGTAACCGGCCTGCTGGCCGTAGCCCTGGTCGTAGTTGGGCTGGCCGCCGCTGTAACCGGACGTCGGGGTGGTCGAGCCGTAGGCGTCGTTGCCGCCGTAGCCGGACGTCGGCGCGGGGCTGCCGTAACCGCTCGTCGGGGCCGGGTTGCCGTAACCGGAGGTCGGCGCGGGGCTGCCGTAACCGCTGGTCGGCGCGACCGGGGAGCCGCCGTAGGCGCCGCCGGCCGGGGCGTCGTAGCCGCCGTACTGCTGGGTCGGCTGGGCGGGCGAGCCGTAACCGCCGCCGTACTGCTGCGTCGGCTGGGCCGGGGCGCCGTAGGGCTGCTGCGGGCCGCGCTGGGCGGGCACGCCGCCGTACTCGCCGGGGCGGTGCATCACGGTCGCGTCGGCACCGCCGGGTCGGGCCACCATGGTCGGGTCGGCCGGGCGGCCGTACGCGCCGCCACCGCCCCCGCCGCCGTAGACGCCGGCTCCGGCGCCCGCACGAGCGGGCTGGGCCGCGGGACGCACCGGACGGCCGCGCACCGGCTCGTCGTCGTCATCGTCGTCGTCATCATCGTCATCGTCGTCGTCGTTGCCGCGCTTCATCACGAGCAGGACGATCGCGCCGATGCCCAGGGCGACGAGCAGGCCGCCCAGGATGATCATGACCCAGGTCATCGTGCCGAGACCCGAGTCCTCCTCGTTGTTGGAGGCCGGATCGGTCTCGACGGTCTCGCCGCCGTCACCCGACTCCTCGGGGGCCGCGCTCTCCTCGGCCGTCGGCGTGACCTCGGCCGTCGGCGAGGCGGTGGCGTTCACGTCGACCATCGAGACGTTGATGTCGGTCTTCGACTGCCCGGGGCCGAGGTTCACCGAGACGGACTTCATCTTGTACGGGTCCTTCTGGACCGTGATGACGATGAGGCCGGGCTCGATCGGAACGGAAGTCGTGGGGGTGAAGGTGAAAGTGCCGGAAGAACCCGTCGTCTTGGTGGGGAAGGTCCGGCCACTGTCGTCCGACAGCGCGACGAGCGCCCCGCTGATCGGGTCACCGGTCTTCTGGTCCCGCACGATGCCGGAGATCTTGCCGGTGGTCTCCGGTGCCTGAACAGCCGCCTGCAGGTTGACCGTGGCTGTGTCATTCTTGCCATCGGCGCTGACCGTGATCTGGACCTTGTCGCCCGAGGCGGGATCCCCTGAAACCGTGAGCTTGAACTCGAACGACTTCGTGCCGTCGGGTAGGACGGTGGTATCCGCCGCGACCGAGCACTGAGTGCACTCGACCTTGGAACTGTTGTCGCTGGCGGTGATCTCGCCTAGGCCGGGGCTACTGCCGTTCTTGACCGTTCCCTTGACGGTGATCGTGTCGCCCTTCTTGGCAGACGACGGGAACGAATCGATGTTGACAGTTGCAGCCTGCGCATTCGCGGGAGCGGAGACGCCGACGAGAGTGCCGAGTGACACCATCGCTACCACTCCGACGCGTGCCAACCAGGACCGTCGCTGGGTAGTCACGGCCACCGCCTTCCAAGCTCCTCGATATCCCACAGCGATCGGGGTGTGGGGGGCGCTGCGGGAATACACCGACCGCAACTATGCCTTGCGAAGCAAGGATTGCGCGACCCAGGGCCGCCACAAAGTGAGCCGCAGTCATCTTGTATCGTCCGCTTATGTCCCCCTCGCCGGAAATCTCCCCCGCCGTCAGCACCGCCCTGGACTGCCTGGCCAACGGCCGGACTCCGGAACGTTTGACGCTCCGCGATGCGGTTAGGGCATTGTTGGCACATCTTGCGGCCACGGCGCCTGGCCGTTCGGTGGAGGTGCGGGTTCCCCCTTATGGCGCGATTCAGTGCGTCGAGGGACCGAGGCACACGAGAGGAACGCCACCGAACCTCGTCGAGACCGATCCGGTCACGTTTCTTCAGCTCGCCGCCGGAAGGGTGGATTGGGCGTCCGCGGTGGCGGATGGGCGGATTCGGGCCAGTGGCATTCGTTCCGACATCAGCGCTTTCTTCCCGATCGTGTAGCCATCCGGCCTGCGCATCCGTTATTCAGTCACGTAGCACACAGCCCGGCCACCGGGGTGCCCACCCTGCCGGGTCACGTACACTGAGCTGCGGCGGCGATCGCCGCCGGACGCCGACACACACCACCGATGCCGGCTCACCGAGCAGGGCATCTAGGCAGCTACTGAAGCGACAAGCGCAAGGAGCAACAGGGTGCCCCGAGGCGACGGCCGGTTGAGCCACGAACTCGACCCCCACCGGCCAGGCCCGCAAGACGCATGTGGCGTCTTCGGTGTCTGGGCCCCTGGTGAAGAGGTTGCCAAACTCACCTACTTCGGCCTGTACGCGCTGCAGCACCGCGGCCAGGAGGCCGCCGGCATCGCGGTCAGCGACGGTTCCGGCGTGGTGGTCTACAAGGACGTCGGCCTGGTCGCCCAGGTCTTCGACGAGCCGACCCTGGCCAGCCTGCGCGGGCACCTCGCGATCGGGCACGCCCGCTACTCGACCACCGGCGACTCGACCTGGGAGAACTCCCAGCCCACGCTGCAGTCGACCAGTTCGGGCACCACGATCGCGCTGGCCCACAACGGCAACCTGGTGAACACCGCCGACCTGGCCCGCCGCGCCGCCGACCTCGGCATGGACAGCCGCGGTTCCACCAACGACACCAGCCTGGTGACGATGCTGCTGGCCGGGCACCCGGACCTGTCGGTCGAGGCCGCCGCGATGGAGGTGCTGCCGACCGTCGAGGGCGCGTTCAGCTTCGTCTTCATGGACGAGAACACCCTCTACGCGGCGCGCGACCACCACGGCGTGCGGCCGCTGGTGCTGGGCCGCCTGGAGCGCGGCTGGGTCGTCGCGAGCGAGCAGGCCGCGCTGGACATCGTCGGCGCGTCCGTGGTCCGCGAGGTCGAGCCCGGCGAGCTGATCGCCATCGACGAGTACGGGCTGCGCTCCTCGCGCTTCGCCGCCCCGGACCCCAAGGGCTGCCTGTTCGAGTACGTCTACCTGGCCCGGCCGGACGCGACCATCAACGGCCGCAACATGTACTCGACCCGGGTGGAGATCGGCCGCAAGCTGGCCGCCGAGCACCCGGTCGACGCCGACCTGGTCATCCCCGTGCCCGAGTCGGGCACCCCGGGCGCGATCGGCTACGCCGAGGCCTCCGGCATCCCCTACGGCCAGGGCCTGATGAAGAACGCCTACGTCGGGCGCACCTTCATCCAGCCCTCCCAGACCATCCGCGCGCTCGGCGTGCGCCTCAAGCTCAACCCGTTGCGCGACAACGTGCGGGGCAAGCGCCTCGTCGTGGTCGACGACTCCATCGTGCGCGGCACCACGCAGCGCGCCATCGTGCGCATGCTGCGCGAGGCGGGCGCGCTGGAGGTGCACGTGCGCATCTCCTCTCCGCCGGTGAAGTGGCCGTGTTTCTACGGCATCGACTTCGCGACCGGCGCCGAACTGCTGGCGAACGGCATGGACATGGAGGGCATCCGCCGCTCCATCGGTGCCGACTCGCTCGGCTACGTGTCGCTCGAAGGGCTCATCGCTGCGTCCGAGCAGCCGAAGAACCGCCTGTGCCGGGCCTGCTTCGACGGCGAATACCCGATCAAGCTGCCGGCCAGCAACCTGATCGGCAAGCACGTGCTCGAAGGGGTCGGCCGCCGGGTCGAGTCCGACGAGCTCAGCGGCGACCAGGCCGCAGCCCCGTCCACGGAGCTGAGCCGGTCTTAGTACCACTCGTCACGGCACCACCGACCCTTCCCTGAACGGTGCCGCGCACAAAGAGGAGAAATACCGTGACCCACGTGACCGAGCGCCCCGTGTCCGGGCAACCGGAGAACGGGAACCGTCAGCTGTGGACGGCGGAGGGCAGCACCAACCGCCGCCGCACCGTGACCTACGCCGACGCGGGCGTGTCGATCCACGCCGGTGACAAGGCCGTGGAGATGCTGAAGGACAAGGTCGCGCGTACGCACCGGCCCGAGGTCCTGGGCGGGCTCGGTGGTTTCTCCGGCCTGTTCAAGCTCGACACCTCGAAGTACAAGAGCCCGGTGCTGGCCTCGTCGACCGACGGCGTGGGCACCAAGCTGGCCATCGCGCAGCAGATGAACATCCACGACACGGTCGGCATCGACCTGGTCGCGATGGTCGTCGACGACCTGGTCGCCTGTGGTGCCGAGCCGCTGTTCCTGCTCGACTACATCGCCTGCGGCGAGGTCGTGCCGGACCGGATCGCCGAGATCGGCGCGGGTATCGCGGACGGCTGCCGTTACGCCGGGTGCGCACTGCTCGGCGGCGAGACCGCCGAGCACCCCGGCCTGATGCGCCCGGACGAGTACGACCTCTCGGCCAACGGTGTCGGTGTCGTCGAGGAGGACATGATCCTCGGCGCCGAGCGGGTGCAGCCCGGTGACGTCGTCATCGCCATGCGCTCCTCCGGCCTGCACTCCAACGGCTACTCGCTGGTCCGCCACGTGCTGCTCGGCCAGGCCCGGCTGAAGCTCGACTCGGTCATCGAGGACCTGGGCGACCAGCGCACCCTCGGCGAGGAGCTGCTGACCCCGACCAAGATCTACGCCAAGGACTGCCTGAGCCTGATCGCCGAGTGCGACGTGCGCGCCTTCGCCCACGTCACCGGCGGCGGCATCCCCGGCAACCTGGTCCGCGTCCTCCCCAAGCACCTGGACGCGACGGTCAACCGCTCCACCTGGGCCCCCCAGCCCATCTTCGACCTGATCCAGCGCAAGGGCCGCATCGATCAGCACGACCTGGAGTCGACCTTCAACATGGGCGTCGGCATGTTCGCCGTCGTCTCCGCCGCCGACGCCGACCGCGCCATGGCCCTCCTCACGGGCCGCGGCGTCGAGTGCTGGCACGTCGGCGACATCATCGAAGGCACCGGCCAGGTCCACATGCTCGGCTCCCACACCCGCGGCTAACCCCCGCCCCTCTCACCACCGCACCACCCAAGATCGCGACGATTCTTGCGCGAGCTGCGGGGATGACACGCCCGAACAGGGCATATCCCCAACGGTTCACGCAAGATCGTCGCGATCTTGCTTTGGGGCGGGCGGTTCGCGGGGTTGGGTCAGGGGAGCCAGGTGGTCAGGGAGGCTCGCAGGGCTGCGGGGTCGAGGCCGTGGTGGCGGGCGTGGTCGGTGGGGGTGCCGTAGGAGTGGAGGTCGCGGCGGGTCACGCCGAGGCTGAGGAGGCGGTGGGGGCGGTCGGCCAGGGCCGACGACACCACGTGGGCCGAGGTGCCGGCCAGGTAGGGCTCGATCAGGGCAACGTTGCCGGAATGAGCGAGAGCGCGTAGGCCGGTGGTGTCGAAGGGGCGGGGGGTGTGGGTGTACGCCACGGTGACGTCCAGGCCCCGGGTCGCCTCCAGGACGGGGGCGAGCATCGGGCCGACCGCTACGACCAGGGCCTTCGTGCCATGGCGCACGGGGCGCAGCAGGTGCGCGTCGGCGTACGCGATGTCGTTGGTCTGGGTGGACAGGCGCAGGTAGACCGGATCGTCGTGGGCAGCGGCCGCGGTGAGCAGCGGGGCGACCTCGCCGGGGTGGCCGGGGACGTGCACGGTCCAGCCGGGCAGGGTGTCGATGAGCTGCACGTCCATCGGTGACATGTGGGTGTAGCCCGCGGAGGAGCCGTCGTAGGACGCGCCGACGCTGACCAGGATCGCGCCCGTGCCCTGGTGGGCCAGGTCGAGTTTGATCTGCTCGTAGGCGCGGTCGACCAGGAAGGTCGCGTAGCTGTGCGCGATGGGGCGCAGCCCGGTCAGGGCCAGGCCGCCCGCGACTCCGATCATGAGCTGTTCGCGGATGCCGACGTTGAGGATCCGGTCGGGGTGTTTGAGCGCCGCCTCCTCGAACGCGGCGACCGAGATGTCGGCCAACACCAGGGCGGTGCGGGGGTCCTCCTCGATCAGCGTGGTGGCCGTGTCGATGAACGCCTGCCTCATGATCAGCTCCCCTTCGTCTCGACGACCGCCACGACCACGTGCGGCGCGCCTTCCCTGGCCTGGCCCAACCCGGCCGCGACGGCGTCGTGGTCGCGCCCGTCGACGGTGACCGCCGTCCACCCGTGCACCGCGAACCGGGACGCGATGCCGCCCGGCCAGCCGTGCGAGGCGCTCCGGTTGTCGATCACGATGGCGGTGACCGCGTCGAGGCCGGTGGCGCCCGCGTAAGCGATCGCCTCGTGATTGCTGCCCTCGTCGAGTTCCGCATCGCCGAGCAGGACGTACACCCTCGGTTCCAGCCGACCCTGGGCCCGCAGGCCGAGTGCGGTGCCCACGCCCAGGCCGAGGCCGTGCCCGAGCGAGCCGGAGCTGATCTCCACGCCGGGCACGCGCAGCCGGTCCGGGTGGTGGCCGAGCGGGCTGTCCGCGCCGGCCAGATCATCGAGCCAGCCGTCCGGGAAGAAGCCCTTCGCGGCGAGCACCGCGTAGTACGCGGCCGGCCCGTGCCCCTTGGAGAGCAGGAACCGGTCCCGGTCGGGGTCGTCGAGCCGGCGCGGGTCCACCCGCAGCACCCGGTCGTAGAGCACCCAGAGCACGTCCAGGGTCGAGAACGCGCTCGGCGCGTGCTTCTCGTCCCCGGTCAACCGCCGCAGCAGCGGCTCGACATCCAGCACCGTCATGGGAGTAGCCTGCAAGTTCAAGTGCACTTGAACTCAAGTACGGGGGATGCGTGAAACCGGTGACGCTCACCATCGGCGAGCTGTCGGCCCGCAGCGGGGTGGCCCCGTCGGCGCTGCGCTTCTATGAGGAACGCGGGCTGATCCGCTCCACCCGCACCAGCGGCAACCAGCGGCGGTACGAGCGCAGCGAGCTGCGCCGCGTCTCGTTCATCCGGATCGCGCAGCAGGTCGGGGTGTCCCTGGAACGGATCGGCGACGCACTGAAGGAGCTGCCCGAGGGCCGTACGCCCACCAAGGCCGACTGGACCCGGCTTTCGGCGCGCTGGCGCTCCGAACTCGACGACCGGATCGCGCTGATGGAACGGCTGCGCGACACGCTCGACGGGTGCATCGGCTGCGGCTGCCTTTCCCTGCAGTCCTGCCGGCTCTACAACCCGGGCGACGAACTCGCCGCACAGGGCTCCGGCCCGCGCAAACTGCTGGGCTGACCCCCGGCCGTGCCGCTCGCACCCGATCGGGCGTCGCTTATGGACTGCGGATGTTCATCGATGCGCCTACCTTGTCGGAATGACCCTCGTCGAACTCCCGAAGTCCGCGGCAGGCGCCATGCCGCCGTCGTCACAGCGCGGCCTGCACCGGCTGATGATGGGAGCGGTGGCGTTGCTGCTCCTGCTGGGCGTCACCTTCGGGCTGGCCGAGTACTACTACGCCAGTGTGCCCATCCCGCGGGAGAAGCCGGGCTCCACCCAGGTGCGGGCGGAGAACCTGCGGCCAGGCGTCGCCGATGTGCTCGTGGCGGCCGTGGACCCGGATTTCCACCAGCAGTCCGGTGAGATCATGTGGCCGTCGACCTACCTCACCAAGCGGTACACGGTCGTCGCGATGGGGACGTCGTGGGATGACCTGGACAGCTGGCGGGTGCGGGTCGGCGCGCACAAGCTGGAGGGCTGGTACACGAAGGCCCAGCTGCTCGACTTCTACCTCAACACCGCGCACTACGGCCAGGGCGCGATCGGGCTCGTCGACGCCTCGATGCTGTACTTCGGCAAGCACCCGCGCGACCTCACCGTCACCGAGGCGGCGCTGCTCGGGGTGCACCTCGACCCGGACCCGGGTGACGTCGCGGCCGCCTGGAACCGGGTGCTCGACACCATGGTCGAACACGGCTGGCTGACCGCGGGCGAGCGCGCTCGCCTGGTGATCCCCAAGACGATCCAGCGGTGAGCGGGCGGCGGCTGCGGCCCCGTGACCGCAGCCGCCGCACCGGGGTTCAGAGCGTGGCCGCCAGGCGTGCCAGCTCCTGGTCACCGATCCGGACGTAGATCCAACTGTCCCCCAGATCGCGTCGCAGCTCGCTGATCGTCATCCCCGCCGGGAGCGTCAGCCGGAACGTGAAGAACGCATAGGGGTGGCCTCGGTCGGCGTCGCATCGCACCCACTGCTGCGCGCCCTCGGCACAGGTTTCGCCCGCGACCCGCGGCGCGCTCGCCGCCTCGCCCACGACCGTCACCCCGGGCGCGTTCGCCACCGACACCAGCACCGTCACCGGGGCGAGCGCCGACGACACGCGTTCGACGGTCACCCTCACCTCGACCTGGGTGCCGCCGCCGGAAATCGGGCTGACGTCCGGGCGGGACAGCACCGCGTTCTGCGGCACCAGATCCGTGTCCGCCATGAACGAGGGCGAGCCGCCCGACTGTGCGAACGCCGAGCCGTTCCAGCGGTACGAGCGCCACTGGTACAGCCCGATCGGCCCGCCCGACAGGTCGCTGTAGGTCGTCTCCAGGTTGCCCACCTCGACCTGGATCTCGCCGGACGAGTCTCCGGCCAGCTTCGTGATCCGCTCGACCGTCATCGGAGTCTGCTGCGGTGGCAGCGCGAGCGGCGTCTCGACCTGCACGACCACCCCGAGTGTGGTGAACCCGTCGCGGTCGCGGCGGAAGGCGACCACCTGGCCCAGCGGGATCTCACCGGGACGGCAGTAGATGAGGGCGACCTGCTCCGGCGTGCCGTCGGCGTCGAGGTCGGTCTGCACGGCGCTGTCGATCCAGACCTTCGCACCGGCCTTGCCGTCCCGGAACTGCTTCGGCCCGGTTGGGCAGTCCTCGCCGGAGACCTTCCGGGCGGGCAGGTCCAGCACCGCGTCCGCCAGCCCGTGCAGCGCGCCGCCGGTCGCGACCGGAAGCGGCGAAGGGTCGGTCGTGGGGCTGGGACTCGCCGTCGGCGAGGTGCCGGCAGTGTTCCCGGGGGTCGGCCCCGTCGGCCCCGGCCCACCCAGCGCGCTGATCGCGACACCGCCCACCAGCACCGCGACCAGCGCGCTCGCGGCGACGCCGACGGAGCGGGCCCGCTTGCGGTGCCGGACCGTGGCGTACGCCGCCGCGGTGCCCGTCGGCCGGATCAGCGGATCGGTGTCGGCGCGGTAAGAGTCCACCGCGGACCACAGGACGTCGTCGTGCTCGTACTCAGACATGATCGTGCTCCTTCCGGGCCTCGGTGAGCTGGGCGGCGAGCGCGGCCCGGCCGCGGTGCAGCCAGGACTTGACGGTGCCTTCGGCGACGTCCTCCTGCTCGGCGATCTCCGCGACGGTGAGCTGGGCGATGTAGAACAGCACGCACGCGCGCCGATGCACGTCGGGCAGCGCGGCCAGAGCTTGGGTGAGCGCCACCCGGTCCGGTCCCGGGGCGGGCACGTGCTCCTCGCGCTGGCGGCGCAGGAAGTTCAGCGCGGTACGGCGGCGTCGCCACCCGCTGGTCGCGAGGTTCCAGGCGACCCGGCGCACCCACGCGGGCGGGTCGCCGTACTGCGCGATCGTGTCCCATCGGGCCAGCGCCCGCACGAACGCCTCCTGCACCATGTCCTGCGCCTCGCTCAGGTTCCCGAGGTATGCGTTGAGCTGCAGGGTGAGGCTGTGGAAATGCGCGGCGTAGCACTCCTCGAAATCGACCCGGCGGCCCGGACCGTCGTCACGATAAGGGGCCATCGATCCCCGTTCTCCCCTCCTGGCGGGCCCCGTCGGCCCGTCGCGACATCACGCCGCATACGCCCTGAAGGTTGCGAAGATCTTTCCGAGCCGGGGCCCCCGACGCACCATGATCGTTCGACTTGCCCGGCACCTGGCCGAATGGGGGTTCAAGATACGCACGACTGCCAGCCAAGTCCAACGATCATGGGGGTCCCGGCGGCGGAAACGACGCGGGTGCCGTTTCCGCTGCGGACAGCGGAAACGGCACCCGGATCAGATGGTGCTTGGGGTCAGCCCTCGGTGCGGCGGCCCTCGTCGTCGGCCTGCGCGACCTCGCCGGGCTGCTCGGCCGGCTCGCCCTCGGCGAGCAGCGCCGCCGGAGCCTCGACCAGCACGGTCTCGGTGACCTCGACACCCGCCGCGGTCTCGACCACGGCCAGCGTCTCGACCACGGTCACGGTCTCGACCGCCGGTGCGGCGGCCGCGCCCGGCTCGTTCGAGCCGAACAGCCGCGGCAGCGTGCCGGTGAAGGCCTCACGCAGCTCGGCCTGCGACACCGTGAACCGGCCCGCCTCGCCGTGGCCGATGACCGTCAGGTCCGCGCCCTCGTCCTCGACCTGGCCCAGGATCGTCGCCGGCAGCTCGTGCTCGGCCAGCAGCGTCTCGAACGCCTGGCGGTGGCCGACCGGCACGGAGATCAGCACCCGGCCCGCCGACTCGCTGAACAGCGACACGAACGGCTCGATGTCGACCGGCAGGGTCACCGTCGCGCCCATGCCCTTGCGCAGCACCGACTCGACCAGCGCCTGGCCGAGGCCGCCGTCGGACAGGTCGTGCGCCGAGCGGACCAGGCCGGTCTCGGCGGCCTTCTGCATGAAGCCGGCGATGGCCTGCTCCCGCGCGAAGTCGACCTTCGGCGGGCGGCCGCCCAGGTGCCGGTGCGCGACCCAGGCCCACTCGGAGCCGGACAGCTCCAGGCCGGTCTCGCCCAGCAGCACCAGCACGTCACCGGTGTGGCTGAAGCCCATCGGGATGCGCTGCGCCGTGTTCTCCAGCACGCCGAGCACACCCACGACCGGGGTCGGGTGGATCGCCACCGCGCCGGTCTGGTTGTAGAAGCTGACGTTGCCGCCGGTCACCGGGATGCCCAGCTCCTGGCAGCCGTCGGCGATGCCGCGCACGGCCTCCGCGAACTGCCACATGACCGCCGGGTCCTCCGGCGAGCCGAAGTTGAGGCAGTCGGTGACGGCGACCGGCTCGGCGCCGGTCACGGCCACGTTGCGGTACGCCTCGGCCAGGGCCAGCTTCGCGCCCTCGTACGGGTCGAGGCGGGCGAAGCGGGAGTTGCAGTCCAGCGACAGCGCGACGCCGAGACCGGTCTCCTCGTCGAGGCGGACGATGCCGGAGTCCTCCGGCTGTGCCAGCACGGTGTTGCCCAGCACGTAGCGGTCGTACTGCTCGGTCACCCAGCTGCGGTCCGACAGGTTCGGCGACGCGGCGAGCTTGAGCAGCGTGTCCTTGAGCTGGAAGTCGTGGTGCGGGCGGGGCAGCGTCTCCGCGCGGTCGGCCTGCAGCAGGATCAGGTCCGCGGGCTCACGCAGCGGCCGGGCGTACACCGGGCCGTCGTCGGCGAGGCTGCCCGGAGGCACGTCCACCACGGTCTCGCCGTGGAAGGTGATCCGGACCCGGCCGGTGTCGGTCACGGTGCCGATCGGCGTGGCGATGACGCCCCACAGCTGGGCGATGCCGAGCACCGCGTCCAGCTTGGCCGGCTCCACGATGAAGAGCATGCGCTCCTGCGACTCGCTGGCCAGGATCTCGTGCGGCTCCATCGAGGCCTCACGCAGGTGGACCTTCTCCAGCTGGATGTCCATGCCGGTGCCCGCCGACGCGGCGGTCTCGGTGAGCGCGCAGGTCAGGCCCGCGCCGCCGAGGTCCTGCACGCCGACGATCAGCTTCGACGCGTAGAGCTCCAGGCACGACTCGATGAGCAGCTTCTCGGTGAACGGGTCGCCTACCTGCACGCTCGGCCGGCGCTGCTGCGACTCGTCGTCGAAGGTCGCGCTGGCCAGCACCGACACGCCGCCGATGCCGTCGCGGCCGGTCTTCGCGCCCATCAGCACCACGATGTTGCCGGGGCCGTCGGCCTCCTTGCGCTGCAGGCCGTCGACCGGCAGCACCCCGAGGCTGAGCGCGTTGACCAGCGGGTTGCCCTGGTAGCACTCGTCGAAGAAGACCTCGCCGCCGACGTTGGGCAGGCCCAGGCAGTTGCCGTAGCCGCCGACGCCCGCGACGACGCCCGGCAGCACCCGCTGGGTGTCCGGGTGGTCGGCCGCGCCGAAGCGCAGCGAGTCCATCACCAGGATCGGGCGGGCGCCCATGGCGAGGATGTCGCGCACGATGCCACCGACACCGGTCGCCGCGCCCTGGTAGGGCTCGACGAACGACGGGTGGTTGTGCGACTCGACCTTGAAGGTGACCGCGATCTTCTCGTTGATCTGGATGACACCGGCGTTCTCGCCCATGCCGGCCAGCATCCGGTCCGACGGCGGAGCCTTCTCGCCGAACTGGCGCAGGTGCACCTTGCTCGACTTGTACGAGCAGTGCTCGCTCCACATGATCGAGTACATGGCCAGCTCGGACTGGGTCGGCCGGCGGCCCAGGATCTGCTTGATCCGCTGGTACTCGTCGTCCTTGAGGCCCAGCTCCAGGTAGGGCTGCAGCTCGTCCGGCGTCGCCTCGGCGTTCTTCACCGAGTCGATCGAGATGTCGTTCATGCTGCCGCCTTAGCGTCGGCCAGGTGCTTGAGCACCGACGAGAAGAATCCGAGGCCGTCCAGGGACGGGCCGGTCAGCGCCTCGACCGCGTGCTCCGGGTGGGGCATGATGCCCAGCACGTTGCCGGCCTCGTTGCGGATGGCCGCGATGTCGCGGGTCGAGCCGTTCGGGTTGCCGCGGATGTAGCGCGCGACGATCTGGCCGTTGGCCTCCAGCTCGTCCAGCGTGCGCCGATCGGCGACGTAGCAGCCCTCGCCGTTCTTCACCGGGATCAGGATCTCCTGCCCCTCGGTGAAGTGGTTGGTCCACGCCGTCGAGGAGTTCTCCATGCGCAGCCACTGGTCGCGGTTGCGGAAGTGCAGGTGCTGGTTGCGGGTCAGGGCGCCGGGCAGCAGGTGGGCCTCGCAGAGGATCTGGAAGCCGTTGCAGATGCCCATGACCGGCATGCCCCCGCGGGCGGCGTCGGCGATCGTCTCCATCACCGGCGCGAACCGGGCGATCGCGCCGCAGCGCAGGTAGTCACCGTAGGAGAAGCCGCCCGGGAGCACCACGGCGTCGACGCCGTGCAGGTCCGGGTCGGCGTGCCAGAGCCGCACGACCTCGGCTCCGGAGATGCGCGCGGCACGGGCCGCGTCCCCGTCGTCCAGCGAACCGGGGAAGGTCACCACACCGATCTTGCTCATGCTGCTTCGACTACCCGGATCTCGTAGTCCTCGATGACCGGGTTGGCGAGGAGCTTGTCCGCGATCTCGCGAGCCCTCTCCAGGTCGGCATCTCCAGCGAAATCGATCTCCACACGACGACCGATACGCACTGAGGCGACGTCATTGACGCCCAGGCGGGGCAGCGCGTTCGCGACGGCCTGCCCCTGCGGGTCGAGGATCTCGGGCTTAAGCATGACGTCAACCACGACGCGAGCCACGGGGAAACTCCTGACTTTTTTCTATGTCTGCCTGTCCGCCACGGGCATGCACAGATTACCGGTCGGCTGATTCGCCCCTTGTTCAGGGGAGCGCCAAAACCCCCAGGAGTTCACTGCTTTCACAGAGCTGAGAGCAAGGTCACGACCGCGAGGACCGCGCACACCCCCGCGCCGACGTAACGGATGACCGAGAGCTTCACCCGTTTCAACAGCCAGCGCCCGAGGAGCACGGCGAGTCCGGAAACCGTCGCCAGACCGAGCCATCCGCCCAGAAACGTCGGCAGCATCGGCCGCCCACTGGCCACCAGACCCGCCAGCAGCAGTTGCGACAGATCGCCCCATTCGGCGGTGAAGAGCACCGCGAAACTGGCCGCCGCGGCCCGCCAGCCCCGCTTCGGCTCGACGGCCTTGGCCTCGAACTCGGCCTCCTGCTCCTTCTCCTGCGCGTCGGCCTTCTTCGCGCCTCGGGCCAGGACGACCGCACCGGTGGCGAACAGCAGGGCGGCGACCAGCTGCACCGGCTGGGTCGGGAGTTTCGTCAGCAGCGCGCCGAACGCCACCGCGATCACGCACTGCACGCCGAACGCCGCGACCACCCCGAGCCACGTGGGCAGCGGCCGGTAGCGGGTGCTGAGCACCAGCGTCGCGACGAACGTCTTGTCCGGCAGTTCGACCGGAACGATAGCGACGTACGCGACTAAAAGCGCCGTAAGGAACTCCACGGGTCGATCTTCTCAGCCGGATGGGGGGCCGCGTGGCCAGGACGGACTCGATACGGTCAGCACATGACATATCCGCCCCCGGCTGACGACCCGTACCGCGCGGCCGACCCGTACGCACTGCCCGCCGCCCCGCCGCCCGCGGCCCCTGTCTCCTGGGGACCGAGCGCGGCCGTCCAGCCCTACAGCGGCGTGCCGGGCGGCTACGGCTACGGGCCGCCCGTGTCCGACAAGAGCAAGGTAGTGGCGGGCCTGCTGCAGATGCTTCCCGGCTTCCTGCTGGGGCTCGGCGGCATCGGCCGGCTCTACGCCGGGCACACCACGCTCGGCATCCTGCAACTCGGCGCGACGCTGGTGGGCTGGGCGTCCTTCTGGTGCGGCATCTTCCTGATCCTGCCGCTGTTCATCTACGCCGCGGTGTGGCTCTGGTTCGTCATCGACGGGATCATCCTGATGGCCGGTAACCCCGTCGACGGCCAGGGCCGCCCGCTGCGCTCCTGACGGCAGCGCCCGCACGCTGCGGGCGCTGCCACCGGAGGTCAGAGAATGGCGCCCGGGGTGTACGCCGCCGCGGCCGGGTGCTGGGCGGCGATCTTCTCGACCTGCGCGACGATCGCGGCGACCTGCGCCGACGCCGCACCCACGAACGCGGAGCGGTCCGCCACCAGCAAGTCGATCTCGGCCCGGGACAGGCCGAGCCGCGCGTCGGCGGCCAGCCGGTCGAACAGGTCGTTGTCGGCCTGGCCCCGCTCGCGCATGGCCAGCGCCACCCCGACCGCGTGCTCCTTGATCGCCTCGTGCGCGGTCTCCCGGCCGACGCCCTTCTTCACCGCACCGACCAGCACCTTCGTGGTGGCCAGGAAGGGCAGGTAGCGGTCCAACTCGCGGTTGATGACGGCCGGGTACGCGCCGAACTCGTCGAGCACGGTGAGGAACGTCTGGAACAGGCCGTCCAGGGCGAAGAAGGCGTCCGGCAGGGCCACCCGGCGCACCACCGAGCAGGACACGTCGCCCTCGTTCCACTGGTCGCCGGCCAGCTCGCCGGCCATGCTCGCGTACCCGCGCACGATCACGGCCAGGCCGTTGACCCGCTCGCTGGAGCGCGTGTTCATCTTGTGCGGCATCGCCGACGAGCCGACCTGGCCGGGCTTGAAGCCCTCGGTGGCCAGCTCCTGGCCGACCATCAGCCGGATCGTGGTGGCCAGGCTCGACGGCGCGGACGCCGCCTGGGCCAGCGCGGTGAGCACGTCGAAGTCCAGCGAGCGCGGATACACCTGGCCGACGCTGTCCAGCACCCGGCCGAAGCCGAGGTGCCCGGCGACGCGACGCTCCAGCTCGGCGACCTTCGCGGCGTCGCCGTCGAACAGGTCGAGCTGGTCGGCCGAGGTGCCGACCGGTCCCTTGATGCCGCGCAGGGGGTAGCGGGCGATCAGCTCGTCGAGGCGCTCGTACGCGATGAGCATCTCTTGCGCGGCGCTGGCGAAGCGCTTGCCCAGCGTGGTGGCCTGGGCCGGGACGTTGTGCGAGCGGCCCGCCATGATCAGGTTGTCGTACTCGGCGGCGCGGGCGGCCATGCGGGTCAGCGCGGCGACGATCCGGTCCCGGATCAGCAGCAGCGAGTCGCGGATCTGCAGCTGCTCGACGTTCTCGGTGAGGTCGCGCGAGGTCATGCCCTTGTGGATCTGCTCATGCCCGGCCAGCGCGCTGAACTCCTCGATGCGCGCCTTCACGTCGTGCCGGGTCACCCGCTCGCGCTGCGCGATCGAGTCCAGGTCGACGGTGTCCAGCACCCGCTCGTACGCCTCGATGACGCCGTCCGGGAGCGCGATGCCCAGATCACGCTGCGCGCGGAGCACCGCGAGCCAGAGCCGCCGCTCGGCGCGGACCTTCTCCTCGGGCGACCACAGTGTCACCAGTTCGGCGGAGGCATACCGGGTGGCCAGGACATTCGGAACGTGCGGGCGCTTTGTCACGTGCCTCATTCTCGCACGCAGCGATCGCCTTCCCTGGCGAGGCCGTGCGGCCGCGTATATACTCGGAGGACAGAGCGTATATACGCGGATGCGAGGGGGAGCCGATGGCGAAGATGCTGATCGACGTCGACGAGCAGCTGCTCGCCGACGCAGCCGAGGTCTTCGGCACGAAGACCAAGAAGGACACCGTCAACACGGCCCTCAGGGAGTCGGCCGCTAGGCTTCGCCGCGCCCGAGCCCTGGACGAGCTGCGGCAACTGGCAGAATCCGGATACTTCGACGAGCTCTTGGACAAGAACAACTATCGTCCGAAGCCGTGACCGTCGACTACCTGATCGACACCAGTGCCCTGGTGCGGCTGCTTCGACCCGGTTCGGCGGCCCTCGGCTGGGATCAGCAGATCGAACAGGGACTGGTCGGGGTCTGCCCGATCACGGAACTCGAACTCCTCTTTGCCGCCAGGTCGCTGGTCGACCGGAAGAAGATCGTCGCGCTGCTGAACGACGCCTACCCCTGGGTGCCGATGCCTGACGACGTCTACCGCCGGGCCGCGCAGGTGCAGGATCTGCTGACGCAGAAGGGTCAGCACCGCAGTGCCGGGCCGATCGACCTGCTGGTGGCGGCGGCCGCGGAGCTGAACGGGCTGACCGTGCTGCACTACGACGGGGACTTCGACGTGATCAAGCGAGCCACCGGGCAACCCGCCCAGTGGCTCGCTCCGCCCGGCACCATCCGCTGACTATGCGATGACCTTCGCGGCGACAGCCTGCGCGATCGCCTGTAGCTGACCCACCGTCAGCGGAGGCTCCGACTGCACCGGTCCGGTCGGGATCGGGTCGCCGTACAGGTTGCTCGCGTGGACCCGCAGCGTCCGCCCGTCCGCGAGGCGCACCGACACCCTCGTCACGACCTGCAACAGCTCACCCTCGATCAACCGGCGCTCAGTCTCGACCGGCCTCGCGGACGGGCCGACCCCGACGGGAGACACCTGCAGATGCAGGTGTCCCATGCGCTGGCCGACGGACAGGTCGCCGCCGCCGGCGAAGAGGGTCTGCGCGACCTCTGTGCTCCCGTTCTTGGCCCTGAACAGCACGATCACCCCCTCGCTCGACATCCAGACCCGGTTCGGGACGACCGCCAGCACCGCTTTGTCGAACTCCTCGGCGAGCCGAGCCGCGGTGGCCTGGGCCTCCTCGGGCGTGCCGTAGACCAGGCGAAAGCCGGGCACCGGAACCGGGTCACCGGAACCGGGCGCGGCGGTGGCCGGCACCGCCACCGGAGCCGCCGGCCCGCCGGTCAGGGCTCCCGAGCCCAGCGCCACGGCACCCACCGCCAGCAGGGCGAGGGCACCCGTGGACACTCCCGCCAGCCGCCTCGACACCGCGCCGCGCCGCTCCCGGCGGATGATCCGGTCGACGTCCACGCCGGGTGCGGGGACCTCACCGATGACCTCGTCGAACAACTGCTGTGTCATGACATACCCCCCATCGGGACGGCTTGGCGGCGCAGCGCCTCCAAGCCTCGTGCGGACTGGCTCTTGACGGTGCCGACCGAGATGCCCAGCACCTCGGCGGTCTGCTCGACCGAGTAGTCGAGGTAGTACCGCAGCACGACCACGGCGCGCTGGCCCGGCCCGAGCGAGCCCAGCAGCGCGTTCAGGCCGTCGCGGTCCAGAAAGCCGTGCGCCTCGTAGGCCGCCCGTTCCGGCAGCTCGGCCGTGACCCGTTCGCGCCGCCACGGGCGGGCGGTCTCGTCGAGCCAGGCGCGGGTCAGCACGCGCTGGGCGTACGCGTCGGGATTGTCGGCGGTCCTGACCTTGCGCCAGTGCCGGTAGAGCTTGCCGACGGTGATCGACACCAGGTCGTCCGCCGTATGCCAGTCCCGGCTGAGCAGGTACGCGGTGCGCCGCCAGCGGTCCATCCGCTCCGCGACGAACATCCGGAACCGTTCCTCTTCGGACTTCGTCATCCCTCACCTCCACCCGCCCGACCGGCCTCACACGGTGCGAGGTTGCACCTTGGTCGGGATTCCGAGCGATCGGTTGTCGCAGTCGCGACCACCTGCCGCACAGATCCTGACCAGGCTGCTGTCATGGAGGAATTGGAGTGGACGCTGTTCGCCCAGAGCAACGTGCTCACCTGGGCGCAGGCGAGTGCGCTGCTGACACCGGGCAAGGTACGGCATCGGGTGCGATCCGGGCGCTGGACGGCAGTCTGCCGAGGCGTCCTGGTCGCTGGAACCGGGCCGTACACGGTCGACCAGCAGCGCTGGATCGCCGTGCTGGCAGCGGGACCGGGCGCACGGCTCGCCGGGCTTGCCTCGGCGCAAGCAGGCGGACTGCGGGGACGGTTCCGTGACGACCGCATCGACGTGACGGTTCCCCCTGGGCGACACCCAGGAGGGCTCTACCGGCGGTTACCCCTCGACATGCCCGCAGTGCGGGTGCGCCGCCCCGCCCACCTGCCGGAGCAGGACTGCCAGCTGGCCCGGCCGCCGCGCACCGCCATGGCCCGATCGGTCGTGGACGCGGCCTCCTGGGCGCGCTTTCCCGACATCGCGCAGTCGATCGTCGCCGCGGCATGCCAGCAGCGTCTGGTGACACCCGATGAGTTGCTCGAAGTGCTCGGGCGGGTGCCTCGCGCGCCACGGCGGGCATTGATCGGTGCGACCGTGCGAGACGCGGCGGGCGGCGCTGGCGCACTGTCTGAGATCGACTTCATACGGCTGTGCCGACGGCATCGGCTGCCGATGCCCGACTTGCAGGACCGGCGCGTGGATGCGAGCGGGAGAGTGCGTTACCGCGACGCGTACTGGCGCGCATATCGTCTGCATGTCGAAGTTGACGGCGCGCATCACATGGAGGCGGCCCACTGGGAGGCTGACATGCGACGGCAGAACGACATCTGGACCAGCGGTGACCGTATCCTTCGCTTCTCCGCCCACCAGGTCCGCACCCGCCCCGCCGAGATCGCCGCCACCCTCCGTACCGCTCTCACCGCCGCCGGCTGGCCCGAGAGCCGCAAATCTTGACGCTTTATCGCAGCCATAACAACGACAACCAGTCAAGATCGCGAGACAGCCACTGCGCGGGTGTGGATGTTGGCGGTTTGTGGTCGCTATGGCGGCCACAAACCGTCAAGATCTGTGGGTCAGCGTTCGAGGACGGCGACAACCCCCTGGCCGCCGGCGGCGCAGACGGAGATGAGGGCACGGCCGCGGCCCTTCTGGGCGAGGAGTTTCGCGGCGGTGGCGACGATGCGGCCGCCGGTCGCGGCGAAGGGGTGGCCCGCGGCGAGCGAGGAGCCGTTGACGTTCAGCTTCGACCGGTCGATGCTGCCCAGACCGTTGGACTCCCAGGCGGCCAGGGTGGCCAGCACCTGCGAGGCGAACGCCTCGTGGATCTCGTAGAAGTCGAAGTCCTGGAGCTTCAGGTCGAGCCGGGACAGCAGCTGCGGCACGGCGTACACCGGGGCCATGAGCAGGCCTTCGGGCTCCGGGTCGCCGTGCACGAAGTCGACGGCGGCGGTCTGCGCGGTGACGAAGTGCGCCAGCACCGGCAGCTTGCGCTCGGCGGCCCACTCGTCGGTGCCGAGCAGCACGACGGCGGCCCCGTCGGTGAGCGGCGTGGAGTTGCCCGCGGTCATGGTGGGGTTCTTGCCGCGCAGGCCGTAGACGGGCTTGAGCGCGCCGAGCTTCTCCAGGGAGGTGTCGGGACGCAGGTTCTGGTCGCGGGTGAGGCCGAGGTACGGCGTGACCAGGTCGTCGAAGAAGCCGGCGTCGTACGCGGCGGCCAGCTTGCGGTGCGAGTCGAGCGCGAGTTCGTCCTGGTCGGCGCGGCTGACGCCCCAGCGCTCGGCGGTGATCGCGGCGTGCTCGCCCATGGACAGGCCGGTGCGCGGCTCGGCGTTGCGGGGCAGCTCGGGCTTGAACGGCTGCAGCGGGCGCAGCGCCATCGCCGCCTTGATCCGCTCGCCGGTCGTCTTCGCGTTGTTGAGGCGCAGCAGGATACGGCGGAACTGCTCGTTGAGGGCGAGCGGGGCGTCGGAGGTGGTGTCGACGCCGCCGCCGATACCGGACTCCAGCTGGCCGAGCGCGATCTTGTTGGCGATGTAGTTGATCGCCTGGAGGCCGGTGCCGCAGGCCTGCTGCAGGTCGACGGCGGCGGTGGCCGGGTCGAGGCCGGTGCCGAGCACGGCCTCGCGGGTGAGGTTGAAGTCGCGGGAGTGCTTGAGCACCGCGCCCGCGGCCACCTCGCCGAGGCGCTGCCCGGCCAGGCCGTGCCGGGCGATGAGGCCGTCCAGGGCGGCGGTGAGCATGTCCTGGTTGGAGGCTCGGGCGTAGCGGCTGTTGGAGCGGGCGAACGGGATGCGGTTGCCGCCGATCACGGCCACCTTGCGCACTCTGTCAGTCACAACAGCCTCCTGGTGTCAGACCTTACTCGCGAGTAAGGTCTACCGCATGAGCGACCGTTACACAAGTTTCGCAAGGTCCGGGCCGGGGCGGGCGATAGTCAAGCGGCTCGGGCTGCCCGATCCGCCGCGACTGCCGCGCTACCGGTCGGGCGACGCGATCATCCCCGGGCCGGTGCTGGTCGGCCCGTCGGACGGTCCTCGCTACGAGGAGCTGGCCAAGTTGCTCGGCTCGAACGAGCAGGGCGAGAAGCACCACGCGCTGGTCTTCGACGCCACCGGCATCAGCACCCCGGCCGGACTGCGGGCGCTCTACGACTTCTTCCACCCGGCGGCGCGCTCGCTGACCCCGGCCGGGCGCGTCATCGTGCTGGGCCTGCCGCTGAGCAGCGCCGCCGACCCCGGCCAGGCCGCGGCCCAGCAGGCGCTGGACGGCTTCGTCCGCAGCGTCGGCAAGGAGTTCGGCCGGGGCACCACGGCCCAGCTGGTGCGGGTGCACCCCGAGGCGGACACCGCGGCGCTGCGCTCGACGCTGGAGTTCCTGATCTCGACGAAGTCGGCGTACGTCAGCGGGCAGACGATCACCGTGGACGCGACTCCGGCAGCCGAGGGCAAGGACCTGACCGGCAAGGTCGCGCTGGTGACGGGGGCGGCGCGGGGCATCGGCGCGGCGATGGCCCGGGTGCTGGCGCGGGACGGGGCGCACGTGATCTGCCTGGACGTGCCGTCGGCCGGGGACGATCTGGCGAAGGTCGCCAACGAGGTGCGCGGTGAGGCGTACCAGCTGGATCTGACCGGGGCCGACGCGGCGCAGCGGCTGGTCGAGCACGTCCGGGAGCGGCACGGCCGGCTCGACGTGCTGGTGCACAACGCCGGCATCACCCGCGACAAGACGCTGGCCAACATGGACCAGACCCGCTGGGACAGCGTGCTCAAGGTCAACCTGATCGCCCCGGCGCACGTCACCGAGGCGCTGCTCGACGCGGGCCTGATCCCGGCGGGCGGCCGCATCGTCGGCGTGGCCTCGATCGCGGGTGTCGCGGGCAACCGCGGGCAGACCAACTACGCGGCCAGCAAGGCCGGCGTGATCGGCTGGGTACGCGCGCTCGCGCCGGTGCTCGCCGCGCAGGGCGTCACCGTGAACGCGGTCGCGCCCGGCTTCATCGAGACCGCGATGACCGCGAAGATGCCCGTGCTCATCCGTGAGGTGGGGCGGCGCATGAACAGCCTGTCGCAGGGCGGCCTGCCGGTCGACGTCGCCGAGACGGTGGCCTGGTTCGCCGCGCCCGGCTCGGCCGCCGTGACCGGCAACGTGGTGCGCGTCTGCGGCCAGTCGCTGCTGGGGGCCTGATGCCGAGCCTGCTGCGCGCCGCGCTGTCCGTGGTGCCGTTCCCGCGGCCGAGCACGCTGCCCGAGGACACGCTGACCGCCACGGTCACCGTCGACTCCGAGCATCTGGCCCGCTACCAGCGGGTCTGCGGGTTCCGGCTGAGCGACCGGCTGCCGGTCACGTACCCGCACGTGCTCGGCTTCGGGCTGCAGCTCGACCTGATGACCCGGCGCGACTTCCCGTTCCCGGTGGTCGGCGGGGTGCACGTGGCCAACCGGATCGAACAGCACCGGCAGCTCACCGCGGGCGACGTCCTCGAACTCTCGGTCCACGCGCAAGACCTGCGCGAGCACCCGCGCGGGCGGCAATACGACGTGGTCACCACGGCCGCGATCGGCGGCGAGGTGGTGTGGCGGGACGTGTCCACCTACCTGCGCAAGGGCCCGTCGGAGACGCCGAAGGGCGAGCGCCCGGCCCGCGAACCCGCCCCGGCGACCCCGCCGCACGCGACGTGGCGGGTGCCGACCTCGACCGGCACCGCGTACGCCGAAGCGTCCGGCGACCACAACCCGATCCACACCTCGTGGGTCGGCGCGCGGCTGTTCGGCTTCCCGAAACCCATCGCACACGGCATGTGGAGCAAGGCCCGCTGCCTGGCCGCCCTGGAGGGACGCCTGCCCGACGCCTACACCGTGGACGTCTCGTTCAAGCTCCCGATCCTGCTCCCGGCCACGGTCGGCTTCACCTACACCGGCCGCGACTTCACCCTGCGCGACGCCCGCACCGCCAAACCCCACCTGGCCGGCACGATCACGGCGTGAGCGGCCCGGTCCGGTCGAAGAAAGCGCGGAGCATGGTGGCGGACTCGTCGGCCAGGACGCCGGAGTAGACCTCGGGGCGGTGGTTGAGGCGGCGGTCGCGGAGCACGTCCCAGAGGGAGCCGGCCGCGCCGGTCTTCGGCTCCCACGCGCCGAAGACCACCGTGGCGATCCGGGCCAGCACGATCGCGCCCGCGCACATGGTGCACGGCTCCAGGGTCACCACGATGGTGCAGCCCTCCAGACGCCACTCGCCTCGCGCGGCCGCCGCGGCGCGTAGGGCGAGGATCTCGGCGTGCGCGGTCGGGTCGTGGGCGGCCTCCCGCTCGTTGCGGCCGATCGCCAGCTCCGTGCCGTCAGGGGCGTACACGACCGCGCCGACCGGCACGTCCGCGCTGTCGTCGCAGCCCGCCGCGACGTCGAGGGCGCGGCGCATCCACTGCTCGTGCCGCGGCCGGGATCTCAAGACTCGCGCAGCTCCTCGACCTCGTCGCCGCAGCCGATCGCCTGGCACACCTCGGCGGTCACGTCGGCGGGCAGCAGCCCGTCGGTGGCGCAGAGGGCCAGCAGCTTGTGCGCGGAGACGCCGAGGTCGGCGAGCAGGTCGGCGTCGCCCACCGGGTCGGCGGTGGGGTCGGCGGCCGGGCGGTCCTCGTCGTCGGCCGCCTCGACCTCCTCGATCTCCACGACCGGGGCCTCGACGTCGCTGAGCAGCAGCTTGCCGAGGCGGGACTCGTCGGCGAAGGCCGAGTCGGAGCCGAAGATCCGCAGGTCCTCACCCTCGTCGAGGCGCAGGACGACCAGGTAGGCGTCGTCGGACTCGACGAACATCAAGGAGACGTCGGCAGCCGGGTCGGCGTCGCGGAGCAGGTCGGCGACCTCGTCCACGTCTGCCGCGTCATGCAGGTCGAGTTCGCTGGCGGCCCAGCCGGACCGGCCCCGGACCACCGCGGCGGCGAAGTACGACACGGTCCCCCCAAATGGTGTCGATATGGGCCACGGGCGAACCACAGGTCACCCGTGAGACGGTCATCCGGCGGGTGTCGCCGAGTGATGACCCTGATCTGACAACGACCAGTCAGCCCGCCAGTCGCCGACGCATCGCGATCAGCTCGCGGAGTTTGTCAGCCGCGACGGCTCTGCCGGCCCCCCGGACGGCACGCACGGTGCTGGCGGCGCTGCGCACGGCGGGGAGCTGGCGCTCGCGGCCGGTGCCTGTCGACAGCTCGGCGAGCAGCTGCAGGCGCCGGCGACAACGGTCCGGGTCTGGCTGCTGCGGCGTCCACATACAGCCGAGAGTGCCGCGCGGATGTGACCTCCGTCAAGTCCGGTAACGCGGTTGTTTGGCGACGCTGCGTGACCGCTGCTCCTCAGCGCGGTACCGGTGCCGAGGTTGTCTCTCGGGTTTAACACAAGGTCACTCACAGTGGCCAGGCTCCTCGGCGGATCCACTCGGCGACTACGGAGAGTGCTGCCGCGGTCCAGGCGACGCCGGTGGCCGCGGCGACGCCCGCGGCGACCCCGCGGTCGCCGTACCGGCTGAGGGCCAGCGCGGCCGCCCAGGCGAGCAGACCCGCGACCAGGGTCCAGGCGACGTAGCCGCCCAGGGTCGTCCCGAACATGCCGAACGACAGCAGCCACACCCCCGCCGCCAACGCCCCGGCGACGACCGCCCAGGGGCGCACCGGATGGGGTTCGCGCAGCGTGGGACGCATCCGTGTCTGGGTCATGCCCGCTCCTCGCCGCGCCTGTCGACGGGAACGACCGGCCGCCTGCCACCCGATCCGCCTGCTCACGCCCCTTCAACCGGCAGGAACGCCGTCACGGTACGGCGGTCCGCGGCGACCTCGCTGATCCAGCCGCCGGCGCGGCCCAGCCGCAGCAACGTCTCCACCCGGACCGGGACCTGCTCGGGGCGGCCCGGCGCGGGCGGCCAGGCCTTCCGGGCGGCGTGCCCGTCCTGTGCCCAGTCCCGCACCCCGCGCAGCGGGTCGCGTCCCTCCAGGGCCTTGGCCGCCTCGTCGAGCCGGTCCTGCACGTCGGCGAGCGCGGCCAGCACCGCCGCGGCGTTGCCCCCGCACATCGCGGCCACCAGCTCCGGCCGGCTGCCCGCGACCCGGCTGCCGTCCCGGAACGAGCCCGCGGCCAGGGTCAGCGCGAGCGGGTCGGTGGCCGCCGTCGCGGCCAGGGCCAGCGCCAGCAGGTGCGGCACGTGGCTGATGACGGCGACCGCGCGGTCGTGCTCGGGGCTCGTGGCCGGCACCACCCGGGCGCCGAGCGAGGTGACCAGGCCGGCCACGGTGAGCCAGTCGTCCAGACCCGTCTGCTCGTCCAGGCACAGCACCCAGGCACAGCCGGTGAACAGGGCCGGATCGGCGGAGGCGAAGCCGGACACGGACTTGCCTGCCATCGGGTGCCCGCCGACGAAACCGGCGAGCGGGTTGGCCGCTCGGCGCAACCGCGCCGCGACCGCTTCGCGCACCGGTCCCTTCACGGAGGTCACATCCGTGATCAGGCCGTGGTAGCCGCTGGCGACCAGCGCGTCGAGCACGTCGTCCAGGGCCGGCAGCGGCACGGCCAGGACCACCAGCTCCGCGTCGGCCGCGGCGTCGCGGATCGTCGCGGTGATCTGCCAGCGCTGCGCCGCGGGCACCCGGGCCGCCGCGCTGCGAGCCGTAGCCCGGGTCTCCGGGTCCGCGTCGAAGCCGAGCACGCGATGCCCGGCGGCGGACAGGGCGCGCATGAGTGATCCGCCGATGAGCCCGAGTCCGATCACCGCGATGTTCACACGCGCAGCCTGCCACACCGCGAGCGTGGGAGCGTCGGCCCGGTGGGTGCCTCGTTGGGCATGACGTGCTGAAATGTTCTACCTTGCGCAATATGACGGTGGCCGCCGCATTGGGCGTGCTGGTCTCACCGCTGGCCCTCACGGCCGTCCTCGCCGCCCCGGTCAACCCGGTCCCGGCGCCCTCGGTCACCTTCAACGGGGAGGTGCTCGCCACCACGTACTGGGGCAACACCATCTACGTCGGCGGCGACTTCACCTCGGCCACCAGCAACGGCAAGTCGGTCGGCAGGTCGCGGCTGGCGGCCGTCGACGCGCGCACCGGGACGCTGCTGCCGTGGAACCCCGGCGCGGACGCCCGGGTCACCGCGCTGACCGCCGACTCCGGGGGTGTCTACGCCGCCGGGTCGTTCCACAAGGTCAACGGCGTCAGCCGGGACAACCTGGCGAAGATCAGCTCGTCGGGTTCGGTGGAGAGCACTTTCAAGCACTCGATCTCGGGTACGCCGTACGCCATCGCCGTCGGGCACGGTCGGGTCTACCTGGGCGGCTCCATCACCAGCGTGGACGGGCAGGAGCGCACCCGGGCCGCCGCGTTCGACGCGAGCTCCGGCGCGCTGGACCCGAACTGGCGGCCGCACGTCAACGACATCGTGCGCGCCCTGCTCGTCTCCTCCGACCGGGTCTACCTCGGCGGGCGCTTCAACGCGGTGAACTGGCTCAAGGGCACCGGCAAGGTGGCCGCGGTCGACCCGGCGCGGGGCGACGTCGACCTGGGCTTCTGGTCGCATGTCACGGCGATGGTGCACGACCTGGCGCTGGACGGCGGCACGCTGTATGCCGGGATCGACGGCGGCGGCGGGCGGGCCACCGCGATGGACCTGTCCGGCAACGCGAAGTGGACCATCACCACGGACGGCGACGTGCAGGCGGTCGCGGTCCTCGACGGCACCGTCTACCTCGGCGGGCACTTCGACAACGTGTGCAAGAGCGCCAACGTCGGCCACAAGGGCGTCTGCCTCGACGGCTCGAACCGCCGGGTCAAGCTGGCCGCGGTGACCCTGTCCGGCGAGCTGCTGCCGTGGACCGCGAACGGCAACGGCTCGGTCGGGGTGAACACGCTCAGCGCGAACCGCGACCTGGGGCAGCTCGTCGCGGCAGGGGCGTACACCGCGATCAACGGCAACCAGCAGCGCCGCTTCGCCCTGTTCAACCTGGTCAGCCGACCGGGCTTCCTGGACACCGGCTGGTGACCCGGTCCGGGTCATGACGAAGGGCTCCCACCGTGTGGTGGGAGCCCTTCGTCATGTGTGCGACTACTTGACGTTCTGGATCATCACGGCGATCAGGCCCGCCACCACCGGGGAGAGCACCACCAGGCCGGCCTTCAGCTCGCCGAACGTGGTCTGGTCCAGCCCGAGCAGCTTCTCCAGCTTCGCCTTGTTCTCGGCCGCCTCGATCAGCTCGCCGGTCGCCACCTCGTCGAGCGAGAAGTGCCGCTCCAGGTAGAGCTGGCCGCGGCGACGCAGGGTCGCCGCGGTAGGGGCGAACATGGCGCCCACCACGAACGAGGCGACCACTCCGGAGTAGAGCACCACGCCCTTGTCCAGCTCCTCACCGAAGCCGATCGCGGTGGCGTTGACCGCCATCACCAGCAGCACCAGGATGCCGAGCTGGCTCATCATGCGCGAGCACATCCGGCGCAGCCGCAGCAGCGCGTCCAACTGCTGGCCCGGTGTGCCCGGCAGCGGGTCGGCGACCACCTGCTTCACCGCGGCGAGCGTCGCCGCGCTGGTGAGCCCGCCGAAGATCGCCAGGGCGGACAGCGCGATCCCGCGGCTGGTCAGGTTGTCCGCGCCCGTGTCGCCGCCCAGCACGAACGGCGTCGCGTAGACGAGGGCACCGGCAAGCACGAGCACCGCCCCCACCGAGAACCACACCCGCCGCTTCACGATGACGTGCAGTCGGCGCACCTCGGCCCACCGCGACAGGCCGAAGCCGAACGCCTCGCCAGCGGCCGCGCCCAGCAGGGCGGCCACCGTGACGAAGGCCATGGTGTGGCCCTTGCTGGTCCAGGCGATGCCCGCTCCGATCAGCACTCCGGCCAGCATGGTGAGCAGGCGGAAGTCGCCGATCGACCAGCCGCGCGCCTCGCGTGCCTCGGCCTCGTGCGCGGCGGCCACGACACCGCCGTGCGCGGTGGACCGGGCCGGCTCGCCGTAGTCGAACGCCGCGACGAGGCCGCCGGACGGCACGGCCGGTTCGGCGGGGTGGTGCGGGTCGGGCTGGCGTTGCTGGATCACGCGATACTCTCCCGTCGGCATCGGCTCGACCGGCATCCGGTCACTGCCCGGTGAACT
This sequence comes from Catellatospora aurea, assembly GCF_042663325.1. Lineage (NCBI taxonomy): Bacteria > Bacillati > Actinomycetota > Actinomycetes > Micromonosporales > Micromonosporaceae > Catellatospora > Catellatospora aurea. The sequence goes on from NZ_JBHTAC010000026.1 coordinate 43,057, forward strand.
GTGCGAACACCTCGTGCAGCACCTCGCGGCTCTTCTTGTGCAGCTCGTCGCCGGTCCACGACTCCTTGAGCTCGATGCTCCGTCCATCGTGGAGCTCGATCGTGGCCCGGATCGGCACCTGCTTGACGATGGTCACCTTGCGGACCTCCTCGTACGGCACGAAGCGGTTCATCTCGGCGATCTTGGCCACCGGCATCGAGGCCATCATCGCCTTCATCCGCTTGGTGCCCTCGTTCTTGTCGCCCTTGGTCGGCACGGCGATCAGCCCGTTGTCGAGCACCAGCAGGTCGGCCTCGCCGCCGTCGAAGCTGACGTTGCCCAGGCCCGCGATGACGTCGCCGCCACGGGCGGTGGCCGTCGCCTCCACCACCACCGCCGCCGTGATCTCGATGCCCAGCTCGCGAAGCTGATCGACCGCCAGGGCCGTGGTCGCCGGAACGACCGCCAGCTGCGCGATCGGCGCGAGGTCCAGCGGCTTGCCGTCGAGGCCGAGCAGTTCGGCCGAGTCGGTCCACGACGCCTGCCAGGTCGCCCGGTCCGAGCGCACCGCGGCCAGCATCAGCAGCAGCTCCAGTACGTCAGCGAACTTGGCCGCGGCCTCCTTGCGAGTCGCGTTCTCGTAGAAGGCCTCGCCGAGTTCGCCCGCCCGGCCTGCGGCCATCGCGTCCATCACCTCGTACAGGCCGACCACCGGGCGGTTCATCTGCCGGGCCAGCTCGCGGAAGATGTTGTCGGCGGTCTCCTGCAGCCGGCGGCTCGCGGTCGCCGCGGTGAACTGCGGCCAGGGCAGCACCTGCCGCCCCTCGGTCCGCACCGAGAGCCGGTGCAGGTGGCCGCTCATGGTCGGCAGGTCGGGGATCAGGTCGGTGGCGCGGCGGCGGTCGTTGCTCGGCATGCCCTCGGGCAGCGCGTTGATGGCCGCGATGCGCACCGCCAGCGGCGGGTGGGTGTTCCAGCGCGAGCCGGTCTCCCGCTTGGCGGCCTCCGGACGCAGCCGCGCGATCTCCTCCTCGCGGGCCGCCAGCATCTCGCCGAAGCCGGCGAACACGTTGTCCGGCAGCATGCCCAGCTCGGCCCCGGGGCCGACGTAGCGGTTCAGGTAGAAGGCGTACGCCATGTCGACGACCGCGATCTCGGTCAGCGCCGCGACGGCGGCCTGCCGGCCCGCCAGCCGCACCGAGGCGGCGTCGGCCTCCAGCTCCTGGCGGCGCGACACCGCGTTGTCCACCAGGAGGTATGCCCGCGCGTAGAGGCGGATCGGCCAGCCCGCGACGTTCCACTTGCCGATCCGGCCGATCGCGCCCTCCATGGCGATGCGCCCGCGGTAGGCCACCGCGCCCAGCCGCAGGTGCGCCTCGGAATAGTGGCCCAGCTCGTGGGCGAGCACCGCGCGCAGCTGGTCGACGTTCAGCGCCTGCAGCACCGGCAGGCCGACGTAGAGGTAGCGGCGGCCCGGGATGAGCCCCAGCAGGCGGGAGTGTTCGGACACGGCGGCGTTGACCTCGGGCACGATGCGCAGCTCGTCCGGCGCGCGGGTGCCGACGCCCTCGGCCAGCCGGCGCACCTCGGCCCACAGCTGCGGGGCCTGGTCGGGGGTCACCACGACGCCGGGCATGGGCTCGTTCTTGAACCGGACCGCCTGCCACAGCGCCCAGCCGACACCGCCGACGATCGCGACGAACAGCGGCGCGGTCACCTTCACCGCCAGCGCCGCCGGGCCCACGGTGATCAGCCAGACGGCGAACGCCACCGAGGCCAGGAACTCCACCAGGACCAGTACGAAGAAGCCGATCAGCATCAGCACGCTGAACAGCGCGCGCATACCCGCTTTCATGGCACATCCCTCCCCGTGCGCCCGGACCGTTCGTGCCGCGGGCATCCCACCGCGTCGCGCGGCGTGCCGGACCTTATCGCGGCCCTCCGACCGCGACAATCCCCTTCCCCGCCTGGGGTTTGCGGGCATGCGGCTAGCCTGGCGGGGTGAGTGGATCAGGTGGGCTGCGGGAGCTGCTGCGCGGGGACTGCCACGTGCACACCGACTGGTCCGACGGCGGCGACCCGTTGGAGGCGATGGTCGCCGCGGCGGCCGCGCAGGGCCACGACTACGTGGTGCTGACCGACCACTCGCCCCGGCTGACCATCGCGCACGGGCTGTCCGCGCAGCGGCTGCGCCGTCAGCTCGACGCGGTCGCGGCGGTGAACGAGGCGCTGGCGGGCACCGGGTTCCGGGTGCTGACCGGGATCGAGGTGGACATCCTGCCCGACGGCAGCCTCGACCAGGAGCCGGAGTTGCTGGCGTCGCTCGACGTCGTGGTCGGCTCGGTGCACAGCGAGCTGCGCATGGACAAGCCGAAGATGACCCGGCGGCTGCTCGCCGCGCTCGCCCAGCCGCACCTGGACATCCTGGGCCACTGCACCGGCCGCAAGCTGCCCGTGGTGACCGACGCTCGGCACGCGTCCCGGGGCGGCGCGCCACGGCGGCGCGCGCCGAGCAGCTTCGACGTGGACGCGGTGTTCGCCGTGGCCGCCAGCCACGGCAAGGCCATCGAGATCAACTCTCGGCCGGACCGGCTCGACCCGCCGTCGAACCTGCTGCGCAGGGCGGCCAAGGTGGACGGCCTGCGCTTCGCGATCAACACCGACGCCCACGCGGTGGCGCAACTCGACTGGCTGGGCAACGGCTGCGCCCGCGCCGAGGCCGCCGGCATCACCGCCGACCGGATCGTGAACACGCTGCCCGCGGACGAGTTGCTGGCGTGGACCCGTACCCACCAGGCCTGACGGCGCGACCACCCGCGGCCCGCACCAGGCGGGTCAGCGGCGGCGGGAGAGGGCGCCCTGGGCTACGGCCACGCCGAGCAGCACGATGAGCGCGCCGACGGGCTGGTTCCAGTGCAGGGACTCGCCCAGCACCAGGATGCCGAGCAGGGTGGCCACCACGGGGACGAGGTAGGTCACGTACGCGGCGGTGGACGCGCCGGCGGCCGTGATCACACGCATGTTCAGGGCGAAAGCGATGCCGCTGCCGAACACGCCGAGCGCCACCACCGAGCCGATGACCGGCCAGGACAGGTCGGTGACCGCGGGCGGCAGGCCGGAGACCAGCAGGGCGGCCAGTGCTGAGGCGAGTGCCGCGACCGCGGTCTGCACGAACGCGAGCGACACCCCGGACGGCCGCGTGCCGCCGAAGTCGCGGCCGGTGACGAACCGCTTGAGATACGGGATCGACACGCCGTAGCAGGCGGCCGCCGCCCCGCACATGAGCTGCCCGCTCAGCGAGGACGCCCCGGCGTCGTGCCAGAAGCCGAGCACCACGAGCACACCCGCGAAGCCGAGCAGCAGGCCGACCGCGGCGCGGGCGGTGAACTTCTCGGTGCGGAACACCAGCACCGCGAACGGCAGCACCCACAGCGCGGTGGTGGCGTTCCAGATGCCGGCGACCAGGCTGTCGACCCGCTCCTCGCCGTACGCGAAAAGGGTGAACGGCAGCGCCACGCCCACCACGCCCGGCAGCAGCATGTGACCCCACAGCCGGCGGTCGCCCGGCAGCCGCTGCCCCGCGATGAGCAGCAGCGCCAGCAGCGTCAACGCGCCGATGACGATCCGCCCGGCGGCCACCCAGGTCGGGTGCAGCTCCCGTACGCCGATCTTGATGAAGATGAAGCTGGAGCCCCAGATGACCGCGTTCGCCGCGAATGCGGGTAACCAGGCTGACCTGGTGGCGGACGCCGTGGTGTCAGGAGCGATGGTGGTTGTCACCCCTGACACATTGCCAGAGTCGCCGGGTCCCGAGCCAGCGAGTTCCGGACATCGAACGGCTGATTCGCGCCACAACTAAGTCGCCTGCGCCCGGTCGGTCCGGTCGGCTAGGTTTCCACGCATGGGACGAGTTGATGACCTGGCCGATCGCTATGTCGACGAGTGGGCGCCGCTGAGCCCCACCGGCGCCACCTATGTCGGTATCAGCGGCTATGACGACAAGCTGGATGACCTCTCCGCCGACGGCTTCGCCGCCGGCGCCGACCTGGAACGCCGTACGCTGGCCGAACTCCGGTCGATCGAACCCGAGAACGAGCGCGAGTTCGTCGCCAAGGAAGCCATGGTCGAGCGGCTGGAGCTGGGCGTCGCCCGGTTCGACGCGGGCGAGGTGACCAGCGAGCTGAACGTGATCTCCAGCGCGCTGCACAACCTGCGGGCCACGTTCGACCTGATGTCGACCGACAGCGAGGAGGCGGTGGCGAACATCGCCGCCCGGCTCAACGCCTTCCCCACCGCGCTCGCGCAGTACCGGCAGACCCTGCTGGACGCCGCGCGCTCGGGCAAGGTCAGCGCGCGCCGCCAGATCGAGGAGGTCGCCAAGCAGTGCGACATCTGGACCAGCGCCGACGGGGACGACTTCTACTTCGGCCTGGCCCGGCGCATCGAGGCCGACGGGGCGCTGCGTGCCGAGCTGGACCGCGGCGCGGCGGCCGCGAACGAGGCGACCCGCGAGTTCGGGGCGTTCCTGCGCGCCGAGATGGCCCCGCTGGGCCGCGAGAAGGAGGCCGCCGGCCGCGAGCGCTACGAGCTGGCCTCGCAATACTTCCTTGGCGCCCGGGTGGACCTGGACGAGACGTACGCGTGGGGCTTCGAGGAGCTGCACCGGCTGGAGACCGAGATGCGGGCCGTGTCCGCGGTCATCGCGGGTCCCGGCGCGTCCATCGACGAGGCGGTCGCCAAGCTCGACGCCGACCCGAAGTACCGGATCCAGGGCAAGGAGCAGTTCCGCGACTGGATGCAGCAGCTCGCCGAGAAGGCCATCAGCGACCTGAACGGCACCCACTTCGACATCCCCGAGGCGATCCGGCGCATCGAGTGCTGCATCGCCCCGACCAGCGACGGCGGCATCTACTACACCGGCCCGAGCGAGGACTTCAGCCGTCCCGGCCGGATGTGGTGGGCCGTGCCGCAGGGCGTCAACGACTTCTCCACCTGGCGTGAGGTGACGACGGTCTACCACGAGGGCGCTCCCGGCCACCACCTGCAGGTCGCCCAGGCGGCGTACCAGGCGGACAAGCTCAACCGCTGGCAGCGGCTGCTGAGCTGGTCCTCGGGCCACGGCGAGGGCTGGGCGCTGTACAGCGAGCGCCTCATGGACGACCTTGGCTACCTGGCCGACCCGGCCGACAAGCTCGGCATGCTCGACGGGCAGGCGTTCCGGGCCGCCCGCGTCATCGTCGACATCGGCATGCACCTGGAGCTGGAGATCCCGCGCGACAACCCGTTCGGCTTCCACCCCGGCGAGCGGTGGACCCCCGAACTGGGCTGGGAGTTCCTGCGGGCGCACTGCCGGATCGGCGACGAGACCCTGCGCTTCGAGCTCAACCGCTACCTGGGCTGGCCGGGACAGGCTCCGGCATACAAGGTCGGCGAGCGGATCTGGCTGCAGGCCCGCGACGACGCCAAGGCCCGCAAGGGCGCCGCGTTCGACCTGCGCCAGTTCCACTCCGACGCCCTCGACCTGGGCTCCCTCGGCCTGGACCCGCTCCGCAAGGCCCTCGCCCGCCTCTGACCCGGACCGGGACCGGGACCGAACGAAGGAAGGGCACCTTCTTATCGCCACGCGTATAAGAAGGTGCCCTTCCCAACATCAGCTGTGGGCTGGCCTGGGCTGGAACGAACTGCGGCGTGGCACCTCCCACCGGGCGGCCGCGCCTCGCCATCGCGGCCGACGACGCACGGTCACGGCGTGGCCAACGCCTCCGTCGGCGACAGCCGTGCGGCGCGCACCGCCGGGTAGAGCCCGGCCACCCCGCCGATCAGCAAGGTCGCGCCCAGGCCGCCCAGGGTCGCCCAGGCCGGCACGACCCCGGGCCAGCCCTGGAGCAGGGCGTACGCCGCGGTGACGGCCCCGCCCAGCAGCACTCCGCCGACCCCACCGAGCGCCGCCAGCAGCAGGGACTCGGTGAGGAACTGGCCGCGCACCTGGCCCCGGGTCGCCCCTAGCGAGCGCCGCAGGCCGATCTCGGCCCGCCGCTCCAGCACCGAGACGACCATCGTGTTGGCCACCCCCACCCCGCCGACCAGCAGGGCCACCGCGCCCAGCCCGAGCAGTAACCCGGTGAACGCCTGGTCGGTGGCCTGCTGGGCGGCGAGCGCATCCGACGGCCGGGAGACCTTGACCTCGTTGGGCGCTTCGGGGTTGGCGGTCGCCGCCAGCACGTCGCTGACCGCTTCCACCTGGGACTCCGCGGATCGGGTGTACACGGTGGTGGCGTGCCCGTCGAAGGCCAGGTAGGACTCGGCGGCGGGCCAGCCGATCAGCGCGGCGGTGTCCAGTTCAGCGGCCAGCGGCACCGGCCGCAGGATGCCCACCACGGTGAACCAGCGGCCACCGAGCCACACCTGCCGGTCCGGCCCGGCCTCGGTCACCCCGAGCCGGCTCGCCGCGGTCGCGCCGAGCACCGTCGCGGGATAACGGGCCGTCGCCGCGTTGAGCCAGGTCCCGTCGGCCAGTTCGGCGCCGACCGTGGCGGGCAGGTCCAGGTCGGTGGCGCGTACGCCCAGGCTGCCGCTCTCCGCCGCAGGTATCCGGTCGGTCCGGTACACCTTGGTGTCGACCCGGCCGACCGCGGACACGTCGGTGACCGGGCCGATCCGCTCGATCATCGTGGCCGCCTCCAGCGGCAGCTTCGCGTCCTGCCCGAACAGGTTGCTACCCGGGCTGACGGTGAGCAGGTTGGTGCCGAGCCGGTCCAGGGTCCGGTCCAGTTCCGCCCGCGACGACGCGGAGATGCCGACGACGGCGACCATCGCCGCGATCCCGATGGCGATCCCCAGCGCGGACAGCAGCGCCCGGGTCGGCCGGGTACGCAGCCCGATCGCCCCGACCCGCACCAGATCCGCCCACCGCAGCCGCGGCGCGGCCAGGCCGGTCATGCGGGGACCTTCGTGACCAGCGCACCGTCGCGCAGCACGATCATGCGGGGAAAGGACGCGGCGATCTCCCGGTCGTGCGTGATCACGACCAGCGTGGTGCCCGCCGCGTTGAGTTCGCGCAGCAGGTCCAGGACCACCCCGCCGGAGTGCGAGTCCAGGTTGCCGGTGGGCTCGTCGGCCAGCAGCAGCGGCGGGTCGCCGACCACGGCGCGAGCGATGGCGACCCGCTGCCGCTCGCCCCCGGACAGCTCGTGCGGCCGATGGGTCAGCCGGTGCCCCAGCCCGACCCGGTCCAGCGCGGCGGTCGCCCGCTCCCGGCGCTCCCGCAGCGGCACGCCCGCGTAGAGCAGTCCGTCCGCGACGTTGTCCACGCAGGACGTCCCCTGCGCGAGGTGGAACTGCTGGAACACGAACCCGATCCGGCTGCCGCGCAACGCGGAGAGCTGCCGGTCCGACAACGCGGCCAGGTCGTACCCGTCGATCTCGACGCGGCCGCCGGACGGCCGGTCCAGCGCCCCGATCATGTGCAGCATCGTCGACTTGCCCGAGCCGGACGGCCCGACGATCGCGGCCGCCTCACCCCGCTCGATCCGCAGACTCACCCCGGCCAGGGCGGTCACCCCACCGGGATAGACCTTGGCGACGTCGGTGAGGGCGACCATCGGGCCGGTCACGACGGCATCCCGACGACCGTGCCCTCGGTCAGGCCACCGCCGCCGACCTCGACCCGCCCGGCCGCGAACAGCCCGGTCTCCACGGCGACGATCCGGCTCCCGCCGCCCTCGACGACCTCGACGCCGTAACCGCCCTCGGCCAGCGCGAGCAGCGCCGCCACCGGCACGGTCAGCACACCCTCGCGGGTCTCCGCGGTGAAGTCGACGTCAACGGTGGCCTGATGGAACCCCTGCACCGCGTCCTTCGCGGTCAGTGCCACGGTGACCTCCAGGTTCGTCGTCGGGTCGGCCCCGTTGACGCCCGGCGCGATGACGGTCTGCACCGCGCTGACCTTGCCGGGGACCCGCTTGCCGTCGGGCAGTTCGATCTCCACCGCCGCGCCGGCCACGGCCAGCCGCTCGTCGGCGACCTCCAGCTCCACCACGACGGCACGGTCCACCCCGCTGCGGGTGAGGATCGGCGTGCCGGGCTGCACCAGGTCACCGACCGCCGCGCCGAGCGCGTCCACCCGCACCTGCCCGGCCGCGTAAACGACCCGGCCCGGCTCGACCGTCCCGGTCTCCGGCAGGCCCAGGTCCTCCTGCCACCGCCGCACCGCGCTCGCCGTCGAGGCCGTGTACTCGCGGTCCACGGTGAAGCCGGTGTACCCGAGCGCCGTCAGGTTCTGCTCCAGCTGCTTCACGTCCGTGCCCTCGACCCCGTCGCGCAGCTGCCGGTACGCGGGCAGCGCCCCGTACAGCAGCACCACCGGCTGGTCGTCGAGGCGGAACAGGGGCTTGCCCCGGCCGATGACCGCGCCCTCCGCGGCCAGCCAGGTGACCGTGCCCGCGCTGCGCGCGCCGACGGTGTGCTCGGTGCCGTAGCCGAGGGTGCCGCTCTTCGTCTCGGTGTCCGACAGGGTCTGCCGGGTCACCGTGGCCGTCCCGGCCGGGCCCGACGCGGCCGCCTGCTCACCGCCGGACAGGCCGGGCAGGCCCACGGCCAGGCCCGCCGCGGCGGCGACCGCCAGCACGGCGACGCCGCCGACCAGGTAGCGAGCCTTCACTTGCCACCGCCGCCCTTGAAGTCCGGCACGATCGCCCGGCACTTCTCCAGCGCCTTGGTGAACGCCGGGCTGGTGCGCCACTGGCCGAGCGCGCCGTCCAGCCGCAGCTTGCCGGTGTCGTCGGGCTCCGGGAACTCCGGCACCCCGTTCTCGCGCATGCACTTGGCGAAGGTCCGCAGCTTCTCCACCTGCTCCGGGTCGAACTGCACCGCCTCACCGCCGTTCGGCAGCAGCGTCTTGCACGCCTCCATCGCGGGCTGCAGCTTGTCCTTGTCGATCTTCGCGAGGTCGGCCCGCATCTGGTCACCCGGCTCGGGGTCGGGCATGTCCACGCCGTGCTCGCGCATGCAGGCGGCGAACTTCCGTCCCTGCTCCTGCTTGTCCAACGCCGCCGCCGATGCCGAAGCGTTTGGCCGGGCTCCGGCCGCCGTCGCCACGCCCTCGTCCTTCGTCTCGCCGCACGCCGCCAGCACCGGCACACACGCCAGCACCGCCGCGACGGCCATCACTCTCATCCTCATACCGCCATCAGACCGGCCCTCGCATAACCCCCACGTAAACCGCGACCGGCCGCCCGGCCGCGGTGATCGTCCGACTTGCCGGGCAGGTGGGCGAATCTTGAGCGCCGATACGCCCGGTTGCCGGGCAAGTCGGACGATCATGATCTTGGTTATGCGGTGGTTACCCGGTGGGCGGGCATCATTGCCGGGTGCGGGTGCTGGTGGTGGAGGACGAGGACGTGCTGGCGGACGCCGTGGCCGAGTGGCTGCGGCGCGAGGCGTTCGCGGTGGACGTGGCGTACGACGGGGACGCGGCGCACGAACGGCTCGCGGTGAATCCGTACGACGTGGTGGTCCTCGATCGTGATCTGCCGGGTGTGCCCGGGGACGAGCTGTGCCGCCAGATCTCCGACCGGCTGCCGCAGACGCGGGTGCTGATGCTGACCGCGGCGGCGGCCGTGCGCGAGCGCGTCGCGGGGCTGGCCCTCGGCGCGGACGATTACCTGGTCAAGCCGTTCGCGATGGTCGAGCTGGCGGCGCGGGTGCACGCGCTGGCGCGGCGGGCGGTCGCGAAGAACCCGGCCGTGCTGCAGCGAGCCGGCATCGTGCTCGACCCGGCCCGGCGCACCGCCGAACGCGGCGGCCGCGACCTCGGCCTGGCCCGCAAGGAGTTCGCGGTGCTGGCCGAGCTGCTGCGCGCCGACGGGGCCGTGGTCTCCGCCGAGCAGCTGCTCGAACGGGCCTGGGACGAGCACATCGACCCGTTCACCAACGTGGTACGGGTGACCGTGATGAAGCTGCGCCGCAAGCTCGGCGATCCGCAGCCCATCGAGACCGTCGCCGGAGTGGGGTACCGCATACCGTGAACAGGCTGACCATCCGCGCCCGGCTGACCCTGCTCTACGTCGTGCTGTTCACCGTCGCCGGGCTGGCCCTGCTGGCCATCACGTATTTCCTGGTGCGGTGGCAGATGAACGCCAACCCGTTCGACACCAAGCTGATCGTCACCGACCTGCTGAAGACCGGCGGCGACTTCAAGGCGCTGCGCGAGCTGCTGCAGACCAAGACCGAGGAGTCCAACAACGCGACCCTCACCACGCTGCTCACCCAGGGCGGCATCGCGCTCGCCCTGGTGTTGACCGCCGCCACCGGTGTCGCCTGGGTGCTGGCCGGACGAGCGTTGCAGCCGCTGCACCGCATCACGGCGACCGCGGGCCGCATCGCGGCCAGCGCCGGGGGCCGCGGGCTGCACGAGCGGATCGCGTTGAAGGGACCGGAGGACGAGGTCAAGCAGCTCGCCGACACCTTCGACGCGATGCTGAGCCGGCTCGACCACTCCTTCGACGGCCAGCGGCGCTTCGTCGCGAACGCGTCGCACGAACTGCGTACGCCGCTGGCGCTGAACCGGGCGCTGGTGGAGCTGGCCATCACCCGCCCCGAGGCGAGCGCGGACGCGCGGCAGCTCGGCGACGCCCTGCTGAAGGTCAACGAGCGCCACGAGCGGCTCATCGACGGGCTGCTGATGCTCGCCGACAGCGAGCACGAGGTGGCCGAGCAGACCTCGGTCGACCTGGCCGACGTCGCCGAGTACGTGCTGGAGGCGCTGCCGTCCGGTGGCCCCGTGGTGACCAGCCTGCTCGACCCGGCTCCGGTCACCGGGGACCCGGTGCTGCTGGAGCGGCTGGTGCAGAACCTGGTCGAGAACGCGGTCCGGCACAACGTGCCCGACGGCTGGGTGCGGGTGGAGACGGCCACCGTGGACGGGCGGGCCAGGCTGGTGGTGGTGAACAGCGGGCCGGTCGTGCCGGCGTACGAGCTGGAATCGATCTTCCAGCCGTTCCGCCGCCTCGGCCGGGAGCGGGTCGGCGGCCCGTCCCGCGGCCTCGGCCTGGGTCTGTCCATCGTGCGCGCCATCGCCCAGGCCCACCGCGGCACCGTCACCGCCACCCCCCGCCCCGGCGGCGGCCTCACCCTCACCACCACCCTCTGACCCGCCCGCCCCGCCCCCACCTGGCGCAACTCTTGAAGAGTCGCGGTCTCAGGCCGATCTGAGACCGCAACTCTTCAAGAGTTGCGGCGCGGGGCGGCGGCGGCCGGCGGAGGGCCGGGGGGCGGGGGCGAGGGTCAGCCCGCCGCGGTGATGGTGGTGGCGGTGACGGTGGTGTCGGCGGTGGTGCCCTGGACGGTGATCTCGGTGCCGGCGGCCAGGTCCTTGAGGGCGGACTTCTTGGTGGTCTGGACCGTGGTGGTGTCGCCGGTCTTGACGGTGAGCAGGCGGCCGTCGGAGGTCTCCAGGTAGACGGTGGTGCCGTCGACCAGCTTGATCTTTCCGGTGATCGGCGCGGCGGCCGGTTGCTGACCGCCCTGCTGGCCGCCCGGGAACCCGCCCTGCTGGCCGCCGGGGAAGGCGCCGTTGCCGCCGCGGAGACCGCCCGGCCGGTTGCCGGTGGCTCCGCCGGGAGCCGCACTACTGGCGGCGGGCGTGCCGAAGTTCTGCTGGACCTGGATGCCGGCGAGAAAGCCGCCGCAGGTCAGCACCAGCGCGAGCAGGGTGCCCGTGCTGCGGGTCAGCCACGGGCCGCTTTTGGCCTTCGCCAGGCCCGCCACCAGGTCGTCCATCGGCGCTTCCACGGTGATGTCCGACTCCTGCGTACGGATCGCGTGCTTCATGAAGTTCAGGGCTCCTTACTCGTACCGCAGGGCGTCGATGGGGCGCAGGCCGGCCGCCCGGCTGGCCGGGTAGCTGCCGAAGAACAGGCCGATCGCCACGCAGACGCCCAGCGCCAGGACGACCGAGTCGGGCATGACCACCGGTTTGATCCCGACGATCTCGAAGTTCGCGCCGATCAGCGCCGCCGCGACCCCTAACCCGCCGCCGGCGAGGCTGAGCAGCGTCGCCTCGATCAGGAACTGGGTGAGGATGACCCGGCGCGGCGCGCCCAGCGCCTTGCGGATGCCGATCTCCCGGGTCCGTTCGGTCACCGAGACCATCATGATGTTGGTGATGCCGATACCGCCCACGACCAGCGAGATCCCGGCGACCGCGCCCAGCAGCACGGTGAACGTCTCCGCGGTCGCGGTGCGGGTCTCCAGCAGTTGAGAGGCATCCCTGATCTGGTACGGCGTGCTGCTCGCGCCGTCCGCGACGTGCATCTTCGCGTTGAGGATCGCGGTGATCTCGGCCTTCGCCGCGGCCACGGCGTCCGCGTTCACCGCCTCGACGGTGATCGACGAGACGGGCCCGTACCCGGTGAGCGAGCGCTGCACCGCGGGCAGCGGCGCGATCGCCACGTCGTCGGGGTCGTTGAACCCGGTGGAGCCCTTCTTCGCCAGCACGCCGATCACCGAGTAGATCTGCCCGGCGATGCCGATCCGCTGCCCGACCGGGTCCACGGTGCCGAACAGCTCCTCGGCGGTGGTCGGCCCGAGCACCACGACCCGCGCGGCCTGGTCCACGTCCTCCTCGGTGAACCCCGACCCGGTCGCCACGACACTGTTGGACGCCTCGAAGTAGCTCGGGTACGTGCCGATCACCGAGTTGACGTCGTACGACGCGTCGCCGAAGGTCAGCGTCTGCGCGCTGTTCACCACCGGCGAGACGCTCTTGACGTCGGGCGCGGACTCCTTGTCCTGCAGCGCCTTGACGATGTCGAGGGTCAGGTCGGTGCGGTAACCGGTGTTCCCGCCGCCCCGCCCGCCCTGCACGGTCAGCGTGTTCGTGCCGAGCGCGGCGAGGCTGTCCTCGACCTGCTTGGCCGAGCCGTTGCCGACCGCGACCAGCAGGATCACCGCCGCGACACCGATCAGGATGCCCAGCACGGTCAGTCCCGAGCGCAGCTTGTTGGCGGCCACCCCGCGCAACGCGAACCCGAAGATCTCGAAGATGCTCATGCCGGGACCCCCACGGGCGCGATCTCGCGGCGGCGGACGTCGGAGACGACCAGGCCGTCGACGAGGCGGATGGTGCGGTGGGCGTGGGCGGCGACCTCGTCCTCGTGCGTGATCAGCACGATGGTGCGGCCCTGCGCGTTCAGCCCGTCCAGGATGCTCAGCACGTCGGAGGTGGAGCGGCTGTCCAGGTTGCCGGTCGGCTCGTCGGCCAGCAGCAGCGCCGGCTGGCTGACCAGTGCGCGGGCCACCGCGACGCGCTGCTGCTGGCCGCCGGAGAGCTGGTTCGGGTCGTGGTCGGCCCGGTTGGCCAGGCCCACCATGTCCAGCGCGGCGAGCGCCCGCTCGCGGCGCACCGCCGGTTTGATTCCGGCGTACGCGAGCGGCAGCTCCACGTTGGCCAGCGCGCTGGTCCGGGCGATCAGGTTGAACGACTGGAACACGAAGCCGATCCGGCGGTTGCGCACCAGGGCCAGCTGCGACTCGTTCAGCTCGCTGACGTCGACTCCGTCCAGCCGGTACGTGCCCGAGGTGGGCACGTCCAGGCAGCCGAGGATGTTCATCAGCGTGGACTTGCCGGAGCCCGACGAGCCCATGATGGCCACGTAGTCGCCGGGCGCGACGGTCAGCGAGACCCCGGCCAGGGCGTGCACCGCCGTCTCGCCCTCGCCGTACGTCTTGACCAGGTCGACGACCTCCAGCACGGGCCGCTGCTCGCGGCCGGGGGCCGTCATCGCCCACCACCGCCGCCACCGGGACGGTTGCCGGTGTTGCCGCCGAAGCCGCCACCGGTGAAGCCGCCCGGCCCGCCACCCGGGAACTGCTGCTGGTTGCCGGTGCCGCTGGTCACAGTGGCCAGCACGACCTGCTCACCGACGCTCACCCCGGACACGATCACGGTGTACGCGTCGCCCTTGAGCCCGATCTCGACGGCCCGGGTCTCCTGCACGCCGTTCTTCACCACGGTCACCGTGGTCCGGCCGCCGGCCGTACGCACCGCCGCGGCGGGCACGTAGATCGCGTCGGCCACCTCGTCCACGGTCACCGACAGACTCACCGTCTGCCCCAGCCGGGTTCCCTCCGGGATGCTGTCCAGCAGCACCTCGATCGGGTACGTCACCGTGTTCCCGCTGGAAGCGGTCGGTGAGATCGCCGAGACCTTGCCGGTCGCGGAGGCACCGGTCAACGCGTTCCAGGTGACCTTGGCCGACTGCCCGACCTTGAGCCGGGTCGCGTCCGCCTCGGCGACCCCGGCCGTCACCTGCAGCTTCGTCAGATCGGCGAGCTGCACGAACCCGGACCCGCTCGACGACGAGGACGACGAGCCGTTGCCGCCACCGCCGGACGAGCCGCCCGAGGAGCCGCCGACCGCGCCGCTGATCGCCACCACCGTGCCGGCCATCGGAGCCTTGAGCACCGTGCCGTCGACCGCGCGCTGCGCCGCGGCCAGCGCCGACTCCGCCTGGTCCACCTGGTTCTCGGCGTTGGCGATGCTGCTGTCGTCGCCGCTGTCCTCAGCCCGGTCCAGCGCGTCCCGGGCCGCGTCGAGGTTGCGCGCCGCGGTCTCGCGGCTCTCCTTGACCTCGGTCGCGTCGACCGTCGCCAGCACCGCGCCCTTGGCGACCCGGTCGCCCACCTTCACCTTGATGGCGGTCACGGTGCCGCCGGTGGCGAAGTCGGCCGACATGAGGTTCGCCGACTCGATCGACCCGTCGGCGGTGACCGTCGCGGTCACCGTGCCCTGGGCCACCGCCACCGTGCGCGTCGTGTTCGCCTCGGCCGGCGCCGCGTCTCCGCTGATCATGAAGTACGCCCAGGTGCCGCCACCGACCAGCAGCAGCCCGAGGGCGCTGTTGAGCAGGGTGGTCCGCCCGAGCGGGATGGCTCGCCGCAATCGCATGGCACGCATCGTCGCGACCCGCCCTCGACGCGACCTCCGGCCAACCTCGGAATGAGCTTGGAGCTGTCAGCTGTCGAAACCCGGCAACGTCCGCTGCCCGTACTGCGACTCACGCGCCATCCGCCACCGGTCGACGCCCCGGCCACTCGCGACGTCAATGATCTCGTTCGCGAGGAAGTACCGCCGACGGCCCCGGCGCAGCTCGTGGAGGATCCCGACCTCGACGAGCCGGTCCACGGCCAGCGCAGCCGATCGTGCGCTGACACCGAGCAGTTCCTGCGCTCGCGGGATGGTCAGCGACTGCCGCTCGAAGAGAGCGTCGACCAAGCGCGGCAGCAGGGCGGAAGCACGTGCTGTGGTCACGCGTGCCCGGTAGTCGGACCGCAGTTCGGACAATGCTCGTGCCCTGCTCACCGCATCCTGCGCCTGCAGTGTCACGCCCTCCAGGAAGAAACGCAGCCAGCCACCCCAGTCGCCGTGCGTGGAGACCGCCAGCAGTCGTGCGTAGTACTCGTCGCGCCGGGGCTCGATATAGGCGGACAGGTCCAGCACAGCGCCGGGCAGCAGGCCCCACTCCACCAGGAGCAAGGTGATCAGCAACCGCCCGACCCGGCCGTTGCCGTCGAGGAACGGGTGGATCGCCTCGAACTGGTAGTGCAGGCACCCGATCGCGAGCAACGGCGGCAGCTCACGGTCGGCGTGCAGATATCTCTCCAGCGGGTCGAGGCATTCCCAGAGCCGCTCCGGTGGCGGTGGAACGTAGGTCGCATCGTTGAGGGTGCACCCGGGCGGACCGATCCAGTTCTGGCTGCGGCGGAACTCGCCCGGCGTGGCATGGCCGCCACGCACCCCCGCCAGGAGCGTCCGGTGTGCCTCCAGAAGCAGCGGCAGGCTCAGCGGCAACCGCCGGTCCGGGTCCAGCAGTTGCTCGGTGGCGAGGACATAGTTGAAGACCTCAATGGTGTCCGCCGCCTCGGCCGCAGAGGGCTCGGCTTCGAACAGGGCCAGATCGAACATGGTGGCCCGGGTGCCCTCGATCTGGCTCGACAACACCGCCTCATGCCTGATCAAAGAAGCTGCCAGCAGTTCCGGCCCGGGCAGGGTGCGGGCGACACCGGCCAGTTCGCCCACGGCTCGGTCCGCCGCAGACAAGCGGCTCAGCAGGATGCCACCGAGATCGATCTGCGGCGGCAGGTCCGGCGGCAGGAAGGCCAGGTAGTTCCGCTCCGCACGGATCACGTACGGTCGCTGAGCCGGCAGGAACTGCTCTCGCAACATCGCCGCTCCTTTGATACCCACAAGGCAGTTTGGTATCAAGGAGGCGCTCGTTTGATACCCAGAGGGCCTGAAGGTATCAAACAAGCGCGGTGATGCGCGTTAAGTAACAAGCGGCAGCAGGACGCGGAACGTCGAGCCCACTCCCGGCGAGGTGGCCAGTTCGATGCGGCCGCCGTGGGCTTTCACGATCGCCGAGGCGATGGCCAGGCCCAGGCCGGCGCCGCCGTGGCTGCGGGCCCGGTGCGGGTCGGCGCGGTAGAGGCGCTCGAAGATGCGGGCGGCGTGCTCGGGCGGCACCCCCGGCCCGGAGTCCTCGACCTCGATCACGGCGACCGGCAGGTCCGGATCCAGCTCCGCACCCACCGCGGCGACCACCGGGCCGCTGTCGCGGGAAATCGGCAGTTCGAACACCTCGTCGGCGGGCTCCCCACCGCGATGGCTCACCCGCAGGGTGACCCGGGCGTCAGGCGGGGTGTGCTGGAGCGCGTTCGCCACCAGGTTCGTCACCACCTGGCGCAGCCGGTGCTCGTCACCCTGCACGCTGACCGGCTCGAACCCGGCCAGTTCCACGTTGCGGCCCGGGGTGCGCACGTGCGCGTCGCGGACCGTGTCGGCCGCGACCGCCAGCAGGTCGACACGGGACTGCTGCAGCGGGCGTTCCTCGTCCAGTGCGGCCAGCAGCAGCAGGTCCTCGACCAGCAGGCCCATCCGAGCGGCCTCCTGCTCGATGCGGGACATGGTCTCGTCCAGCTCCGGGCCGGGCGGTGCGCCGCCGCGGCGGTACAACTCGGCGAAGCCGCGAATCGAGGTGAGCGGAGTGCGCAACTCGTGTGAGGCGTCCGCGAGGAACTGGCGCAGCCGCTGCTCGGAGGCGGCCCGCGCGGTCACCGCCGCCTCGATGCGCGACAGCATGGTGTTCAGCGCCAGGCCGAGGCGGCCGGGTTCGGTGTGCGGGTCGGGGTCGGGCACGCGGGCGGTCAGGTCACCGCCGGCGATCTGGGCCGCGGCGTGCTCCATGTTGGTCAGCGGCCGCAGCCCGATCCGGACCACGCTGTACGCCGCGAAGCCCAGCACCAGCAGCACCAGCGCACCGACGCCCAGCCCGATGAGCAGCATCAGGTTCGCGGTGGCGTCGACCCGGTCGAACGAGATCGCGCCGACCCGGAACTCCCCGTCGAACGTGCGGTTCACCGCGACCCGGAACTTCTGCCCGGCCGCGTTCTCGGCAGTGAACGGCTGCTTTGTGTTCTCGCCCGGGAACGGCTTGCCCGGCTCCCGCGCCACGACGGGACCCGCGTTGTCCTCGATCTGGGCGAGTGTCAGCACAGGGACGTCGGCCAGGGCGATCCCGTTCGTGGCGCAGCGCACCAGCCGGCCGTCGGCGCTGTACAGCAGGAACGCGGTGTCGTCGCCGACCGGCGGCACCCCGCCCCGGCCGGTGGCTGTCTCTGGTGTGTCGCAGACGACCGCCGTCGAGGCCGGAGTCTCCGCGGTCGGCGCCGCCGCGCTGCTCGACGGGCTCGGCTGCGGCGTGGATGTGGCGGCGGGTCGACCGGTCTGAGAGCTGGGGGCCGGACCCCAGCCGGGGGGACTGCCGCGCCCCTGGCCCCACAGCATCGGCAGGCGGCGCACGTCGTCGTCGAGTTGCTGGGCCAGGTAGTGGCGCAGCGTCGTGGCGGCGACGAAGTCGGTGACGAGCAGGGCCACCCCGGCGAGCGCGACCACCGCGACCACCATCCGGGTGCGCAGGGTCCATCGCCGCCACGGTGGGCGGATCATTCCTGGCCACCTCGGGGCAGCCGCAGTGCGTACCCGACACCGCGCACGGTGTGGATCAGCGGCGGGTCCCACTTGTCGACCTTCTTGCGCAGGTAGTACACGTACGACTCGACGATGCGGCCGTCGCCGCCGAAGTCGTAGCTCCACACCCGGTCCAGGATCTGCGCCTTGGAGACCACCCGGCCCGCGTTGACGAGCAGGTAGCGCAGCAGGTTGAACTCGGTCGGGGACAGGTCGACGAGCTTGCCGCCGCGGCGCACCTCGTGCGCGTCCTCGTGCAGCTCCAGGTCGGCGTAGCGCAGCACACCGCTGTCGGCCTGCTCGCCGCCGGGGCGGCTGCGCCGCAGGATGGCCCGGATGCGCAGGACGACCTCCTCCAGGCTGAACGGCTTGGTGACGTAGTCGTCCGCGCCGACGGTCAGGCCGGAGATGCGGTCCTCCACGGAGTGCCGGGCGGTCAGGAACAGCACGGGCACCAGGGCGTTTTCCGGCCCGCGGCCGTCGGCGCGCAGCTGCCGGGCGACCTCGAAGCCGTCCAGGTCGGGCAGCATCACGTCGAGCACGACCAGGTCAGGCTGGAACTCCTCGGCCGCGATGAGCGCGTCCCGGCCGGTGTGCGCGACCCGCACGTCGAACTCGACCAGGCGCAGCGTGGCCGACAGCAGCGCGCAGATGTTGGCCTCGTCATCGACGACCAGCACCCTGGTCCGTGCCCGCTCCTGCTGCTGCGTCACCGTCAGCTCCCTGCTACCTCGTCACTGCCTGTGAGCTCGTTGTATCCGTCTTACCTCGGAGAATCCTGAGAACACCGTCGGAACCCCGTGAATGCCACCAAGATCGCCTAGGGCGGCGGGGTCAGGACCGGGCGTTGAGGCGGACGGTCTCGTTCTCGGTGAGGCCGGAGAGGATCTCCACGTAACCGTCGCCGCGCAGGCCGATGCCCACGGTGCGGGTGGTGCCGTCGGGGAGCTTCACCTCGCCGGTCCCGTCGCCCGTGACCCGGACGGCGGATTGGGGCAGGAGGAGACCCTCGGCTCGGTCCAGGACGACGCCGGCGGTGGCGCTCTGGCCGATGAGCAGGCCTTCCGGTGCTCCATCGAAGGCGAGCAGCACGTGGTAGCGGACCAGGGTGCTGGATGCGGTGCCGGTGGCGGCGACCTGCGCGATGGTGGCGGGCATGGTCTCGTCCGGGCGGTTGGCCAGGGTCACCGTGGCGGGCTGGCCGACGGCCAGGCTGACCGCGTCGGCCTCGGCAAACTCGGCCTCGACCATCATCGTGGCGACGACACCGAGCGTGATGAACGTCCCGGTGCCTGCCGCGTCCCCGGCCCGGCCGGCGACGCCGAGCACCTTCCCGGCCACCGGAGCCGTGATCGTCGTACCGGCGAGGTCACGTTCCGCCTTGGTCAGATCGGCTTCGGCCTTGTTCAGGGCGACCTCGGCGGTGTAGATCGCATCCCCACCGCGACCGCTGGACGCGCCGCCGTTCTGCGGGCCGCCGTTCGATGATCCGCCGGAGTCGCAGTTGCCGGTGCCGGGCGGGGTCGTGCGCGACGGCGCGGCTGACGACTTGGGCGAGGCCGTCGGCTTGGGCGAAGCCGAGGGCTTGGGCGAAGCCGACGGCGAGGAGGAGGGCGACGGGCTGCTCGACGGCGAGGGAGACGGCCCGGACGTGGCGGTGGCGATGGCGGTGACCGAGGCGGTGGCCGTCGCACCGGTCGCCGTGGTCGCGCCCGCGGCGGCGGAGGTGACCGGCGCGCGGGCAGTGGTCGACGGTGTCGCGGAGCGGGTGAGCAGCGCCACCGTCACGGCGGTGACCGAACTGTCGCCTGTGGTGGCGTACGCCGCGCCGCGGGCGTTGGTGCAGTCGGTGCTTGCCGTGTCGGCGGTGTCGGCGGCGTCCTTGGCATCGGCCAGCGTCTGCTCGGCCTCGGCCAGCGCATTGGCCGCGGCGTCGCGGGCCTCGCGCGCGTCGGCATCGTCGATCGTCGCCAGATCCTGCCCGACGGCCACCTCGTCGCCGGGTTTCACCAGCACCGCGGTGAGCGTGCCCGACACGGCGAAGGCAAGCTCACGGGTGGCGACCGGGGAGACCTTGCCCGATGCCGCGACCGACGAGGTGACCTCGCCCCGCCGCACCGCGACCGTCGCCGCGGCTGCCGGGGCCGGGTCACCGCCCTGCACCGCGACCACCGTCACCACCGCGACGGCGATGAGCACCGCCGCGCCCGCGGCCACCCATCGGCGCCGTCTTGCGCGCACCACGAACGTCATGGCCGGGAGTCTCGCGGCCGCCGCTCGGTGATCGCTTCAGCTAACCTCGGAGCCACCTCAAAGCGTCACTCCCAGCCCATTCTGAGGTTCGGTCGAGCAAGCCCCGAGCCGCGGCGCGCAGGCTCGCGCCCGTGAAGACGCCGATGAGACAGACCCGCGCGGCCCTCACCGCCGCCGTCGCGATCGCCGTACTCGGCCTCGCCGCGGCCTGCGGTTCCGCCGACGACCCCGCCAGCCAGCCCGCTTCCGGCAACGAGACGAGCGGGTTCGCCGCGTACGCCGCGTGTCTGAAGGAGCAGGGGATCACCCTGCCGGAGGGCTTCGGCCAAGGGCAGGGCCAGGGCAGACCGTCCAGCATGCCGACTGCTCGGCCGTCGGGCTTCCCCAGTGGCCGGCCGACGGTGCGTCCGAGTGGGCAGCCGGGAGGTTTCGGCGGCCCCGGCGGGGGTATGCGGGCGCCGGAAGGCGTGGACGCCGAGAAGTGGCAGCAGGCACAGCAGGCTTGCGCAGCGGTACGACCCAGTGGCGGACCCGGTGGCGGCTTCGGTGGCAACCGGGGCGACAACGGGGCCAACGCGGCGTACCGCAACTGCCTCGCTGAACGCGGTGTGGAGTTCACACCCGGGCAGCCGCTCGCGACCGCCGATCCGAAGGTGGCGGCGGCGATTCAGGCGTGTGCCGTGCTTCGCCCCACCACCGCGCCGAGCCCGGCGGCGAGCTGACCATTTCTCCCAGCCCGCCGGGCTGGTGTGGACCGGAGCCGGTCCTGGCGGTGCCGTCCCCCCGTGCGGCACCGCCGGACCGGCTCCCCGAAGACGAAGGGCGCTCACCGCGGTGAGCGCCCTTCTGGCGTGTCCGGAGCCGGTCAGGCCGGTGGTCGCCAGGACACCCCGCGCATGAGCTGGTCCGCGCCGAGCCAGACGGCGTTCATCAGGCGCGTCGCCGTACGCCCCGGGTCTTCGTCGGGGTGGTCGGCGAGCCAGTCGGCGAGCGACTCGCTCGCGCCGACCAGCGTCAGCGCCATCGCGGTCAGGTCGTCGGGTTTGACCTGCCGCCCCTCCAGGCGCAGCGCGGCGTCGAGCCGGTCGGTGATCACCTCGACCACGGACTCCCGCATCGCCGCCACCTCCACCGAGAACGGCTGCTGGGTGCGGGCCTGCCGGTAGAGCACCGACCAGCCGTCGCGGTGCGCGCCGACGAACTCGAAGAAACCTTTGAGCCCTCGCCACAGTTGCTGGTCCGGAGGGAGGGTGGGATCGGCCGCGGCGGCCAGGCCCGCGACCAGGCGCGCGGATTCGCGGCGCAGACAGGCGATGAACAGTTCCTCCTTGGTCCCCAGGTACGCGTACACCATCGGTTTGGACACGCCGGACAGCTCGGCGATCTCGTCCATGTTGGCGTGGTGGAAGCCCCGGCGGGAGAACACCAGCACGGCGGCGTCGAGCATCTGCTGCTCACGCTCCGCGCGCGGCACCCGGCCGCGGGGCGTGTCCGCGGGACGGGCCGCGATCGGCGCGTCGTCGCCTGAGGGAAGAGAGCTGTTCTGCACCTTGCCAGCCTACCTACTCCGTCGTAAGGTTACGCACGAGTAAGTTTCAATGGTTATGGAGGACATCATGGCCGAGTTCAACCTGTCCGACTTCAGCTCGCTCGACCCGGCGCAGTTCGCCTCGCTGGTCAAGAACGCCTCCGACGCACAGCTGAACGAGGTGCTCGGGGGTGATCTGCGGACGAAGGTGCTGGACGAGATCTTCCGCCGGATGCCCGGCCTGTTCCGCCCCGAGCGCGCGGGCAACACCGAGGCGGTCATCCACTGGATCATCACGGGCGCGCCCGGGGGCGGCTCGGACACCTACGAGCTGGTCATCGCCAACGGTGCCTGCGCACTTTCGGAGACGCCGTCGCACGAGCCGAAGCTCGCCGTAACGGTCGGCCCGGCCGACTTCCTCAAGCTCGTCTCCGGCAACGGCAACCCCGTCATGATGTTCATGAGCGGCAAGCTGAAGGCCAAGGGCGACCTGGCCCTGGCCGCCAACATCGCCAACCTCTTCAACATCCCCAAGGCCTGATCCATGACCACCCCCCTCAGGTGGTACGCCCCGGAGCAGGGGGCATGAGCATGGAGTTCTCACTCGACCTCAATGAGGAGCAGCGGGATCTGCGGGACTGGGTGCACGGCTTCGCCGAGCAGGTCGTGCGCCCGGCCGCCGCGGAGTGGGACGAGCGGGAGGAGACTCCCTGGCCCGTCATCGCCGAGGCCGCCAAGATCGGCCTGTACGACTTCGAGTTCCTCGCCAACCTCTGGGCTGACCCGAGCGGCCTGTCCATGTGCATCGCCAGCGAGGAGCTGTTCTGGGGCGACGCCGGCATCGGGCTGGCCATCATGGGCACTTCGCTGGCCGTCGCCGGGATCTTCGGCTCCGGCACCCCCGAGCAGATGGCCGAGTGGGTGCCGCAATGCTTCGGCACCAAGGAGGACCCGAAGGTCGCCGCGTTCTGCTCGACCGAGCCCGAGGCCGGCTCCGACGTGGGCGCGATGCGCACCCGCGCGGTGTACGACCAGGCCACCGACGAGTGGGTGCTGACCGGCCAGAAGGCGTACGCCACCAACGGCGGCATCGCCAACGTGCACGTGGTCACCGCCGTCGTCGACCCGGAGCTCGGCTCGCGCGGGCAGGCCGGCTTCATCGTGCCGCCGGGCAGCAAGGGCCTGCACACCGCCCGCAAGCTGCGCAAGCTCGGCATCCGCGCCTCGCACACGGCCGACGTGTTCCTCGACGAGGTCCGGGTGCCTGGCAACTGCGTGCTCGGCGGCAAGGACCGGCTCGACGAACGGCTCGCGCGGGCCCGCTCGGGGCAGCGCTCGTCGGGGCAGGCCTCGATGCGCACGTTCGAGCTGTCCCGGCCCGCGGTCGGCGCGCAGGCGCTGGGCATCGCGCGGGCGGCGTACGAGTACGCGCTGGAGTACGCCAAGACGCGGGTGCAGTTCGGCAAGCCGATCGTGGAGAACCAGGCGGTCGCGTTCGCGCTGGCCGACATGCGCATGGAGATCGACGCCGCGCGGCTGCTGGTGTACCGGGCGGCCTGGATGGGCCGCAACAACCGGCCCTTCACGGCGGGCGAGGGCTCGATGTCCAAGCTGAAGGCCGGCGAGGTCGCGGTGTCGGTGACCGAGAAGGCGCTGCAGATCCTGGGCGGCGCGGGCTACCTGCGCGAGCACCCGGTGGAGCGGTGGTACCGGGACGCCAAGATCTACACGATCTTCGAGGGCACGAGCGAGATCCAGCGCCTGGTGATCGCCCGCGCCATCACCGGGGCCTCACTGCGCTGACTCTGCGTGGGCCAGCGGGCGCGGGCGCGAAGACCGGCGTTTCGGGTCAGAAAGTGCGGTGAGACCGCAGGTCCTGACCTGAAACGGTGATCTCCACCCGATGCCCGGCACCCGGAAAGACATAGACGGCGGTCCGTTTCGGCGGACCGCCGTCTTCACTTTTTAGTTACCGCTCAGTAATATCCGGGTAACCCTGACGATCGAACGAGAGGCCTCACCGTCGTGGACCTGCTCTTCATTGTCCGCACCCTGGCCCGCCGCGGGTTGCTCAGCCCCGGCAGCCCGACCCGCGTCGCCGACCAGCTCAACACCCTGCGCCGGTGGGGCTTCACGCTCGCCGGCGAACTGCGCGCCGCCGAGGCCCGCGACCCGCACCGCCCCGCGATCATCGACGAGCACCGCGGGGCGATCACGTACCGCCAGCTCCTGCACCGATCCCAGCGCCTGGCCGTCGCGCTCGGCGGCACCCGGGGCGTGGCTGCCGGCATACGCGTCGGGCTGATGTGCCGCAACCACGCCGGCCTGATCGAGGCGATGGTCGCCTGCTCCCTGCTCGGCGCGGACGCCGTCCTGGTCAACACCGCGCTGTCGGCGCCGCAGCTCACCGCGGTGGCCGAGCAGCAGCAACTGCGCCTGCTCATCCACGACCGCGAGTTCGCGCCGGTCGCCGCGGCCGCGCCGTGCGAGCGGCTCGACGAGTCGCGGGTCGACGCGCTGCTCGCCGAGACCCCGCCGCAGGGCCGCTGGTCCGACGTCAGCCGGGCCGGCCGCACCATCGTGCTCACCTCCGGCACCACCGGCGCGCCCAAGGGTGCCCGCCGGCCCACCCCGCCCGGCTTCGGGCCGCTGGTCTCGATCATCGACCGCATTCCGCTGAAGGTCGGCGAGCGCATCCTGATCTCCGCGCCCCTGTTCCACACCTGGGGGTACGCCGCCCTGCAGCTCTCCCTGGCCATGCGCGCCACCGTGGTGCTCCAGCGCCGGTTCGACCCGGTCGCCACCGCGCACGCCGTCGACGTGCACGGATGCACCGCCCTGTTCGCGGTGCCGGTCATGCTGCAACGGCTGGTCGAGGCCGGCGCGGTGCCCACCAAGCCGCCGCGCATCGTCGCGGTCAGCGGATCAGCCCTGCCCGGGGGCCTGGCCACCCGGTTCATGGACACCTGGGGCGACTGCCTCTACAACCTGTACGGCTCCACCGAGGCATCCTGGGCGTCCATCGCCACCCCCGCCGACCTGCGCCGCGACCCCGGCACCGCGGGCCGCCCGCCGCACGGCACCCGGATCGCGATCCTCGACCCGACCGGCCTGCCCGTGCCCCGCGGCCGGATCGGCGAGATCCACGTCGGCAACGAGATGCTGTTCGAGGGATACACCCGCGGCCCCGGAATCCCGCCGCCGTCCGGCGACCGCCCCGACGGCATGCTCGGCACCGGCGACCTGGGCCACCTCGACGCCGACGGCCTGCTGTACGTGGACGGCCGCGCCGACGACATGGTCGTCTCCGGCGGCGAGAACGTCTTCCCTCGCCCGGTCGAGGAGCTGCTCACCGAGCTCCCGCAGGTCCGCGAGGCGGCCGTGATCGGCGTCCCCGACCCCGAGTACGGCCAGCGCCTGGCTGCCTACCTGGTCCTGCACCCCGGCCAGCACCTGGACCGCGACGAGGTCCGCGAGTACGTCCGCCACTACCTGGCCCGCTTCAGCGTCCCCCGCGACGTGCACTTCGTCCCCGAACTCCCCCGCACCGCCACCGGCAAGGTCATCCCCCGCCTCCTCCGCAACCTGTAAGGACAAAGGAAGGGCACCTTCACAACGCTCCGCGTTGTAGAAGGTGCCCTTCTTAACAGACGATCTACGTTTGCGCAGCTCAGCGAAGGATGAAATGCGCGGGCATCAACGCCAAGGGGAGACGACCCGGCCCTCCTCGGCCGCCAGCGCGATGTCGGTGCGGTACTGGCCGCCCGCCAGCTCCACGTGCGACACCAGCTCGTACGCCGCCGCCCGCGCCGCGTGCAGGTCGTGCCCCGTCGCCGTCGCGCACAGCACCCGGCCGCCGGCCGAGCGCAGCACCCCGTCGGCGTCGCGCTTCGTGCCCGCGTGGATCAGACCCTCCGCGCCGGTGATCTCGTCCCCGGTACGCGCGCTCGCCGGATACCCGGCGCTCGCCAGCACCACGGTCACCGAGAAGGCGTCCTTCCACTCCAGCTCGGGGTGGCCGGCCAGCTCGCCGGTGGCCGCCGCGTACAGCAGACCGCCCAGCGGGGTGTCCAGCAGCGCCAGCACCGACTGCGTCTCCGGGTCACCGAAGCGCGCGTTGAACTCGATCACCTTCGGGCCGTCCTCGGTGATCGCCAGGCCGATGTAGAGCAGGCCGGAGAACGGGGTGCCCGCGTCGCGCATCTGCTGCAGCGTCGGGTGGGCCACGGTGGCCATGACGTGCTCGACCAGGTTCGGCGGGGCCCACGGCAGCGGCGCGTACGCCCCCATGCCGCCGGTGTTCGGCCCGGCGTCGCCGTCGAAGATGCGCTTGAAGTCCTGGGCGGGCAGCAGCGGCACCGCGGTCACGCCGTCGGTCACCACGAACAGGGACACCTCGGGCCCGTCGAGGTACTCCTCGATCACCACGCGCCCGCACTCGGCGGCGTGGGCCAGCGCGGCGTCCCGGTCGTCGGTGACGACGACTCCCTTGCCCGCGGCGAGACCGTCGTTCTTCACGACGTACGGCGCGCCGAACGTGTCCAGCGCCCGCGCCGCCTCCTCGGCCGTGGTGCAGGTGAACGCCCGCGCGGTGGGCACCTTGGCCGCGGTCATGACCTGCTTGGCGAAGTCCTTCGACCCCTCCAGCCGAGCCGCACTGCCCGACGGCCCGAAAACCGGAATGCCCTTCGCCCGAACCGCGTCGGCGACCCCCGCCACCAGCGGCGCCTCCGGCCCCACCACCACGAGATCAGCCTCGACGTCCACCGCGAGCCCCGCCACCGCCACCGGCGAAAGGATGTCCACCTCCCGCAGCTCCGTGGCCACCTCCGCGATCCCCGGACTCCCCGGCGCCGCGATGACCGCCGTCACCCCCGGATCCCGCACAAGCCCCAACACCAGGGCGTGCTCCCGCCCCCCACCACCAACCACCAGTACCCGCACGCCCCCACCCTACCCTCCGAGTTGATCATGAACTTATGGCACGGGTCGACGGCGATTCATGTCCACAGCTTCCTGATCGACTCTGATCGCCCGACCACCGCCGGCATCTCGGGGCCACCGGCCAGTGCGCGGCGGACGATCCGCGGGATGGCAACCGGATCGAGGGTGTCGGACCAGGTGAAGCGGACGATGCGGTAGCCGGCGTTGATCAGGTCGTTCTGGCGCTGCCGGTCGCGGTAGACCGCCTCGGGGCGGTCGTGCACCTCGCCGCCGTCGGCCTCGCCGATCAGCCGCGCCCGCCGCCACAGCATGTCGACGCGGGCGACAGTCCGGCCGTCGCCGTCGGCGATCACCGCCTGGAGGTCGTCGGGTGGCACGCCCGCATCGGCGCAGCGCAGGCGGGCACGGGTCTCCAGCGGTGACTCCGCTCGGCCGTCCGCCTGCGCGATCCAGTCCCGCGCGCCCGCCGCACCACGACGGCCGAACATCAGCGAGGGCAGTTCCACCAGCTCTTCCTCGGCCAGCAAGCCCAGGTGGAGTGCCGAGTCCAGGACCGAGACCGCGGCCAGGCGATCGAGCTTCAAGAGCAGATCCGCGACGGTACGCCGTACCGTCGTCACCCTGATCCCGTCGACCACGGTCACGTCTCCCGCGGCCAGGGTCAGCTGGTGGGGCACCACCGTCACGTCGGTCAGCCGGCGAGGCAGCGCCAACTTGCCCGGCAGGCTGACGTGCAACCGAGTCTGCGGCCGCAGCCCCTGCAGCCCGTGCACGACCGCCGCGCTCTCCAGCACCGCGACGGCATTCGGGCCACCGGTAAGCACGGCAGCCCGAACCAGCGCCTTCGGCGAGTCCGGCTGACCACGCATGTCAGCGTCGACCAGGTAGACACCGCGGCTCAGGCTCCGCCACACCCCCTGACGGAGGAACCTCTTGACAGCAGCGGTGGATAACTCCAGGTCGCGGCACTGGGCCGCGGTGATCAGACCGTCCTGCCGCTCGGCAAGTCGTTGCACAGCAAGCACATCGGCCAGCCTGAGCCGCCGAACCCCAGCTCACAACCCCTGTGGATAACCCTGTGGACAGCCATGCGCACCACCTGCGTCGATCATGAACTTATGGCAGCGACACGCCGCCGAGCCGTGCCATAAGTTCATGATCAACCCGAAAGGGGCGTCAGGCGGGGGCCAGCATGTCGTGGCGGACTACGTTTTCGTCGCGGCCGGGGCCTACGCCGATCATGGAGATGCGGGTGCCGCAGAGCTCTTCGAGGCGTTCGATGTAGCGCTGGGCGTTGAGGGGGAGGTCGGTGAAGTCGCGGGCCTTGGAGATGTCCTCGAACCAGCCGGGGAGGTACTCGTAGACCGGCTTGGCGTGGTGGAAGGCCGTCTGGGTCATCGGCATCTCGTCGAGGTGCTCGCCGTCGACCTCGTAGCCGACGCAGACCGGGACCTGGTCCAGGCCGGAGAGGATGTCGAGCTTGGTGACGACGAGGTCGGTGATGCCGTTGACGCGGACGGCGTACCGGGCGATGACGGCGTCGAACCAGCCGCAGCGGCGCGGGCGGCCGGTGGTGGTGCCGTACTCGCCGCCGGTCTTGCGCAGGTGCTCGCCCATGTCGTCGTGCAGCTCGGTCGGGAACGGGCCCGCGCCGACACGCGTGGTGTACGCCTTGATGACGCCGATCACCGAGGTGATCCGGGTCGGGGCGATGCCCGCGCCCACGCAGGCGCCGCCCGCGGTCGGGTTCGACGAGGTCACGAACGGGTACGTGCCGTGGTCGAGGTCGAGCAGGGTGGCCTGCGCGCCCTCCATGAACACGGTCTTGCCCTCTTCGAGCGCCTTGTTCAGGATCAGGCGGGTGTCGGCGATGAAGGGGTTGAGCCGCTCGGCGTAGGTGAGGTACTCCTCGACCACCGCGTCGACGTCGAAGCCCTTGCGGTTGTACACCTTGAACAGGATCTGGTTCTTCTCCCGCAGCACCAGCTCCAGCTTCTGCCGGAGGATGCCCGGGTCGAGCAGGTCCTGCACCCGGATGCCCATGCGGGCGACCTTGTCGCCGTAGGCGGGGCCGATGCCGCGGCCCGTGGTGCCGATGCGGGCGGTGCCCAGGTAGCGCTCGACGACCCGGTCCAGCGCGCGGTGGTGCGGCATGACCAGGTGCGCGTCGGCGGAGATCAGCAGGCGGGAGACGTCCACGCCGCGCTCGGCGAGGCCGTCGATCTCGGCCAGCAGCACCTTCGGGTCGATCACGACGCCGTTGCCGAGCACGATCTCGGCGTTGGGGTGCAGCGCGCCGCTCGGCATCAGGTGGAGGGCGAACTTCTGGCCGTCCGGAGTGACCACGGTATGGCCGGCGTTGTTGCCCCCGGAGAAGCGGACGACGTAGTCCACTCGTGATCCGAGCAGGTCGGTAACCTTGCCTTTGCCCTCGTCGCCCCACTGGGCGCCGAGAAGCACGATCGCTGGCATCTTTCCTTCGCCTCCTAGGCGAGCCGCGGGCCGCCCACGGCTGTGGTGACCCCGGGGTGCCAGGCTAACAGCTTGATCGGGCACGCATGCCCGGGCAATGCCGGAACCCGAGAGGACTACTCGCGTGCGCGCTGACACAGGCACAGCTGACGTGGTGCTGCTGAGCATGACCGAGCCGGAGGGCGACTGCTGCGGCTCCGGCGGCTGCAGCTCCGGCGGCGGCGCCGGGCATGGCGAGGGTCACAGCGGCGGACCGCGGCCCCGGGTGCCGGTGCTGCACTGCGCGGACGCGCTGCGCGCCGCCGGGGCCCGGGTGGAGACCGTGGTCGCGTGCTCCGACGCGGAGATCGACCAGGTGCTGTCGCGGCTCGATGGCCCGGCCCGCGAGGACGGGTTGACCTGGCCGGACGCCCGCGGCGGCACCCGCCTGGTGATTGCGGTCACCGACGACGGCCAGCTGCGCCACGTGCTGCGCCGCCTGGTCCGCCGGTATGCCCCGGCCCCGTCGAAGCGGCCCGCCGACCTGCCCGCGGGGCGTACCGTGCCGGATCTGCCCCCGATCGCGGTGCTGCCGATCGACACGGCCGCGGCGGACCTCGCCGCCCAGCTGGGCCTGCCCCGGGAGCCCGCCGAGGTGGCCGCGGCGGTGCTGGGCGACCGGTCGCGGCGGCTGGACCTGCTGCGCCACGACGGCGGCTCGGTGACGCTGGACGGCGTCCTGCTGGCCGGCAGCACCGAGGACGGCCAGCCCGTGCAGTGGGCGGGCCGGGTCGAGGTCGACGACGCGGTGCTGACCGACGGCGCGGAGCCGCTGCTCGCGGTCGCCGTCGCCAACGCTTCGGGCGCGACGCTGCTGGACGGGCTGCCGCTGCTGACCTCCGCCGACCCGGCCGACGGTGTGATCGACGTCGCGGTGGCGGTGCCGGTGCGGCACAAACCGCTGTTCGGTACGCCGCGGCTGCGCATCGAGGTGCGCCGGGCGCGCGGCCGGGCGGTCTCGGTGACGCCGCGCGACACGGAGGTTCCGTTCGCCGACGACGGGGTATCCGGCGGGCTGACCCGTAAGCGCTCCTGGTGGGTGGAGCCCGCGGCGTGGGCCGTCTATACCCGCTGAGAGGCGGGGAAACGGGCCCTGCTGCGGGGTGTGCGCACTGACTAGGCTGCAGGGGCAGACGGCACTGGGGAGATGGCGATGACGGAATGGG
Source organism: Catellatospora aurea (assembly GCF_042663325.1). Lineage (NCBI taxonomy): Bacteria > Bacillati > Actinomycetota > Actinomycetes > Micromonosporales > Micromonosporaceae > Catellatospora > Catellatospora aurea. The sequence continues at coordinate 73,463 of NZ_JBHTAC010000026.1, forward strand.
AGTGGCCGCCGGACGAGATAAGCGGCCCCGCTGAGGACAGCAAGCAGATCACGCGTGGCCAGCCCGCTCGGGCGTCCGCCGCGGTGCCGCGTCCTGATCCGGTGTCCGGCGGGCCCTCGGCCGGCGTGCCGATGGCGGTGCCCGCGCCGCAGGCCGGCATCCCTATCCCCGCGCCGCAGCCGGTGGCCGGCCCCGCCGACCTGACCCGGACCGTGCAGGTGCCGCTGCCGCCCCTGCCGCAGCGCGAGCGCGCCGCGGTGCCGCTGCCGCCGACCGCTGTGCCGGTGCAGCCGCACAGCGCGCCCATCCCGCTGCCCCCGCAGCAGGCGGCCACGCCGATCCCGCCGCCGCCCGTCTCGGCACCGCCGGCCGCCCAGGTATCCCCGGCGACGCCGACGCCCCCGCAGGCCGGGCCCGGCGACCATCGTTTGCCCTACCGCACCCCGGCGGCCGAGGCCCGCGCGGCGGCACCGGTCGAGACCCACGGAAGCCCGGCGGCGCCCGCGCCGGAGACTCGCGCCACCGCGCCGGTGCCCCCGCAAGCAGAGACTCGCGGCACCGCGTCCGTGCCCACGCTCGACACCCGAGCCGCCACGTCGTTCCCGCCAGCCGAGGCACGGGCCGCCGTACCGTTCCCGCCCGCCGAGGCTCGGGCCGCGGTGCCCGTCCCGCCGGCTGAGCCCCGCGCGGTGGCACCGTTCCCGCCGGCTGCCGAACCGGGCCCGGCCACCCCGCATACCGCGACCGCCGCCGTGCCGCCGCAGCGTCCGGCCGTCACGGCGGTGCCGCCGCCGCAGACCGCCCCGGGTGTATGGCCCGTGTCGGCCCAGCCGAACATCCCGCCGCTGCCCACCACGGCCGCCCCGACACCGCCGCAGTTCGGCGGGCCGCAGCAGCCCGGCCCGGCCGGTGGGGGCGAGGTCTACCTGCCCACGGCAGAGGAGTTCGCGCGCCGCCGCGCGGCCCGTCCCGCCGACCCGGTCGCCCACATGGGCATCCAGGCGGCCCTGCGCAAGTCGACGTTCGGCCTGCTCAATCTGAGCCCCGGCCAGCGTGAGCAGGAGATCCGCCGGGCCACCGACCTGGTCCGGCGCAACTTCGGCGGCCTGCGGCAGATCACCGTGGTCAACCCGAAGGGCGGCGCGGGCAAGACGGTCGCCGTGCTGCTGCTGGCGATGACGTTCGGCCGCAAGCGCGGCGGCTATGTGCTGGCCTGGGACAACAACGAGACCCAGGGCACCCTGGGCATGCGTTCCCAGCAGGACTTCCACTCGCGTACGGTGCGCGACCTGATGCGCGACCTGCACCAGTTCCAGGGGTCGCAGAGCCGCGTCGGCGACCTGTCGCAGTACGTGCGCTCGCAGGGCGACGGCATGTTCGAGGTGCTCGCCTCGGACGAGTCCGCGACCGCGGGCGAGATGCTCACCGCGCACGCGTTCGCCGAGATCCGTGAGGTGGTCAGCCGCTTCTACAAGCTGATCATGGTGGACACCGGCAACAACGTGCGGGCCGAGAACTGGCAGGCCGCCATCGACGCGACCGACCAGCTCGTGGTCACCATGTCCGCCCGCAACGACTCGGCGGAGACGGCCGCCCGCATGCTCGACCACCTGGAGCAGACCGGCCGCAGCCGCCTGGTCCGGCAGGCCGTCACCATCGTCTCCCTGCCGCCGAGCCGCCGCGAGCTGGACATCCCCGCCATCGAACGGCACTTCGCCGCGCGCACCCGGGCCGTGCTGATCGCGCCGTACGAGCGCATGCTCGACTCCGGCGAACCGATCGACTACGGCCGCCTCACCGACGAGTCCCAGGACGCCTGGCTGCGCATCGCCGCGGCCGTCGCCGAGGGCCTCTGACCGGAGCCCGCCCGCCCCTGGACAGGCGGCGGGCGGGTCCGGTCGTGCCGGAGTCCGCACCCGCCGCCGGCTGAGCCCGTCAGGAGTGCTGAGCCCGTCAGGAGTTCAGCGCGTCGAACGCGGCCGGGTCGCAGTCGCGCAGGAACTGGGCGCAGCGCGCCGCCTCGTCGGCCTCGCCGATCTCCGCGGCCGCCACCGAGAGAGCGTGCAGGCAGCGCAGGAAGCCCTGGTTGGGCTCGTGCGACCAGGGCACCGGGCCGTGGCCCTTCCAGCCCGCGCGGCGCAGCTGGTCCAGGCCGCGGTGGTAGCCGGTGCGGGCGAACGCGTACGCCGGAACAGGCTGCCCCGCGGTCAGCGCGAGCTGGGCCAGCGCGGCCCACGCGGCGCTGTACGTGGGGTGCGCCGCGGCGACGGAGGTCGGGTCCTGGGCGGCGGCCAGCGCGGCGGCGGCCGCCTCGTCGGCGGGCAGCAGCGTGGCAGGAGGTTCGGGCATCAGGTTCTGCATACGGACATTCAACCCGGTGGGGTCGCCGAAGTCCCCGCGCTGCGCTGAGGGTTTCGTCACGGGCATACTCGCCTGATGTCTGCTGCTACCCCGCTGGAGATCGAGTCCCTGGAAGAGCTGTCCGAGCGGCTCGCCGACAAGAGCCTCGCCGGGCTCACCGTGCAGGGGCTGACGATCGGCGCCGACCTGTCCCGGGTCAAGGTCAAGGACGCGGTCTTCATCGGCTGCACGTTCCCCAGCCTAGCCGCGGAGGCCGCGCTGGTACGCCGCGGCGCGCATGTGGTGCCGGTCGCGGACTGGGCGCCCTACCCGACGCACCCGGCCCGCCTCTACACGGCCGCCGACCTGACCGCGGGGTTCGCCGAGAACGGTTTCGCCGGCATGTACGACACCCGGGTGTACGAGCACTTCGTCGCGGAGGGCGGCCCGAACGCCGGGGTCCGCGAGGCGCTCGCGCAGCGGCTGCACGACCACGGCATCGATAACGCGCTGCATGACGCCCTGGCCGGGATCTCGCCCCGACGGCGCATCGGCATCATGGGCGGCCACGCGGAGGCACGCGGCAGCGACGCGTACCGCATGGCAGCGGCGATCGGGCACGCGCTGGCCGGCCACGGCAGGCTGGTGCTGACCGGCGGCGGTCCGGGCGTCATGGAGGCCGCGAACCTGGGCTCCTACCTGGCCGCCCACCCAGCGGCCGCGCTCGACGAGGCGATCGGCCGGCTGGCCGCCGAGCCGGACTTCCGCGCCCACGACCCGTACACGAAGGTCGCCCTGCACGTGCTGGCCGAGTTCCCGACCTTGGACCCATGGGCGGGTGGGCTATCGGTGCCGACCTGGCTCTACGGCCACGAACCGTCGAACGTGTTCGCGGGCCAGATCGCGAAGTACTTCTCGAACGCGATCCGCGAGGACGTGATCCTGAAGGCGGCCCGCGGCGGTATCGTCTTCGCCCCCGGCCGAGCGGGCACCGTCCAGGAGGTCTTCCAGGCCGCGACCAAGACCTACTACGCCACCGACGGCGAGAGCGGCCCCTTCGTCTTCCTCGGCCGTCGCTTCTGGACCGAGGACCTCCCCGCCCCCGCCCTGCTCCGCATCCTCCTCAACGGCGCCGCCCAGGCCGACCTGGTGCACATCACCGACGACGTCGACGAAGCCCTCGCCATCCTCTGCCAGTGAAAGCAAGGGCACCTTCACATCGCTATACGTAGAGGAAGGTGCCCTTCCTTTCACTGGACCGTGCGTGAGCAGCGGCTACGCGACCGGACAGCGCCGTCAATCCCGGCCCGCTACGCGACCGGGATGCGGCGCCAGAAGCCGACCGGGAGGTTGACCTCGGGTTCGCCGGTGAGGCCGTTCTCGTCCATCGCGTTGAACAGGGCGACGCGCAGGTCGCCGAAGAAGAACTCCAGCGCGTGCAGCACGTGCGGGCGCCAGGCGGTGGGGCTGATCCGTTCGATGATGTTGACCTGGGTCAGCGGGCGGCCACGGGCCGAGAGGATCGCGGGGTGGGTGTCGGCCCACCAGTCCAGGCGCAGGCCGGGCCAGTCGAGCTGGGCCTGCAGGTCGATGGTGTCCCAGCTGATCGCGCACTCGTCGAACTTTCGGTGCGTGATCTCGATGTTGGCGTCGGGGAAGCCGAACACCACGGGGCCGCCGGTGAACCAGGCCTCGGCGTCCAGGTCCCACACCAGCCAAGAGCCGACGAGCGGCTGTCCGATGACGCGGGCGAAGCGGTTGCGGTGCGCCGCCGCCAGCGCACCGGCATCGTGGTGCCAGACCGGGTCGTACCCGTCGATGCCCAGCACGTGCGGACCTCCTGCCCTGAGACGCGGATTCGGACGATCGTACCGATTCCTGTCAGGTAAGGCGGGGACGCGGACCGACACGCGCGCGGCGAAACACGCCGTAGACGCGAAACGCGGTCATGACCTGCGGTCGAACCGCAGATCATGACCGCATTCGGCGATCTTGTGCCAACCTCGCGAACCGGTGCGGCCCGCATGGCGGATTACTTGATCTTCGTACCGGTGGAGCGCAGGTCCTGGCAGGCCTGGGCGACGCGGGCGGCCATGCCGGACTCGGCGGCCTTGCCCCACGCGCGCGGGTCGTACTGCTTCTTGTTGCCGACCTCGCCGTCGATCTTCAGCACGCCGTCGTAGTTGCGGAACATGTGCTCCACGACCGGGCGGGTGAACGCGTACTGCGTGTCGGTGTCGACGTTCATCTTGACCACGCCGTAGTCGACCGCGTCGCGGATCTCCGACAGCAGCGAGCCCGAGCCGCCGTGGAACACCAGGTCGAACGGCTTCTCCTTGCCGTACTTGGCGCCGACCTGCTCCTGGATCTCCTTGAGGATCTCCGGGCGCAGCTTGACGTTGCCCGGCTTGTACACGCCGTGCACGTTGCCGAAGGTGAGGGCGGTCATGTAGCGGCCCTTCTCACCCAGGCCCAGCGCGGCGGCGGTGGCCAGCGCGTCCTCGACGGTCGAGTACAGCTTCTCGTCGATCGCGCCGACGACGCCGTCCTCCTCGCCGCCCACGACGCCGACCTCGATCTCAAGGACGATCTTCGCGGCGTGGGTGAGGGCCAGCAGCTCCTCGGCGATCTGCAGGTTCTCGTCCAGCGGCACGGCCGAGCCGTCCCACATGTGCGACTGGAACAGCGGGTTCTCGCCGCGCGCGACGCGCTCGGCGGAGATCGCCAGCAGCGGGCGGACGAAGCCGTCCAGCTTGTTCTTCGGGCAGTGGTCGGTGTGCAGCGCGACGTTGACCGAGTACTTCTTGGCCACCTCGTGCGCGAACGCCGCGAAGGCGACCGAGCCGCTGACCATGTCCTTGATGGTCGGGCCGGACAGGTACTCGGCGCCGCCGGTCGAGACCTGGATGATCCCGTCGCTTTCGGCCTCGGCGAAGCCCTGCAGCGCGGCGTGCAGCGTCTGCGAGGAGGAGACGTTGATCGCGGGGTAGGCGAACGCGCCGGCCTTGGCGCGGTCGAGCATCTCGGCGTAGACCTCAGGGGATGCGATAGGCATCTGTGAACGCTCCTAGCGTGCGTGCAGTGACGCGGATGGCCGCGGTGGCGCGTCGCCGCGCCCGATGGCTGCGGGAAGACCGCGATGTCCTCGTTACAGGAGTATTGCCTACGTCACTTGACCTGGAAAATCGGCCCCTACCCCGGACCGCCGGCCAGGATCGACCGGGCCGGTCGCTGCCGCTTTCCGGCATGCTGCGGCTGCCCAGGGGGTACGCCTGCCGTCAGCCCTCGTCGCCGTCCGGCACCAGCAGGCTGAGCGCCCAGCTCACGATGCCCATGACGATCGCGCCCCAGAACGCGGGCCAGAATCCGTCGATCTCGAAGGGCAGCTTGAACACCGTTGCCAGCCAGTCCACCAGCAGGAACAGCAGCGCGTTGACGAACAGCGCGAACAGGCCGAGCGTGATCACGTAGAAGACGCACCCGAAGAGATGGATGATCGGCTTCAGGATCGCGTTGACCAGGCCGAAGATCAGCGAGACCGCGATGAGGGTGAGGATGCTGCGCGTGGTGGTCGCGGCGGTGACCTCGATGCCAGAGACGATCAGGGTGGTGACCCACAACGCCACCGCGTTGATCACCCAACGGATCAGAAAGCCCATATGGTCATCTTCTACGCCGAAACCCACATCTGCTGGCGAATATCACAGGCGAGTCATACCGTGAAACAATGACCGAGAACGTGGCAGGGAACACGTACGACGTGCCCGAAGCCGACGCGCTCGAGCAGTCGACGCCGGCGGATCCCCTGGCAGACGCCGAGGACATGAACAACGCCCTTCCGGCTGAGCCACTCGGAGAGCCGGACGCGCCGGTGCCCCCGGCCTCCGAGTGGGACAAGATCGAACAGAACGTGCCGGCCGTGCCCGCCGACGAGGACTACTCCTGAAGCACCCAGTCCGGGTGCAGCGGCACGAACTCGCCCATCGTGTCGCCTTGCAGCGCGGCGAAGAGGCCCGGCGCGACCTTTGGATCGAGCCGCTCGTACCAGACTCCGCCCGACTTTTCGGAGTAGAACGTCGGCTGGCTGATGCCGATGATGTGCGCCGCCTCGACCCGGTCCAGCCGGAGCGCCAGGCCCAGCAGGCTGAGGTCGCCGGTGTGCAGCGTGATCCCCGGTGTGCCGGCCAGGCGGCTCACCGTGCCGGCGTCGCGGAGCAGGGCGAGTTCGCCGGCCTTCTTCGCGAGCCCCAGCAGCACCCGCTGCCCGAGCCGGTCGCGGTCGTAGGAGCCGTGGGGCATGGTCTTGCGCTGCCGGAGCAGGTCGGCCACCTGGGTTCCGGAGTAGTCGCGGCAGCCCTTCGGATAGGTGCGCCCGGTGTGCTCGGAGCGCACCGCCTCCGGCAGGCACACCGGCAGCCCGCCCAGCGCCTCGGTCACCGGGCCCAGCGCGGAGAACTCCACCTCCGCGACGGCGTCCGCCCGCACGCCGGTGAGCCGTTCGACGGCCTGCCGGGCACCGTCCACCCCGCCGAGGGCGTACGCCCCATTGATCTTGGTCCGGCCCGCGCCGGGAACGTCGGTGGCGAGGTCGCGCGGGAAGGAGACCAGGTAGGCGGCGCTGCCGTCGGCGGGCAGGTGCACCAGCATGATCGTGTCGGTCCGCGAGTCGGTCATGGCGCCGCGCCGGTCGAGCCCGAGCAGCAGCAGGTTCAGCGGGCCCTCGGGAGCCGCGACCGGCGACTCGACCTCGATCGCCGCGACGTAATCGGCGACCCCGCCCCGCCACAGCTGCACGGGCACGGCCAGCGCGATCGCCACGGCCACCACGGCGGCTCCGGTACGGGTCGCCGTGCGGCGGCGACGGCGGCGGGTGGCCAGGGCGTCGATGGCCCGGCGCAGCGGGTCCAGCGGAGGCGCCTGCTCCTCGTGCCGGGCGAACGCGTCACGCAGCAGCTCTTCCTCGATCATCGGACTCCTCCCAGACTCAGCTGCTCCGCCGACTCCCGCAACCGGGCCAGCGCCTTCGAGATGTAACCGCGGGCCGTGCCGACGGTGCAGCCGAGCATCTCGGCGATCTCCCCGTCCGGCAGGTCCTCGTAGTAGCGCAGCACCAGCGCCGCCCGCTGCTGCCGGGGCAGCGTCGCCAGCACGGACCAGATCAGGTCGCGGTCCGCGGTGCGCTGCGCGTGATCGACGGGTACGGCGACCGCCTCGTCCGCGTCGGGCCGCAGGAACACCCGGCGCAGCCACGATCCGCGCCGCCAGTCGAGATACTGGTTGATCATCATGCGCTTGACGTAACGCTCGGGCGCGTCGGCACGGGCCACCTTGCGCCAGTTGAGCTGGACGCGGACCATCGTCTCTTGGACGAGGTCCTGGGCCGTGTGCTGGTCACCCGTAAGCATCACCGCATAGCGCGCGAGCGCGCCGAGTCGCGAGTTGACGAATTCCTCGTACGTCACAGCCACCTCCTCGACTCACTGGACGTGTCCGGGTGTTCAGAACATTGCCCGGTACTGTTGTGCGGCGTGACCGTAGTCGACACTCTCCAGGCCCTGGCCGCGCCCCCGCTGGCCGCCGCCGACTTCAATCCCCTGAATCCGACGGACTGGTTGAACCTGTTCGGCCCGGCCGCGCTGTTCGGCGTCTGCTTCATCCTGTTCGCCGAGACCGGCCTGATGGTCGGCTTCTTCCTGCCCGGTGACTCGCTGCTGTTCATCGCGGGTGTGTTCGCCTCCGGCTTCCTGGAGTCGAAGGGCGTCCAGCTGCCGATCGGCTGGCTGCTGCTGCTCGGCCCGCTCTGCGCGATCATCGGCGCGCAGCTGGGCCACTGGCTGGGCGCGAAATACGGCCCCAAGATGTTCAACAAGCCCGACTCCCGCCTGTTCAAGCAGGAGTACGTGCGCAAGGCCGAGCACTACTTCGCGAAGTTCGGCCCGCGCAAGGCCATCGTGCTGGCCCGGTTCATCCCCATCGTGCGCACCTTCATGAACCCGGTCGCGGGGGTGCTCGGCATGCCGGCCCGGCAGTTCTTCGTGTGGAACGTGATCGGCGCGATCCTCTGGGTCGACGGCATCCTGCTGGCCGGCTACCTGCTCGCCGAGCAGATCATCAGCGCGATCGGCGGCCCCGAGCACATCGACAAGTACATCCTGCCGATGGTCTTCCTGATCGTCTTCCTCTCGCTGATCCCGGTCTTCATCGAGATCATCCGCGAGCGCCAGGCCAAGAAGCGCGGCCTGCACGGCCACGGCGACGACACCGTCGTCATGAGCAAGGTCGACATCGGCTGACCATGATCGCTCGACTTGCCAGGCAGGTGGGCGAACAGCGGTCCAAGATACGCACACCTGCCCGGCAAGTCCGATGATCAAGCGCGAAGAGGGGGCACGGCCGACGGCCGTGCCCCCTCTTCGTACGGACATCAGGCCAGCAGCGCCTTCAGGAAGATGGTCTGCATCTGGCTCGGGTCGGTGACCTGGAAGGCGACGCCGCCGGTGGTGTCGGCGACGGCCTGCAGGTCGGCCAGCTTGACGTCCGGGCCGAGGCCGAGCAGCACCACCCGGACCGGCTTGGTCACGTCGGCGAGCTTCTCCAACTCCTTCTGGACGGCGCGCAGCGACATGCCGGAGTTGTCCCGGCTGTCGGTGAAGACCACCAGCGTGTTGCTGCGGGACGGGTCGTATCCCTTGAGCAGCTCGCGGTATCCATCGATGATCGACTTGTAGAGCGGGCAGACGTCGGTCGGCGCGGGCGAGGCCTGGTTGACGGCCCCGTTCAGCTTGTTGCGCTGCGACTTGGTCAGCTCGCCCAGGGGCACCAGCGGCTGGTGGCCCGGGCCGGCGAAGGCCCACAGGCCGACCTCACTGTCGTCGGTGAACAGCTTCAGGCCCTTCTCCGCGGCGCTGCGCAGCACCTGCATGCGCACGGCCGTGTTGCCGCCGCCGGTCATCGTGCGGCCCATCGACGAGGTTGCGTCGACCAGCGCGATCACCCGGGACGGCGTCTTGGCGGCGACCCAGGCGGTCATCGCGCCGCGGACCTTGTTCATGTCGTTGAGCGGCTGCACGAAGACGGTGTTGGAGGTGACGCCGTGGCCGGTCGGGAAGCCGGTGGAGGCTTCGCCCTCCGGCGAGCGCAGGCCCTTCTCCGCGAACACGGATTTGTATTCACCGCTGACCAGGGCCTGTGAGAACAGTGCGGCCGCGGCGGCCAGCGGGCGCGGCTGGCGGGCGCGCACGGCGTACGGGAAGTCGAGCGTCGGCGCCTGGGCCAGGGTGACCGCGGCCATCGGAGCCTTGGGCGTGGCCGCGTTGTAGGCGATCACGGCCTGCTCGCTGACCGGTGCGCCGGTCATGCCGGCGGCGTACGCCTTCCACAGCGCCCCGGTGTCCGGGACCGGCCCGCCGATGCCCCGGTACACGGCGACCAGCGCGGGCAGGTCGGCTTCGGAGGCGACGACCGCGTCGGACAGCATCATCGCGCCGACCATGCCCGCGGTGTCGCGACGCGGCTCGACGACACCCAGCTTGAGCACGGGCGTCTTGGCGAACAGCAGGCTCTTGAGCAGCGTGGCGTCGACGCCGGAGCCGAGCTTGTCGGTGAGGTTGCGGGCGACGGTCTCCGGCACGGCGAGCACCACCGGGCTGGCCGCCAGGGACGGGGCGGTGGCGTCGAACATGTCGCGGTCTACCCCGCGAACCCGGCCCAGCCAGTACGTCGAGTCCGGCACCCAGACCACCGGCAGCTCGGCGTCGGACGGGGTCGGCGCGGCCTTGCCGGCCACGTCCACCGCACCGCCGGCCCAGGTGCCGAGCGAGTTGGCCACCTCGTGCGACGCCTTCTCGATGACCTCGACGCGCACGCAGTCCTCGCCGACCATGGGGCTGGTCGCGCTCCAGCGGTTGCCGATCTCGGTGAGGGCGGGCGCGATGGCGGGATCGGCGGCGACGGTCAGCGTGATGCCGGCGCTGCCGCAGCCGTCCGCGTCGGCGCTGACCGAGCGCAGCACGACGGTGGCCAGGCCGCACACGGACAGGGCACTGATGATGATGACGGGAATCCGTACGGCACGGCGACCGAACAGGCCGGTCCGCCGGGGCGCGGGTGCCTCGGGGGCATCCCAGCCGCGACGGATGTGGCGTCCAGACATGGGTGACTCCCAGTGAGGAGGCGGCGGCGCCGAGCCCTTCGGCGGGGGTTACCGGGGCGGCAGCACGCCTGACTTCGCGTCAGCTTAGATGTCCCCCGGCCAGGCGCAACCGGGTGATGACAGAATTCACTCACGGTTGCCGAAGCCTGCACTGCGTGACTTTTTCGCCGCTCAATATCACCAAAAGCGCCGTGGGGCGCACCCTCCGTGACAGAGGATGCGCCCCACGGCGCTTCAGGGCCTTGCCAGGGTCAGCGGGCCTTCTTGGTCGCGCGCTTGCGCGGCGGCGTCAGCAGCTCGGCGACGGTGGCGATGGCGGACGGCACCAGGCTGTAGTAGGCCCACACACCGCGCTTGTCGCGGTTGAGCAGGCCGGCCTCGGTGAGGATGCGCAGGTGGTGGCTGACAGTCGGCTGGGACAGGCCCAGCGGAGCGGTCAGGTCACAGACGCACGCCTCGCCCTCGGGGGCAGACTGGATAAGGCTGAGCAGCCGGAGACGGGCCGGGTCGGCCAGTGCCTTGAGGACACCGGCGAGGCGCTCCGCGTCGGCACGCTCGATCGGCTCACCAGCGAGGGGCGAGATTTGAGGCAGCGGGGTTTCCACCAGAGCTGTTCCCACGTGATTTCTTCCTTCCAACAACAGCATCGATCCACCTACATATTAGCAGGTACGGATCGGAGTTCCGTTAGGCCGACAGGCCAAGGTCCGCCAACGTATAGGCGGCTCGGTACGACAGACCGGCAGCACGCACCGTATCGCCCGCGCCTCGATCGACAATAACCGCAACACCGATGACCTCGGCACCCGCCTCCCGCAGTGCATCAATAGCGGCAAGAACACTACCGCCAGTAGTCGAGGTGTCCTCGACAGCGAGCACGCGGCGGCCGGCCACGTCGGGTCCTTCGATGCGGCGCTGAAGCCCGTGCGCCTTGCCCGCCTTGCGCACCACGAACGCGTCCAGCGGACGCGTCGAGGTGTGCAGCATGGCAGCGGCGACCGGGTCGGCGCCGAGCGTGAGACCGCCGACGGCGTCGAAGTCCCAGTCCGCGGTGAGTTCGTTCAGCACGCGCCCGACCAGGGGCGCAGCAGCGTGGTGGAGGGTGATCCGGCGCAGGTCGACGTAGTAGTCAGCCTCCTGTCCCGAGGACAGGACCACCTTTCCCCGAACCACCGCGAGGTCAGTGATGAATTTACGCAGGTCGTCGCGGTCGGACATGGGACGGACACTACTCGCCGATGCTGAGAGCTCGATCTAGGGGGGTGCGTTGACCTCCCCACACTCGTCAGCTGTCGGCTTCGGTGTCCCGTCCGGTGCGCACCCGGGCCCCGCGCGCGAGCCGTCGCAGCAGCCGCGTCGGGGTGTGCCGCATGAAACCCACCAGCACTTTGTATTTCCAACTCGGCACGCTCACCGTGCGGCCCCGCCGCAGGTCACGCAGGCTGTCGGAGACGACCTGCGGGGCCTGCAGCCACAGCCACCCCGGTGTCTTCGTCATGTTGATTCCGGCCCGGTCGTGGAACTCCGTACGGGTGAATCCCGGGCACAGCGCCATCACGCGCACCCCGCGGTGGGCCACCGAAAGCGCCACCGACTCGCTGAAGTTGGTGACCCAGGCTTTACTCGCCGGATAGGTGCTACCAGGCATCGCCGCGCCGAATCCGGCCACCGATGAGACATTGATGACATCTCCGCGGCCGCGCGCCGCCATCACGGGCAGCGCCGCGTGCGTCAACCGCATCACCGCCTGCACGTTCACGGCCAGCAGGTGCAGTTCCTGCTCCACAGTGGATTTCAGGAACGGTGTGTTCAGCGACAGTCCCGCGTTGTTCACCAGCAGATCCACCGGCCGGGCGGTGTCGCGCAGCCGCGTTTCCACCAGCTCGCAGCCCTCCGTGGTGGCCAGATCCGCCGAAATCACACTCGCCTGCACGCCGTACGTCCTGCTCAGAGCCTCGGCGAAGTCGGCCAGCCGGCCGGCGTCGCGGGCGACGAGCACCACGTCCCAGCCGTCGGTGGCCAGCCGGACCGCGAAGGCCCGGCCGATGCCCGCGGTCGCACCGGTGACCAGGGCGGTGCGGCGCTCGCCCGCCGGTTCCGGCGTGGTCTCGGGCGCTGTCGCGGCGTCGGGCACAGCGGTGCCTGCGGAAGGGGAGGAGGACATCGGCTCACCTCAAGCGGTCGTCGGCGGGGGCACCGCGGGGGTGTCGGGGCCCGGCGGCAGCGACCGCGTCCGGCTGAACCAGGCGTTCGCAGCCGGGATCGCGAGCAGCACCGCAGAGGCAATGTAGCCGAGAACCTGCCCGACGGAGGAGAGCCCGGAAAGCGCCGCCCACCAGCCGGGGAACGAGTCGACGAGAGCCTGGAACGCGCGCGTCGTCGACGGGTCCCCGCCGCCCTGCACCGTCACGTTGCCGGTGCCCAGGCTGACCGCGCCGGAGATGCCGCAACAGGCCAGCAGGACGCCGAGAGCGCAGACGACCCAGGTGAGGATGCGGGCGATCTGATTGCCCTGCCAGACGCCCCAGGCCAGGGCCAGCAGCACGATCGCGACCAGCACCACGACCGCGGCGCTGACGACGAGCGCGATCTTGAGGCTCTTCTCCGCGGTGGCCAGGTCGGCGCGGTTCACCCCGGCCAGCACGGCCCGTACCCGGAACCGATTCAGCGTGCCGCCGATCGCGGCCAGGTGCAGGATCGCGTTCGCCAGATTGAGCAGGGCGAGCAGGGCGAGGATCGCTGCCGCGGCGGTGACGACCATGGGCCGGGTGAGCATCGTTCTGGGGCCGGCCGGGGACACCGGCTCCACCGGAGACGAGGCGGATTGCGACATTGGCGTACCCCCGATGCGGCCCGAAGATTGCTCCAGATCGGAAGTTACCCGCCCTACCAGGGAGTATGTGCCTGATTGGGGATATCCCCGGACTGCGCGCGGGGCCGGCGCGGGTCGCGCCGGCCCGCGGTTCGCCAGGTCAGACGGTCGGGTACGCCGGCGGCGTCCACTCCGGCGCCGGCTTGCGGAAGTACGCGTTCGACGGCGGCAGCGCCAGCATGATGATCACGCCAAGCATCGACAGCAGCAGCACCACGTTCAGCACCGTGCCCACCAGGACGGACCAGTCCGGGGCGACCTCGGCCAGCCGGTCGGTGACCTCCTTCTGGTCGATGCCACCGGCGCTGGACGAGCCGAGGCCGCTCCCGAGCCCCTGGAAGACCAGGCCGAAGCCGATGCAGCACAGCCCGATGCCGGTCAGCACCCACGTGGTGATCCGGGCCCATTGCTTGCCCTTGTTCACGAACATGCCGAGCACGACGAAGAACACGGCGAGCGCCACGTACAGCGCGGCGGTGACGTAGGCGGTGACCATCGCGATGGAGGCGGTGGACTCGGCGAGGCCGGCGTCCATGCCCGCGTCGCGGTAGATGTCCTCGATGAGGCCCTCGGGCATCGACGCGAACGTGTACACCGAGATGGCCGCGCTGAGCAGCAGGATGGCCGAGATGACATAGAGCAGCAGGGCCGACACGGAGACCGTGGCCGGCCGCGGGGTGGAGCCCGGCGCGGCGGGAACGAGGTAACCGCTCGGAGGTGGCGTGTACGACATGCAGCACACCGTAATCGCCGGCCGCCAGGCGCGCCTGCGACCTCAGATCGATCGCCGCTCACCCCTCAGGAGGAGACGCGCCTGCTCCGCCTCGGCCCGCGCAGCCGGCGGGAGCGGGTCCCACCGCTCCCGCCGTCTGCGTATCACCTGTTCAGGCCAGCTTGAGTGCGTCCCCGTCGCGGTCGATGAGCACCGTGTCGCCGTCGCGGATCTCGCCGGAGAGCAGCGCCTTGGCCAGCTTGTCGCCGATGGCCGACTGCACCAGCCGCCGCAGTGGGCGGGCGCCGTACACCGGGTCGTAGCCGTGGCTGGCCAGCCACTTGCGGGCCACGTCGGAGACCTCCAGGGTGAGCCGGCGGTCGGCCAGCCGCCGGCGCAGGCGGCTCAGCTGGATGTCGACGATGTGGGTCAGCTCGTCCTGGGTGAGCGCGTGGAAGACGACGATGTCGTCGAGCCGGTTGAGGAACTCCGGCTTGAAGTGCGTGCGCACCACCGCCATCACCGCGTCGCGGCGCTGCTCCTCGGACAGGGTCGGGTCGGCTATGGCGTGCGAGCCCAGGTTCGAGGTGAGGATCAGGATCGCGTTGCGGAAGTCGACGGTGCGGCCCTGGCCGTCGGTGAGCCGGCCGTCGTCGAGCACCTGCAGCAGCACGTCGAACACGTCCGGGTGGGCTTTCTCCACCTCGTCCAGCAGCACCACCGAGTACGGCCGCCGCCGCACCGCCTCGGTGAGCTGGCCGCCCTCCTCGTACCCGACGTACCCGGGCGGGGCGCCGACCAGCCGCGCCACGGAGTGCTTCTCGGCGTACTCGCTCATGTCGATGCGGACCATGGCCCGCTCGTCGTCGAAGAGGAACTCGGCCAGCGCCTTGCCGAGCTCGGTCTTGCCGACGCCGGTGGGGCCGAGGAACAGGAACGAGCCGGTGGGCCGGTCCGGGTCGGCGACGCCCGCCCGCGCCCGGCGCACCGCGTCGGAGACCGCGCCGACCGCCTCGGCCTGGCCGATCACCCGGGAGCCGAGCGACTGCTCCATGCGCAGCAGCTTCTCGGTCTCGCCCTCCATCATCCGGCCCGCCGGGATGCCGGTCCACGCGGCGACGACCTCGGCGATGTCGTTCGCGCCGACCTCCTCCTTGAGCATCGCGCCGTTGGTCTGCAGCGCGGCCAGCTCGGCCTCGGCGCGGGCCTGCTCACGCTCCAGCGCCGGGATGCGCCCGTAGCGCAGTTCGGAGGCGCGGCCCAGGTCGAGGTCGCGCTCGGCCCGGTCGGCCTGGTCGCGCACCTCCTCCAGCTGCTCCTTGGCCGCCGAGATGGCCTGGATGTGCTGCTTCTCGTTACGCCAGCGGTCGGACAGGGCGGCCATGTGCTCGCGCTTGTCGGCCAGCTCGGCGCGCAGCTTGGTCAGCCGCTCCGCCGAGGCCGGGTCGGGCTCCTTGGCCAGCGCCATCTCCTCGATCTCCAGGCGGCGCACCTGGCGCTCGATCTCGTCGACCTCGGTGGGCCGGGAGTCGATCTCCATGCGCAGCCGGGAGGCGGCCTCGTCCACCAGGTCGATCGCCTTGTCGGGCAGGAAGCGGTCGGCGATGTACCGGTCGGACAGGCTCGCCGCGGCGACCAGCGCGCCGTCGGTGATGCGCACGCCGTGGTGCACCTCGTAGCGCTCCTTGAGCCCGCGCAGGATGCCGATGGTGTCCTCGACGGTGGGCTCGCCGACCACGACCGGCTGGAAGCGGCGCTCCAGCGCCGGGTCCTTCTCGATGTTGTCGCGGTACTCGTCGAGCGTGGTCGCGCCGACCATGCGCAGCTCGCCGCGGGCCAGCATGGGCTTGAGCATGTTGCCCGCGTCCATCGAACCCTCGCCCTTGCCCGCGCCGACGACCGTGTGCAGCTCGTCCAAGAAGGTGATGACCTGGCCGTCGCTGCCCTTGATCTCTTCCAGCACGCTCTTGAGCCGCTCCTCGAACTGCCCGCGGTACTGCGCGCCGGCGACCATCGCGCCCAGGTCGAGGCTGACCAGCTTCTTGTCCCGCAGCGACTCGGGCACGTCACCGGCCACGATGCGCTGGGCCAGGCCCTCGACGATGGCGGTCTTGCCGACGCCGGGCTCTCCGATCAGGACCGGGTTGTTCTTGGTACGCCGGGACAGCACCTGGATCACGCGCCGGATCTCGGGGTCCCGGCCGATCACCGGGTCGACCTTGCCGTCGCGCGCCCGCGCGGTCAGGTCCACGCCGTACTTCTCCAGTGCCTGGTACTGCTGCTCGGGGTCGGGGCTGGTGACCCGGCGATCCCCACCGCGGATCTGCGGGAACGCCGCGACCAGCGCCTCCTCGGTGGCGCCGGCCTGCTTGAGCGCCTTGCCGACCGCTCCGCCGACTCGGGCCAGGCCGGCCAGCAGGTGCTCGGTGGAGACGTACTCGTCCCCGATCGGGCGGGCGATCTGCTCGGCCGCGTTGATGGCGTTGACCAGTTCCCGGGACAGGCTCGGCTCGGCCACGCTCGACCCGCGCGCCGACGGCAGCTGCTCGACCGCGCGCGCGGCGGCCCGGCGCACGTCGGCGGGGTTGGCCCCGACCGCGCGCAGCAGGCCCGCGGCGGTGGAACCGCCCGTGTCGAGCAGGGTCAGCAGCAGGTGCCACGTCTCGACCGTGGCGTGGCCCCGCTGCTGCGCCGTCGCCGCCGCGTCCGTGATGACCTCGCGGCTCTTCGTGGTCAGACGCTGAGTGTCCATACGCTCCCTCGACTGCTGGTCTCCGAACCAAAGTTGAGCCTACTGCACTCAACTTGCCCGGGCCAGTCGGGAGGGAGCTGTCGACGGGCTACCTCAACGTGACCTTCACCCACTCGCGCGACCAGCCGTGGCCGGTGCCCAGATAGAACTCACCGGGCGTGTCCTGCCGAGCGAACAGCGTGCCGTCGGGCAGCTCGGTGACCCAGGCCAGGCGCGGCATGCCAGGGATCTCGACGTAGCGGTCGGCGAGGTAGCCGACCGCGTCCGGTCCGGCGATCGCGAGCAGCCCGTCACCGGCCGGGGCCACCGTGTACATCTGATTCGGCTGCTCCCGCAGGCCCTCGATCGGGCGGGCCCGCCAGGCGCCGTCCACCAGCTGCCAGATCAGCGGCAGCCCCGTCGCCTTGAGCACCGAACCGCGCAGCAGCGAGGTCCCGCCGCCGGCGGACAGCATGTCCTGCTCGCCGACCAGCCAGACGTCGCCGGTGGGGGAGACCCGCACCGACAGCATCCACAGCTTGCGGCCGGGCTGGTCCGGCACGGCCAGCCGCTGCCAGGTGCGCCCGCCGTCGACGCTGCGGGCGGTCTCCTTCTTCGGCTCGAACCGGGTCAGCCAGATCGCGCCGTCGGGCGTGGCGACCGCGCCCGCCCCCTGGTAGCCGTCGGGCAAAGCCACCGGCTTGCCGGTCTGCCACTCCCGCAGCACCGGCTCGTCCGCGGCGAAGTCCACGCCGTAGCGCACACCGGTGGCGGCGTGGTAGTCGGCCGGCACGGTGGCGCTGAAGGTGAAGGTCAGGCCGCCGTCGCGGGACAGGTGGTAGCCGCCGGCCTTGTCGCCCCAGATCATCATCTGCTTCGGGCCGACCACGTACAGCTGGATGCTCTCGTCCTCGGCGAGCGGCATCGGGCGGGCCTGCCAGGTGACCCCGGCGTCCGCGGTCGCGAACAGGCGGCCCCGGCAGGTCCCGCTGCCGCCGCAGTCGGTGAAGACGGCGTAGCCGTTGCGGGCGTCGGCGAACTCGACGAACGGCAGGTAGCCCGGCGGCACGCCGACCTCGGCCGTACGCTCCTGCACCGCCGCCCGCGCAGGCGGGGACGCGGTAGTGGCCGGGATTGGCGAGGACGTGCTGAGGCCCTCGCCGCGCGGGGTGCACGCCGTGACCAGCGCGAGCCCGAGCACCGTCATGAGCAGCGGGCGCACGCGGCCCGCGATTCCGTTCACGCTGGCGGAAGTCATACCCGGTCGAGCCGTGAACCGGCGGGCCGGTTCCCGTCGGCACCGGTCGATGGGGCGCTTTCGGTGTCCTGACGCCCAGCTGCCGTGCCCGGTTGGTCGCAATGCGTAACAGGTTGATGAAAGTACGCGCCGTGACCTTCCCTTGACCTGGGCGGCCGCGCTAGCGTGTCGCGGCAGCAGCGCCGCTGAATCTGGCCGCGTCTTCCCCCATCCCGCGTCTTCACAGCGGAGGAGATATCGATGAGCGCTTCTCCGGCGGTGTTCCGAGGATTCGCCAACCCGGTCGACCCCACCCCCAACGAGTTGCGCACCTGGGCGTACGCGCCAGACTCCGTGCCGCTCACCGCCATGCCGCCGGACTGGGACCTGCTCGTCTCCGGTGACCGGCTCATCGGGACCCTGTTCGACCTGGCGATGGACACCAGCTGCCCGGCCCGCCGCTTCACCATGCACTGCCTGTACATCTACGCCGCCGACGCGATCCGCACCGGCTTCAAGGCCCACCCTCGGCGCAAGCTGCGCAAGATGGTCGAGGAGGCCGAGGAGGAGGGCGACGAGCAGATGGCGATCTGGGCCCACAACACCCGCGTGCT
This sequence comes from Catellatospora aurea, assembly GCF_042663325.1. Lineage (NCBI taxonomy): Bacteria > Bacillati > Actinomycetota > Actinomycetes > Micromonosporales > Micromonosporaceae > Catellatospora > Catellatospora aurea. Next base: position 92,121 of record NZ_JBHTAC010000026.1, read on the forward strand.
GCTGGCCCGGCCCCAGCTCTTCGACTACCACGACTGGTGCGAAGGCGGTCTGGTCCGCCATTCGCGGAGATTGCAGTAAGAGCACCTGATCTCGCACACACGGCTCCCCGCGGAACTGACCGCGGGGAGCCGTGGCGCGATACGACTATTTCTTGTTCATCTTGTCGATCGCGTCTTTGGTCATGTCCTGGGCCTTGTCGACGTGACCGGCGTACTTGCCGCCGGTCTTGTTGTCGACGGCGTCGCCTGCCTGGTCGACGGCCTTCTTGGCCTTGTCCGACATCTGCTTGGCCTTGTCCGTGGCCTGGTCCGACTTGTCGTCGATACCGAGGGCGTCCTTGGCCTTGTCCAACATGCCCATCTCATCCCCCTCCGGGTCAGTCCGACAATTCGGACTGACCCATGTCGAGGATACCGGCCGGCGACCTGCCGGGTTCAGCCTTCGGCCGAACGCGGCCGCCACACCACCAGCGCCGTCGAGGTGCGGGTGCTCGGCAGCAGATCGGTGCGCGGGAACGCGGAGATGGTCTCCAGCTGCGCCAACCGCCGCTCGGCATACGCCAGCTGCTGCTGCGCATGCTCCAGCCGCTCGCGCAACTCCAGCACCAGCTGCTCCAGATCGATGATCCGCTTGACGCCGGCCAGGCTGACGCCCTCCTCCTGGCTGAGCCGCTGGATCTCACGCAGCAGCTCGACATCACGCAGGCTGTACCGGCGTCCGCCGCCCGCGGAGCGGCCCGGCTCGACCAGACCCATCCGGTCGTACTGCCGCAGCGTCTGCGGGTGCATCCCGGCCAGCTGCGCGGCCACCGAGATCAGCAGCACCTTGGCGTGCACGTCCACTGTGGATCACCTCCGTTCCAGGTGGTCCCGCCGCACCGGCGGGGCCAGCTCGGTGAAGCGCACCAGCGCGTCCCGGGCTTCCTCGGAGAGCTGCTGCGGCACCACTATCTCCACGGTAACCAGCAGATCCCCGCTGTGGCCATCACGTTTGGGCACACCCTTGCCCCGCACCCGCAGCAGCCGCCCGCTGGGCGTGCCGGCGGGCACCTTGACCTTCATCATGCCGTCCAAAGTGGGCACCCGGACCTCCGCGCCGAGCACCGACTCGGCGAAGGTCACCGGGACCGTCACGGTCAGGTCGTCGCCGTTGCGGCCGAACATGGCGTCCGGGCGCACGATCGCGCGGATGTACAGGTCACCGGGGGCGCCACCGCGCTCGCCCGGCTCACCGCGCCCGGCCAGCCGGATGCGCTGCCCGTCGGAGACACCGGCCGGGATGCGTACGGTCAGCGTGCGGGTCTTGGTCACCCCGCCGGTGCCGTGGCACTCGGGGCACTTCTGGTCGACGACCGTGCCCACACCCTGGCAGTCGCGGCAGGCCTCGGAGAAGCCGAACGCGCCCTGGTTGCGGTTGACCACACCGGTGCCCTGGCAGTGCGGGCAGGCCCGGGGGCGGGTTCCCGGCTTGGCCCCGTCGCCGTGGCAGGTGTCGCACACGCCCAGCGTGCGCAGCGTCAGCGGCTGGGTGGTGCCCTGCACCGCGTCGGCGAAGTCCAGGAAGATCTCGGCCTCGACGTCGCGACCGCGAGCCGGGCCGCGCGGGGGAGCGCCGGTGCCGGTGGCCCCGCCCGAGAAGATCGAGCCGAACAGGTCGGAGAAGCTCGCGCCGCCGAACCGCTGGTCCGGGCCCTGGCGTCCACCGCCCTGGCCGAACAGGTCGTTCACGTCGAAGTGCTGCCCGCCCGCGCCACGCGCGCCGCGCCGGAACGCGCCGGCCTCGAACAGCGAGCGCATCTCGTCGTACTCACGCCGCCGGTTCTCGTCCGACAGCACGTCGTACGCCTCGGACACCGCCTTGAAGCGCTCCTCGGCGGCGGTGTTGCCGGGGTTGTGGTCAGGATGCAGCTCGCGTGCGAGTCTGCGGTACGCCTTCTTGATCTCGCTTGCGGTGGCGTCCTTGGCCACTCCGAGCACGGCGTAGAAATCCTTCTCCAGCCAGTCTTTCGAGCTCATCCGTCCCCCTCCCCCAGTCGTGATCGAAGCTCCCTCCCCCGCCCGGAATCGGGCGGGGGAGGGAGCCCCGGTCATGGTGTCATTCCGGTGCCGCGACGGCCACCATCGCGGGGCGCAGCAGGCGCTCGCCCAGCAGGTAACCACGGCGCATCACGTCGATGCAGGTCGGCTCGGTCACGTCGGCGGACGGCAGGTGCGCCACCGCCTCGTGCCGGTTCGGGTCGAAGGTGTCGCCCTTCTCGCCGAACGCGGTCAGGCCGAACTTCGCCACCACCGCGGCGATCTGGTCGGCCACCGCGCCGAACGGCCCGCTCAGGTCACCGTGCTCGCGGGCCCGGTCCAGGTCGTCGAGCACCGGCAGCAGCGCCGTCAGCACCTGACCGGTGGCGAGCTCGGCGGAGACCGTGCGGTCGCGCTCCACCCGCTTGCGGTAGTTCGCGTACTCGGCGGTCACCCGCTGCAGGTCGGCGGTGCGCTCCTCCAGAGCGGACCGCAGCTGCGCGAGCTCCGCGCCCAGCGCGGGTGCCGGCTCGGCCTCGGGCGCGGCCGTCACGGTGACCGGCTCGGCCTCGACGACCTCGCCCTCCACCGCCTCGGCGGTGTCCGGCCCGGCCTCGGCAGCCGCCTCCGGCTGCGCGACGACCGGCACCTCGACGGTGTCCTGGTCGGCGACAGCCTCGGCGGCCTGCGGCGTCGGGTCCTGCTCGGTGCTCTCCGGGGCAGGGGTCTCCTGTTCTCCGGTCGGCTGTTCGGTGCCGGCCGCCGGGGCGGCCGGCGTCGCCGGCTGCTCGGACATGGTCGCTCCGCTCGGGCTGATCTTGCGCTTGTTCTTGATCACGATGCGCTCGCCGGCGGGGGACTGCTCCTCCGCCGGCGAGGCACCCTGTGCCGCTTCGGTCACTTCTTGCCCTCGTCGTCGATGATCTCCGCATCCACGACGTCGTCGTCGGCACGGCCACCGGCCGCGTCGTGCTGCTGGCCCGCACCGGCCGCGGCCGGGTTGTCACCCTGGTTGTACAGGGCGGAGCCGGCCGCCTGGGAGACCTGCGCCAGCTTCTCGTGCGCCGACTTGATCTTCTCCAGATCGGTGCCCGCGAGCGCACTGCGCAGCTCGCTCAGCGCGTCGTTGATGTTCTCCTTGGCGTCGCCGGGCAGCTTGTCGCCGCTCTCGGCCAGGAACTTCTCGGTCTGCCACTGCAGCGCCTCGGCCACGTTGCGGGTCTCGGCCTCCTCGCGGCGGCGGCGGTCCTCCTCCGCGTGCTCCTCGGCGTCGCGGCGCATGCGCTCGATGTCGTCCTTCGGCAGCGACGAGCCGCCGGTGATCGTCATCGACTGCTCCTTGCCGGTGCCGAGGTCCTTCGCCGAGACGTGCACGATGCCGTTGGCGTCGATGTCGAAGGTGACCTCGATCTTCGGCACGCCGCGCGGGGCCGGCGCGATGCCGGTCAGCTCGAAGGTGCCGAGCTTCTTGTTGTACGCCGCCATCTCGCGCTCGCCCTGGAAGACCTGGATGAGCACCGAGGGCTGGTTGTCGTCCGCGGTGGTGTAGACCTCGGAGCGCTTGGTCGGGATGGTGGTGTTGCGCTCCACCAGGCGGTGCATGATGCCACCCTTGGTCTCGATGCCCAGGCTCAGCGGGGTCACGTCGAGCAGCAGGACGTCCTTGACCTCACCCTTGAGCACACCGGCCTGCAGCGCGGCGCCGACGGCGACGACCTCGTCCGGGTTGACGCCCTTGTTCGGCTCCTTGCCGGTGAGCTGCTTTACCAGGTCGGTCACGGCGGGCATGCGGGTGGAACCGCCGACCAGGATGACGTGGTCGACGTCGACCAGCTTCACGCCCGCGTCCTTGATCGCCTGCTCGAACGGCGCCTTGCAGCGGTCCAGCAGGTCCTGGGTCATGCGCTGGAACTCGGCCCGGGTGAGCGTGACGTCCAGGTGCAGCGGGCCCTCGGCGCCGGCCGTGATGTACGGCAGGTTGATGCCGGTGGTGTTGGCGGCGGACAGCTCGATCTTGGCCTTCTCCGCGGCCTCCTTGAGGCGCTGCATGGCCATCTTGTCCGCGCCCAGGTCCACTCCGTACTGGCCGCGGAAGGTCTTCACCAGGTGCTCGATGATGCGCTCGTCCCAGTCGTCGCCACCGAGGTGGTTGTCGCCGGAGGTCGACTTGACCTCCACGACGCCCTCGGCCAGCTCCAGCAGCGACACGTCGAACGTGCCGCCGCCGAGGTCGAATACCAGGACGGTCTGCTCCTTGGAGCCCTTGTCCAGCCCGTACGCCAGCGCGGCGGCGGTGGGCTCGTTGACGATGCGCAGCACGTTGAAGCCGGCGATCTCACCGGCCTCCTTCGTCGCGGTGCGCTGCGCGTCGTTGAAGTACGCCGGGACGGTGATCACGACGTCGGTCACGGTCTCGCCGAGGTAGGCCTCGGCGTCGCGCTTGAGCTTCTGCAGCACCCGCGCGGAGATCTCCTGCGGCGTGTACTTCTTGCCGTCGATGTCGACGGTCCAGTTGGTGCCGACCTCACGCTTCACGGACCGGATGGTGCGGTCCGGGTTCGTGACGGCCTGGCGCTTGGCCACCTCGCCGACGAGCACCTCACCGTTCTTGGCGAACGCCACGATGGAGGGCGTCGTGCGGGAGCCCTCGGCGTTCGCGATGACGGTGGGTTCGCCACCCTCGAGCACGGCCATACAGGAGTTGGTCGTACCCAGGTCGATGCCGACCGCACGTGCCATGTTCGTGTTCCTCCAAGATCAAGGTCGCCGGAGATTCAAGTTGAGTCCGGACGGCTCAATACTGACATGAGACCGGGAAGTGTCAAGCGGAAGGTTGAGTCGGTCACACTCAAGTTTGGTGGTGTCCTAGTGAGTTGTCCCTTTTCCGCTTACGCTTCCCCTGTGTATGACCAACGAGTAACCGAGGAGGGCGCGGTGCGCACCGGCCCCCTGCTCGCGGTGGTCGGCGGGCCGACCGGCGCGGGCAAGTCCACGCTGGTCAACAGCCTGGTCCGGTCACCCGTGAGCGCCACCGGCATCCTCCGGCCCACCACCCGCAAACCGGTCCTGGCCTGCCACCCCCGCAGTGTGGCGGCGACCCACGTGGCCGGGCTGCTGCCGATCGCCGCGCCCGCGCTGCCCGCGCACGTCGCGATCGTCGACTCGCCGGACCTCAACGCGGTGGACCAGAAGAACCGGGCAGCCACCGACGCGGCGTTCGAGCGGGCCGACCTCTGGATCTTCGTGACGACGGCGAGCCGCTACGCTGACGCCGAGGCGTGGCGGCACCTGCGGGCCGCGCAGCAGCGCCGGGTCGACCTGGCGGTGATCCTCAACCGGCTGCCCACCGAGGCCGCGGACGAGATCCTGCCGCACCTGACCCAGCTGCTCGGCGAACCGGTGCCACTGTTCGTGGTGGCCGAATCGGCGCTCGACCGGCAGGGCATGCTCTCGGACCGAGTGGTCACCCCGATCTGGGAGTTCCTCGACAAGACCGCGAGTGCGAAACTTGCCGAGTCAAGATGACACGGACGGCCGCTTCCGCGGGCGACGAGGGTTCAGGTCGGCACCGCGTCGGCTGAGGAGAGCGTGAGGAGGGACCAGTGGCCCACTCCACCCCCGGCAGTGAGTCCGTCACCACCAAGCTCGACATGGTCCAGCAGTTCGTCGACCTGGCGGGCGAGCATCTCGCCGGCGAGCCGGCGATGGAGAACGCGCGGACGGTCGCGGAACGCTCCGCCGACCGGCTGCGGCTGGCCCGCGGCTTCACCACCATCGCGCTGGCCGGCACCACGGGCAGCGGCAAATCCAGCATGTTCAACGCGTTCACCACGATCGACCGGTCGCCCGCGGGCATCCTGCGCCCGACGACCTCCGAGCCGTACGCGTGCGTCTGGGGCAGCCTGACCTTCGCCGACGAGCTGCTCGACTGGCTCGGCGTCTCGTCGCGCCGCCGGTTCACCCGGGAGTCGGCGCTGGACGCCAACGACGAGGTCGGCCTGCGCGGCATGATCCTGCTCGACCTGCCCGACGTCGACTCCGTCGAGCCGCGCCACCGCGCCGAGGTCGACCGGCTGCTGCACCTCGTCGACGTGGTCATCTGGATCTGCGACCCGCAGAAGTACGGCGACCAGCTCGTGCACGAGGGCTACCTGCGCCAGCTCGCCAGCTCGCGGGAGGGCCTGATCGTCGCCCTCAACCAGACCGACCGCCTGCAACCCGCCCAGCTGCCCAAGGTCGGCGCCGACCTGCGCCAACTGCTCGACGAGGGCGGCCTTTCCAAGGTCCCGCTGGTGCCGACCTCGGCCACCGGCGAGGTCCCGCAGCTGCCGCCGGCCAAGCGCGGCCCGATCAAGCCGAAGCCCGGCCCGTTCGTCGCCGAGCGCTCCACCCGCGGCCACTCCGGCGTCTCCGCGCTGCGCGCGCTGCTCGAACCGATCATTCTGCGCGGCACGCTCGCCGAGGAGTCCGTCGACCGCGACCTGACCGCGAGCATCGCCGACCTGAGCAAGCTCGTCGGCGGCCCGGCCAGCCCACCGACGATCAACCCGCTGGTCCGCGGCCTGTCCTCGGCCGGCACCGACGCCGCCCGCATCGAGCAGACCATCCAGGCGTACGCCGCCAGCGCCTCCGTCGGGCTCCCCGGACCCTGGGCCAGGGCCGTCGAGCAGGCGGCCCGTTCCCGCCTGCACGAGCTGCCCGCCGCCCTGGGCCAGGCCGTCGCGTTCGCCGACGCCCAGCGCCCGCGCCGCAACTGGCTCCCCGGCGGCAAGAAGCGCGCCGACCAGAAGACCGAGATCGTGCTGCGCGCCGAGATCGACAAGGTCGCCCTGCGGTACGTCGTCGAACCGGTCCGCCGCGCCCTGGCCGCGTACGAGCGCTCCCGCACCGCCCTCACCTGATCCTCGGGCGGTACGCGTCGCAGCGAGACCGCACTTTCCCGTATTCCGCTGCGATCACTGGGCAAGATCTGTTTTTGTGGACGCTGGACGCCCCCATAGGGGC
>NZ_JBHTAC010000027.1:0-96779 GCF_042663325.1 Catellatospora aurea
TGGCTCTCGTCGGCCTCCGGCCCGACCGGCTGCACCCGGTGCTGCAGCAGCCAGCCGGTGAACCGGCCCTGCGGCTTCGGGGCGGGCCCCGGGGCTCCGACGGATGCGGGGATGGCGTATTCGATCGCCTCTTGCTGTGCCGCGTTGCCCATGACCTTCCGATGCCCTCGCCGAGTCCTGTAATGAGCCTCGGACACGATAGGGCTTCGCCGGGTGCTCTGAGCGTCAAAATTTCGTCAAGACTCGGCCGACCCGAGCGGGGACCACGCGCCAGGCCGGACGTGAGCCGTCCCTGGCGGTCAGCCGACGCCGACGTGTGCGGCTAGGGGCCGACGTGGATGCGCGGACGCCGAGCCGGATCGGGTTCGGCGTTGCGCAGCACGGCCACGGTCACCGCGGCCAGGTGCCCGGACCCGAGGAGCAGAAATCTGATCAGGCTGCGGCGGTGTGAGCCGCTGGGCCAGGCGAAGTCCGCGCGAGGCACGATGGCGTACGCGTCGCGCAGGTGCAGCAGGACCGCAGCCAAGGCCTTGCCAGGTGCGGCACCTCGCACGGCGAGCACGGCGAACCCGTGCTCGTCGCGGCCCTGCACCTCGATGACGCCCCGCCGGGGAGCAGGGCCGGCGAACTCCAGGAACACCGCCTGCCCGTCGGCCACATTCCGGCCACCTCGCGGCACGGGCGGGAGCGCCTGCGGGTGGGGGGCGGTGGCGATGACCCGCAGTGTGCCCTTGGCGGTGGTGGCCGAGGTGACGACGTCCCGGGCGGCTGCGTCGAGTTCCACCAGGTCGCGGCTGGGAATGAAGGCATGGATGCGGGCCGCCAGCAGCACCGCCAGTACGGTGCCCCCTACGGACGCCAGCGTCGCCAGGATGCTCATGCCATCTGTCACCGCACCTTCGAACGATCGTGTCCGGATCACCGTGGCCCGTGCCGTGTCTGCCGGGAAGTGGCTTTGACGAGTTCCCTACAGCGGCGGGCGCATTCTTGACGCCGTGTTGATGCCGGTCACCGGCACGGCTCGCTCAGCCCAGTACTGCTCCGACCTGGTCCGCGTCCCAGGGCCTGCCATGCCAGACGACGCTGCCGTCGCGCAGCAGCCGCGGCGGGTCTCCCAGACCGCCCCACACCACGTTCGAACCGGCAGTCGGCCAGGTCGAGTACTTCGACGAGCTGGTCACGCACGTCGCGCACGAGGCTGGTCGCCGACCCACCGGTCGCGCCGGCCGTCGCTGCGGCCCGCAGCCCGGCGAGATAACCCGCTTCGCGGGCGGCGTGCTCCTGCTGCCGGCGGCCCCACATCGCCAGCTCCGTCACAGCGACGCCGACAGCAGCGCGACGTGGGTGTTGGCCAGCCTCGCCCGGAACGGCACGCAGATCAGCGAGACGGCTACCGGCCCCAGCACGGCCGCTGCCCACGCCAGACGATCACGGCCGGGCCATCGGCTCACGAATCGACCATATCGACAGCCGAGGCGGCGTGACGCCGGAAACGGCGGAACCCGGCTCCGGTCATGAAGTGCTGCTGTCGGGCAACCGTACGAACCGGTAGCCCATGCCCGGCTCGGTCAGCAGCTGGCGCGGGTGGGCCGGGTCCTGTTCGAGTTTGCGGCGCAGCTGGGCCATGTACTGGCGCAGGTAGTTGGTCTCGGTGGCGTACTGGGGGCCCCAGATGTCGTGCAGGAGCTGCCGGTGGGTGACCAGCTTGCCGGGGTTGCGCACAAGCGCGCCGAGCAGCTGCCATTCGGTGGGTGTCAGGCGCAGGTCGCCGCCTCCGGTGGTGTCGCTGACCTGGTGGTTGGCGACATCGACGCGGTAGCGGCCGATCTGCACGACACTGCGCGCGTCGGGTGTGGCGGAGTGGCGGCGGGTGACGGCTCGGATGCGGGCGAGCAGTTCGTCGACGCCGAACGGTTTGGTGATGTAGTCGTCGGCGCCGGCGTCGAGGGCTTGAACCTTGTCCTCGCTGCCGGTGCGGCCGGAGAGCACGATGATCGGGGCCGCCGTCCAGCCGCGCAGGCCGCGGATGACGTCGACGCCGTCCATGTCGGGCAGGCCGAGGTCGAGTACGAGGACGTCGGGGTGGTAGGCGCTGGCCACTCGGAGCGCGGTCGCGCCGTCACCGGCGATCTCGATGTCGTAGCCGCGGGCGCGCAGGTTGATCCGCAGTGCGCGGACGATCTGCGGTTCGTCGTCGACGATGAGGACCTTGGTCATGATGCTGTCTTTCCGGCCGGCGCGGTCTCGGGAATGCTTTCTGGCGGGTGTGCCACGGGTAGCGACAGGACCATTGTCAGTCCGCCCCCTGGGGTCGTCTCCGGTGTCAGAGTGCCGTCCATGGCTTCGCTCAGCCCGCGGGCCAAGGCCAGGCCGAGGCCGACTCCGGTGTCGTTGCTGCGGTCGCCCGCGCGCTGGAACGGCAGGAACACCCGGTCCCAATCGGTCTCGGGGATGCCCGGGCCGTGGTCGACGATCCGCAGCTCGACGCGTCCGGCGTGCGCGCTGGCCTTGACCAGGGGCGGTTGGTCCGGCGGGCTGTAGCGCAGCGCGTTGCCGATGACGTTGACCAGCACCCGTTCCAGCAGCCCGGGGTCGGCGTCGACGGCGGGCAGGTCAGCGGGGATGCGCATGCGCACGTCCCGTCCCGTGGTGCCGAGTTCGTCGAGTGCGTGTGGCACCACCTCCTCGAAGCCCATCGCACGCCGGGACACGCCGAGGACTCCAGCCTGCAGGCGGCTCATGTCGAGCAGGTTCTCCACCAGACGGTTGAGCCGGTTCAACGACTCGGCGGCGGTGGCCAGCAGCTCGGCGCGATCGGTGTCATCGAAGTCGACCTCGTCGCTGGCCAGGCTGTCGACCGCGGCTTTCGCCGAGGCGAGGGGGGTGCGCAGGTCGTGGCTGACGGCGGCGAGCAGCGCGGTGCGCATGCGGTCGGCTTCGGCCAGCGGCAGCGCGGTGGCGGCCTGTTCGGCCAGGCGTTCCTGGCGCAGGGCGAGCGCGGCTTGGGAGGCGAATGCTTCCAGGATGCGACGGTCTGCTGCAGCCAGTGGCCGGCCGCGTAGGACGAGGGTGAGGTTCTCGCTGACGGGCACGTCGGTGTCGGCTTCGCCTGGTGCGAAGCACGGCAGCCCACCGACTGTGGCCACAACTCGCCACATGGAGATCTCCTGGCGGCGGTCGGGGCTGTGCGGGGCGTCGTCGCGTGCTTCGAGCAGGGTGACCGATTCGAGGCCGAAGGTCTCCTGCAGGCGTTGCAACAGCGCGGCCAGCGGCCGGTCGCCGCGCAGCACGCCGCCGGCGACCGTGGCCAGGGTCGAGGCTTCCGCGCCGGCCTGGGCGGCTTCGCGGGTGCGGCGGGCGGCTTTGTCGACGGTGGCGCTGACGGCGATCGCCACGACGACGAATACGACCAGGGCCAGGAGGTTCTCCTGGTCGGTGATGGTCCACCGCCTTATCGGGGGGACGAAGAAGTAGTTGAGCAGCGCCGATCCGCCGATCGCGGCGAGGATCGCCGGCCACATGCCGCCGACCAGTGCCACGGCGACGACGGCGGCGAGGAACAGCAGAATGTCTGTGCCGAGGTTGAGATTGCCGAACTGGTACAGCACCAGGGCCAGCAGCGGCAGGCCGAGCACGGCCAGGCCGTATCCGGCCAGCAGGCGCCGGGTGGACAGCGCGCTGGCGGCCGTCGGCTGGGCGAGCCGGCCGCGGCGGGCTTCGGCGTGGGTGACCAGGTGTACGTCGATCGCGCCGGACTCGGCGGTGGTGGTCACCCCGACGCCGCGGGAGAAGATCTGCGCGAAGCGGCCGCGGCGGCTGGCGCCGAGCACGAGTTGGGTGGCGTTGACGCCGCGGGCGAAGTCCAGCAACGCGCCGGGCACGTCCGTGCCGACGACCTGGTGGTAGGTGCCGCCCAGGCTCTCGATCAGGATGCGTTGCTTGGCCAGCAGTGCCGGGTCTGCTCCGGAGAGGCCGTCGTTCCTTGCCACGTGCACGGCGAGCAGGTCCGCGCCCCGCGCACGATCGGCGATACGGGCCGCGCGGCGGATGAGAGTGTCGCCCTCGGGGCCGCCGGTGAGCGCGACCACGACCCGTTCCCGGGCTTCCCACATGGTGTCGATCTTGTGCTGGTTGCGGTACCTGTCGAGCTGCTCGTCGACCTTGTCGGCCAGCCAGAGCAGGGCCAGCTCACGCAGGGCGGTGAGGTTGCCGACCCGGAAGTAGTTGCCCAGCGCGGCGTCGATCTTCTCTGGGCGGTACACGTTGCCGTGCGCCATGCGCCGGCGCAGCGCCTCGGGGGTCATGTCGATGAGCTCGACCTGCTCGGCACGGCGCACGACCTCGTCGGGCACGGTCTCGCGTTGCGGCACGCCGGTGATGGTCTGCACGACGTCGTTGAGCGATTCCAGGTGCTGGATGTTGAGGGTGGACAGCACGTGGATGCCGGCGTCGAGCAGTTCGTTGATGTCCTGCCAGCGTTTGGCGTTGCGGCAGCCGGGCACGTTGGTGTGGGCCAGCTCGTCGACCAGGACGACCTCGGGGCTGCGGGCGAGGATCGCGTCGACGTCCATCTCGGTGAAGGTCGCGCCGCGGTATTCGATGGTGCGCCGGTCGACCAGTTCGAGGTCGCCGATCATCTCCAGGGTGTGCTTGCGTCCGTGCGTCTCCACGAACCCGACCACGACGTCGGTCCCGCGGTCGCGGCGGCGTTGCGCCTCTTCGAGCATGGCGTAGGTCTTGCCGACGCCTGGTGCGGCGCCGAGATAGATCCTCAACTGGCCTCGGGACATGACTACCTGTCTTCGACGGGGCGGGGGTGAGGAAGGGCACCTTCTACAACACATGGCGATGTGAAGGTGCCCTTCCTTTCGTTACATGCGGTCCAGGGCCAGGTTCAGCTCGAGGACGTTGACGGCGGGTTCGCCCAGGAAGCCGAGGGCGCGGCCGTCGGTGTGCTCGTCGATCAGGGTGTTGACCTTGTCGATGTTGACGCCGCGTTCGGCAGCGACGCGCTTGGCCTGCAGCTTGGCGTACTCGACGCTGATGTGCGGGTCGAGGCTGCTGCCGCTGGCGGTGACGGCGTCGGCCGGGATGGCCGACTTCTCGGGCGCGCTGCCCCGCACGGGGACGAGCACGCCCTTGCTGTAGTCCTCGCCGAACTTTCCGCACTCCACGGTCACGCCCTGGTAGGTGGCGATGAACGGGGTGGCGGGGCAGGCCTGGTTGACGCTGACGGCGCGGGTGACCTTGCCGGACAGGCCGTCGGTGTAGAACACGCGCAGGACTGCGCCGACTCCGTCGGTGGTGCAGAACGGCCGGGAGCCGTCCACGCCCTCCAGCTCGCCGACCGCTTTGAAGCGGGAGCAGACCTGGGTGAGCAGGGCCTGCTTGCTGCCGTCGCCGTCTTCGGAGTTCGGGTCCAGGGCCGGGTCGCCGAGGGTGTCCTCGATGCTCTCCGGGCCCAGGTTCGAAGCGGCGGTGGCATCGGGGTTGTACCCCGACGCCGACGGGCGGCTCTGGAAGTACTTCCTGACCGGGTTGCCGTCGGCGTCGGTGAACGACTGCCCGATCAGCGAGCTGCCCACGGGCTGCCCGTTGACCTCGACGATGGAGCCGTCGGCCCTGTCCTTCAGGCCCGGGATCTGGGCGAGGCCGGTGATGACCAGCGGGTAGGCCAGGCCGAGCAGGATGGTGAACAACAGCACGGCCCGCAGTGCGGCGAAGTGCTGGGAGATCCAACTGGGAGTACGCATGTCAGCCGATCCCTGGGATGAGCGAGATGATCATGTCGATGATCTTGATTCCGATGAAGGGTGCGATGATGCCACCGAGGCCGTAGATCCACAGGTTGCGGGTCAGCAGCTTGCTCGCGCTGCTCGGCGTGTAGCGCACGCCGCGCAGAGCCAGCGGGATCAGGGCGATGATCACGAGGGCGTTGAAGATGACCGCGGACAGGATCGCCGACTCCGGGCTGGACAGCCGCATGATGTTGAGCGCGTCCAGGCTCGGGTACACCACCGCGAACATCGCGGGGATGATCGCGAAGTACTTGGCAATGTCGTTGGCGATCGAGAACGTGGTCAGCGCCCCGCGGGTGATGAGCAGCTGCTTGCCGATCTCGACGATCTCGATCAGCTTGGTCGGGTCGCTGTCGAGGTCGACCATGTTGCCGGCCTCTTTCGCGGCCGACGTGCCGGTGTTCATCGCCACGCCGACGTCGGCCTGGGCCAGCGCCGGGGCGTCGTTGGTGCCGTCGCCGGTCATCGCGACCAGCCGGCCGCCCTCCTGCTCCTTGCGGATCAGGGCGAGCTTGTCCTCCGGGGTCGCCTCGGCCAGGAAGTCGTCCACCCCGGCCTCGTCGGCGATCGCCTTGGCGGTCAGCGGGTTGTCACCCGTGATCATCACGGTGCGGATGCCCATCCGGCGCATCTCGTCGAACCGCTCGCGCATGCCCGACTTGACGACGTCCTTGAGGTGGATGACCCCGAGTGCCCGCGCCGGCTGCCCGGGGACCAGCTCGGCGACCACCAGCGGCGTGCCGCCCTGGCCGGAGATGGCGTCCACGGCCGGGCCGACGTCGTCGGACGGGTGTCCGCCGTTGTCGCGCACCCACTTCATGACCGCGGACGACGCGCCCTTGCGCACCTGCCGGGTCTTGCCGTCCTCCGTGATGTCCACGCCCGACATGCGGGTCTGGGCGGTGAACGGGATGAAGGTGGCGTGCGGCATCATGCCCTCTTTGCGGGCGCGCAGGCCGTACTGCTCCTTGGCGAGCACCACGATCGAGCGGCCCTCGGGAGTCTCGTCGGCGAGGCTGGACAGCTGCGCCGCATCCGCCAGGGCCTCCTCGGAGACGCCTGCCGCGGGCAGGAACTGCCACGCCTGGCGGTTGCCCAGGGTGATCGTGCCGGTCTTGTCCAGCAGCAGGGTGTTGACGTCGCCCGCCGCCTCGACGGCCCGACCGCTCATGGCCAGTACATTGCGCTGCACCAGGCGGTCCATGCCGGCGATGCCGATCGCCGACAGCAGCGCCCCGATGGTGGTCGGGATGAGGCAGACCAGCAGCGAGACGAGCACGATGCCGCTGATGCCGTCCGGGCCGAACGACGCGGTGTCCAGCGCGGCGCCCTGCCAGTTCTTGGCGTAGATCGCCATCGGCTGCAGCGTGACCACGGCCAGCAGGAAGATGATCGTCAGCGCGGCGAGCAGGATGTTGAGCGCGATCTCGTTCGGCGTCTTCTGCCGGTTCGCGCCCTCGACGAGGGAGATCATCCGGTCGATGAAGCTCTCCCCCGGCTTCTGCGTGATCTTCACGACGATCCGGTCGGACAGCACCTTCGTGCCGCCGGTCACCGCGCTGCGGTCTCCGCCGGATTCGCGGATGACCGGGGCGGACTCGCCGGTGATCGCCGATTCGTCGACGCTGGCGATGCCCTCGATGACGTCGCCGTCACCGGGGATGACCTGTCCGGCCTCGACGACCACGATGTCACCCTGCGCGAGAGCGCTGGCCGACACCGGCTCTTCACGGTACTGCTTCGCCGCCGCGCCCTCGGACCAACCGACGAGCCGGCGGGCCATGGTGTCCTTCTTGGCGTTGCGCAGCGTCGCGGCCTGAGCCTTGCCCCGGCCTTCGGCCACGGCCTCGGCGAGGTTGGCGAAGATCACGGTCAGCCACAGCCAGATCGTGATCGCCCACGAGAACCAGGACGGCTGCGTGATCGCCAGGAACGTGGTGAACACGGCGCCGACCTCGACGATCAGCATGACCGGGTTGCGCCACAGCGTCGCCGGGTTGAGCTTGCGCACCGCGTCGGGCAGCGACATCCACAGCTGCTTCGGGTCGAGCAGCCCGCCGCCGACCCGGCCCGGTTCCACCCGGGCCTTCGGGGTTGCCACTGATGTGACAGTCATTTCTTGTCCTTGTCTATTTCTTCGCAGGCCGGGTCACAGGCCCTCGGCCAGCGGGCCGAGCGCGAGCGCGGGCAGGAAGGTCAGAGCGATCAGGATCACCACGACGCCGACGACCATGCCGATGAACAGCGGCTTGTGCGTGGGCAGCGTGCCCGCCGAGGCCGGCACCGGCTTCTGCCGGGCCAGCGACCCGGCCAGGCCGAGCACGAAGATGATCGGCAGGAACCGGCCGAGCAGCATCGCCAGGCCGAGCGCGGTGTCCCACCACGGCGTGTTGACCGTGATGCCGGCGAACGCCGAGCCGTTGTTGTTGGCCGCCGAGGTGAACGCGTACACGACCTCGGAGAAGCCGTGCGGGCCGACGTTGGCCTGGGTCTGCCAGTTGCCGGTGGCCATCGCCGCGGCGACACCGATCAGCACCAGAGCAGGGGTGACCAAGAAGTACATCGATGCGAATTTGATCTCGCGAGCGCCGATCTTCTTGCCGACGTACTCCGGCGTGCGGCCGACCATCAGCCCGGCGACGAACACGGTGATCACCGCGAGGATGAGCATGCCGTACAGGCCCGCGCCTACACCGCCGGGAGCGACCTCTCCGAGCATCATGTTGATCATCGGCATCATGCCGCCGAGCGCGGTGTACGAGTCGTGGAACGAGTTGACCGCACCGGTCGAGGTCAGCGTCGTCGCAGCGGCGAACGTCGCCGAGTCCGAGACGCCGAACCGGACGTCCTTGCCTTCCAGCGCGGCGCCCACCGCCTGCGGGACCGTCCCCGCGCCGTTGAGCTCGAAGACGTTGGTCAGCGCGATGCTGCCGACGGCCAGGATCGCCATGACGACGAGGATCGCGTAGCCCTGCCGGTTGTCGCCGACCATCCGCCCGAAGACCCGCGGCAGCGCGAACGGGATGCACAGCAGCAGGAAGATCTCCAGCCAGTTCGTCCACGTCGTCGGGTTCTCGAACGGGTGCGCCGAGTTGACGTTGTAGAAGCCGCCGCCGTTGGTGCCCAGTTCCTTGATCGCCTCCTGGGAGGCCACCGGGCCGCCGGTGATGTGCTGCTGCGCGCCGGTCAGCGTGGACAGCATGGTGCCGTCACCCAGACTCTGCACCACACCGCCGATGATCAGGAGCACCGCTCCGACCACCGCGATGGGCAGCAGGATGCGCAGCGTGATCCGGGTCAGGTCGACCCAGAAGTTGCCCAACTGCTCGCTCTTACGGCGGGCGAAGCCGCGGACCAGGGCCACGGCCACCGCGATGCCCACCGCCGCGGAGACGAAGTTCTGCACCGCCAGACCGGCCATCTGCGCCAGGTGGGTCATCGTCGACTCACCCGAGTAGGCCTGCCAGTTCGTGTTCGTCACGAAGCTGACCGCGGTGTTCCAGGCCAGGTCCGGCCAGACCCGGTCGTTGATCGAGGTCGCGAAGTCCGGGACCTTGAACACCAGGTCCTGCAGGCGCAGGAAGGCGTACAGGAACAGGATCGAGATCAGCGAGAACGCCAGGACGCTGCGGGCGTACACGCCCCAGGACTGCTCCGCGTTCGGGTCGACGCCGAGCACCTTGTAGACACCGCGCTCGACGCGGCCGTGGCGCTCCGCGGCGACCACACGGAACATGTAGTCACCGAGGTAGCGGTAGGCCACCGCCAGCGCCACGATGAGCGAGAGGATGAAGATCACTCCCGCGGCTGTCGTACTCATCTGAGGACAACTCTCCGAATCGTCAGAACTTCTCAGGGAACAGCAGGGCGAAGACCAGGAAGACCGCCAGTGCGCAGGCGATCAGCAGGCCGACCAGGTTGGCAGTCACAGTCGCTCCGCTCCTCGTACGACGAGGGCGAGCACTGCGAACAGACCCACCGTGAGCAGCACGTAGGCCAGATCGGCCATCGCGCGCCTCCTTCATGAGAGTGTTTGTGGCAGTTTGCCCGTATCATGTCCGTTCACGGGGTGACCCCGGAGCGGAACGGGGTAATCCAATCCCCGTGGCGATCACCGCGTAAGGGCTCTTGACGCCATCGCTACGCCGCGGGCGGGTTTATTGACGGCCTCTTGACGGGCACGTGAGCTGCACCTCTGTCCTGGTGTGCGCGGCGCCGGCCCCAGCCCGGTCGCCGAGCGCCGCAAGCGCCTGCTCGGGGTGGTCGACGCTGACGGTGAGGACCCGCCCGGTGTCGAGCAGCAGCTGCAGCGCCGGCGGCGGCCCCGCAGCCGCAGCCGATGCGCGTCGATTCTCACCACCAGCCGCCAGGTGCCCAGCGCTCGGCCGGCCAGGATCGCCGCCGTGTACAAAGCCAGCACCGCGGCGGTTATCGCGTACGCGCCGCCGAGCACCCCCGCCCGTGGGGCGACCCCGTCCACCAGCGCCACGGCGGCGAGGCAGAGCCCCACCGCGATCTCCAGCATGATCAGCGAGCGGCGCCAGCCTTCGGGCTGCGCCCTGCCAGACGTCCCCGGTCTGCGCGTGCCGGCGCGCCGGAGCGGATGCGCGGGGCATGCCTCAGCGACCCTGCCGGCTCGCGACGATCGGCTCCGCGACCCGCGATCACTGGCATCTGGCTCTCCTTGCAGCGGCCGACGGATCCGACCGCGACGGCCAGTCAACCCAGACCAGGCCCAGCCCAGCCAGAATCTTGACGGCTTCCGTACGCCCGCGCACCGAATCACCACGCCTTCATGGCGGCTGCAGCCGCTCAGCGCCCATACGCTCTAGGCAGAGGCCCGCCGGCAGCCGAGCATCACCGCAAATCGCCTCGACGAGGCGCGAATCCGGTACCGACAAGGAGCTCCCTGGCCTACCTCAATCTCGCTCGGGTCCGGTGGGCCCGCCGGTCAAGCCGCCGCCACTCCGAGGCGGCGTAGGTAGGTGACGGCCTGCTCCGGGTTGTCGACGCTGACCGACAAGAGCCGACCGGATTCGAGCTCGAGCTGCAGACCGGGACCGCCGCGCGCGACCAGCGCGGCACTCCGGTCCGGCAGCAGCCACCACGTGGGATCACCCTGCCACGGCGCGAGCACCTGCACGATCCGCACCGACCGCACGACGTCGACCGGCAGCGTGGTGGCGGCGACCGGCAGCAGCGCGCTGCGGATCCGCACCATGTGCGGGTCGACCTGGACGTCGATCCGCCAGACCTGGGCAGCCCGCCACAACAGCAGCACCGCCAGGTAGCACAGCACCACCGCAGCGGTGATCGCGTACGCCGCAGCCAGTTCCCACCCCGCCGCGCCCGTCACCGGGATCAGCCCCACCGCGACCGCCACCGCGGCGGCCGCCGCACCGACCAGCGTCACGGCCGCCTGTCGGCCCTGCGCCGCACCCCGCCACATGCCGTGTCCGCCGCCGGACTGCCGCATCGGTACCTCGTTCCTGGCATCTGCCCGCGCCGGATCGACTGTCGCTGGTCCCGGCGCCCGCACCGCGACACGTGGAG
The DNA here is from genome assembly GCF_042663325.1 of Catellatospora aurea. Classification (NCBI taxonomy): domain Bacteria; kingdom Bacillati; phylum Actinomycetota; class Actinomycetes; order Micromonosporales; family Micromonosporaceae; genus Catellatospora; species Catellatospora aurea. Next base: position 11,352 of record NZ_JBHTAC010000027.1, read on the forward strand.
CAGACCTGCCTGCGGCCTGCGCGACCAGCGCTGGTCGAGGCAACCGGTCGATGCGACCAGTCAAACCGATCACAGCAGCGATGGGTGTGCATCTTGACGCAATCCATGCGCGCAGTGTCGAAGTCTTTACAGCGCCGCAACATCTCGGCGCCCGCACACGGCTGGCGTGGGATTGCATCATGAAGAACGTGTCGGCGGCAGGCAGACCGGGCGATGACCCCCGTCTGCCTGCCGCCGCGTCGGTCACGCCGCGTCGGTCACGCCGCGTCGCGGCGCAACACGTCTTCCAGGGTCTCCCCGCGCACCAACACCCGTGCCTGGCCGTCCCTGACCGTGACCAGCGGTGGCCTGCCCACCATGTCGTAGTTGGACGCCAGCGGGAAATGGTGAGCGCCGCAGCCCGGTACCGCGATCACGTCGCCGGTCCGCAGGTCGGGCGGGCGAATCGGATGCCCTCCCGGCACGGTCCTGCCCTCTCGGGGCGGTCGGGACGCACCAGGCCGAGCGGTGGTGCGCAGGCGCTCCCCACCAGGCCGGTATTGTCCCGCACGACACCGAAGAGCCGGAAACCCATGCGCAGGAGACATTCCGTGACAAGCCGCCAGCAAGGGCCGGGGCACAGCACCGGCGCACACGATGTGGTGCGGCTCGCCGTCATCGTCGGCGCGCTGGGTGTCGTGTTCGGCGACATCGGCACCAGCCCGATCTACACCATGCAGACGGTGTTCAACCCGGCCGACCCGCACCCGGTGCCGGTCAGCGTCGACAACGTGTTCGGCGTCGTCTCCCTGATCTTCTGGTCCGTGATGATCATCGTGACGGTCACCTACATCCTGCTGGCCATGCGCGTAGACAACCAGGGCGAGGGCGGCATCATGGCCCTGATCACGCTGCTGCGCCGCTGGAGTTCCGGCCGCGGCGGCAAGATCGCGGCAGTGCTCGCGGCGCTGGGCATCTTCGGCGCGGCGCTGTTCTTCGGCGACAGCATGATCACCCCGGCGATCTCCGTGCTGTCCGCGATCGAAGGCCTGAAAACCGTCAACCCCGACCTGGAACCTGCGATCATCCCGGTCACCGCCGTGATCATCGTGGCGCTGTTCATGGTGCAACGCCGGGGCACCGCCGCCGTCGGCCGCGTCTTCGGCCCCGTCATGATCGCCTGGTTCCTGGTCATCGCCGTCTTCGGGATCGCCGGCATCACCCACCACCCCGACATCCTCAAAGCCCTGTCCCCCACGTACGCGCTGAGCTTCCTGTCCCAGCACTTCGGCATCGCGTTCTTCGCCCTCGCCGCGATCGTCCTGTCGGTCACCGGCGCCGAGGCCCTCTACGCCGACATGGGCCACTTCGGCCGCATGGCGATCACCTACGGATGGCTCGGGCTCGTGCTGCCCGCCTGCGTGCTGAGCTACCTCGGCCAGGGCGCGTTGATCCTGGAAGACAACGCCAACATCAGCAGCCCGTTCTTCCTGCTCGCCCCCGGCTGGGCCCGGCTGCCACTGGTCGTGCTGGCCACCGCCGCCACCGTCATCGCCTCCCAGGCTGTCATCACCGGCGCGTACTCGGTCGCCTCACAGGCCGCGCAGCTGGGTTACCTGCCGCGGCTGCGCATCGCGCACACCTCCGAGTCCACCATGGGCCAGATCTACGTACCGTGGATCAACTGGCTGCTCATGGTCTCCGTGCTCACCCTGGTGTTCGCGTTCCAGACCTCCGCCGCGCTCGCGTACGCCTTCGGCATGGCCGTCACCGGCACCATCACCATCACCACGCTGCTGTTCTTCTACGTCGCCCGGCTCAAGTGGGGCACCCCCTGGTGGCTGCTGGGCACCGGAGCGGCCCTGCTGCTCGGCGTCGACCTGCTGTTCGTCGCCGCCAACCTGACCAAGCTGGTCCACGGCGCGTGGCTGCCGCTGCTCATCGGCCTCACCGCGTTCACCATCATGACCACCTGGCAGAAGGGCCGTCAGGTCGTCACCGCCGAACGCGAGCGCACCGAGGGCACCCTGCCCGAGTTCGTCGAGCAGCTGCGCGAGAGCCGCGCGACGACCGCGACGGTGCCGGGCACGGCGATCTTCCTCAACCGGGGCAAGCAGACCGCCCCGCTGGCGCTGCGCGCCAACCTCGAACACAACCACGTCCGGCACGAGCACGTGGTCATCATGTCCCTGGAGACCGACACCGTGCCGTACGTGCCCGCCGAAGAGCGGGTGACCGTCGACGACCTCGGCTACGCCGATGACGGCATCACCCACGTGACCGCCCGGTTCGGATACATGGACACCCCGGACGTGCCCGCCGCGCTGCGCACCCTGGACCCGGCCGCCACCGAGGGGCCGTTGGACCTCGACAACGCGAGGTACTTCCTGTCCAAGATCGAGCTACGGCGGGGTCCCGAACCGACGATGGCCGACTGGCTCAAGCGGCTGTTCATCGCCACGTCCTACATCACCGCCGACGCCGCCGCCCACTTCGGCCTGCCCCGCGACCGGACCATCATCATGGGCAGCCACATCGACGTGTAGCCGACGGCCCCTCAGCCTCCCCGCCAGTAGCAGTGATCCTCACTGACCAGGAAGTTCGTGGCCAGCATCGTGCGCGGGGGCGTCGTGTAGATGGTGAGCCTTCGTCTCCCACCGGTGTGCTCGACCACGACGGCGGTGATGTCGGCGCACATGTCCAGCGCCTGCTGCCGGTCTGCGCCGGCCACGAACACCGTCAGGGACAGCTGCCGCGAGTCCCAATGGGCGGCGGCGAGATCGGGCTCCCACGCCTTGTCCGCGAACCGCAACCGCAACTGCTCGAGGGTCACCGGGTCGTTGCGAGGTGGCTGCATCTCGAGATGGTGGGCGAACAGGTGTGCACCGGCCACCACCGCGAGCACGAGGACGACGAAGGCCGCTGCCAGACGGGGCCTGCCCGCAAAGAACGGATAACTCTTTCCCGGCTCGGCTTCCACATCGGCAGATTAGCCCTGCTGGACGGGGACCGTGGTCCGTGGCGGCGCGTGGACCGTTCCGGTAGGCGCTCATCCGGCGCGGTGGCCATTGCCGGCTACAAGGGTGCGGACGGTCTGGGCGACGGCCGGGGAGTCGTTGCGCAGGATCTTGCTGTGGTTGCTGGCGACCTTGGTGCTGACGGTGATGTTGGGGTTGCGAGCGATGATCGGGTCAAGGACCTTTCGGCCCTCGTCCATCTCCCCGTCCTTGCTGCCGAGGCTGTCTCCGGTGGCCAGCACGAACCGCACGGGGCGGGTCAGCCGTTCCAGGACCGGGATGCTCGCCGCGGCGATCTCGTTGAGCTCGATGTTGACGTCGGCGTGCTGGTCGGCGGTCATCCTGGCGGCCAGGCCGAGGCGGGCGGCGATCGGGAACAGCCACCGCATCCGCCGGAACAGCTTGCGGATCCGGGCGTGGCCTTCCTCGCCGGTCAGGCCGACGGGGAAGGCGTCGACGGTCACGGCCCCGAGGACGCGCTCGGGATTGCGGTCGGTCCAGTGCCAGGTGAGGATGCCGCCGTAGGACCAGCCGACCAGCAGTGCCCGGTCCACGCCCCTGGCTTGCAGGACGGCGTCCAGGTCGCGCAGGCACGCCTCGAAGGAGTAGTCGGCCGAGCGCTTGGACTTGCCGCGGGCGCGCTCGTCGTAGGTGATGTGCCGGTAGTCGACGCCGAGGTCGGCGATGACGCGCCGCCAGTGGGACTGGTCGGCGTACGCGCCGTTGAGGTAGACGACGGGCAGGCCGGCGCCGCCGGTGTCGGTCACATACAGCTCGGTGTCCTCGACCGGCAGCATGCCGGTCCAGGCGGCGTGTTCGATGGTCATGGGGCTGCCTTTCCGGGGTGGGGCGGCTGAAGGGGTAAGGCCGCCCGCGCGGTGGCGGGCGGCCTGATCAGGCGATCTTGCGGCGGTAGACGCGCATCGCGAACGCGTAGGCGACGACGAGGATGCCGACGCACCAGCCGAGCGCGATCCAGATGTCGTTGCCGACCGGCTGCTGGTCGAACAGCGCCCGGATCGCGTTGACGATCGAGGTGACCGGCTGGTTCTCCGCGAAGGCTCGCACCGGACCCGGCATCGTGGCGGTGGGCACGAACGCGGAGCTGAGGAAGGGCAGGAAGATCAGCGGGTACGAGAACGCGGTGGCTCCGTCGGTCGACGACGCCGCCAGTCCGGCGATCATCGCGACCCAGGTCAGCGAGAGCGTGAACAGCGCCAGGATCCCGGCCACGGCCAGCCAGGCGAGGACTCCGGCCGAGGTCCGGAAACCCATCAGCAGCCCGACGGCGACGATGACGACCGCGGAGATGGCGTTGGAGACCACCGAGGTCAGCACGTGTCCCCACAGTACGGCGGACCGGGCGATCGGCATGGAGTGGAACCGCTCGAAGATACCGCTCTGCATGTCGTTGAACAGACGGAATCCGGTGTAGGAGATGCCGCTGGCGATAGCGATGAGCAGGATGCCGGGCATCAGGTAGTTGGTGTAGTTGCCCGTCCCGGCCTGGATCGCGCCGCCGAACACGTACCGGAACAGCAGCATGAACGCGATCGGCATGATCGTGACGGTGATGATGGTGTCCATGCTGCGGGTGACGTGCCGGATCGAGCGGCCGAGCATGACACCGGTGTTGCTGAGGACGTGCGTGCTCACGACTGCTCCTTGGATCCGACGACGGCGAGGAAGACCTCTTCGAGGGTGGGCTGGCGTTCGACGAGTTCGGCTTTCGCCGCGGGCAGGAGCTTGCGCAGTTCGGCGAGGGTGCCGGAGACGATGATGGTGCCCTGGTGCAGGATCGCGATCCGGTCGGCGAGCTTCTCGGCCTCCTCCAGGTACTGCGTGGTGAGCAGGACGGTGGTGCCGCTGTCGGCCAGGCCCTGGATCTCCTTCCAGACCTCGATGCGGGCCTCGGGGTCCAGGCCGGTGGTCGGCTCGTCGAGGAAGATGACCTTCGGGTTGCCGATGAGGCTCATCGCGACGTCCAGGCGACGCCGCATACCGCCGGAGTAGGTCGCGACCCGGCGGCCGCCGGCGTCGGTGAGGTCGAATCGTCGCAGGAGGTCGTCGGCGACCTGGCCCGGATTCTTCACCTGGCGCAGCTTGGCGACCATGATGAGGTTCTCGCGGCCGGTGAGGATCTGGTCGACCGCGGCGAACTGGCCGGTGAGGCTGATCGACTCGCGGACCCGCTGCGGCTGGGCCACGACGTCGAAGCCCGCCACGGTCGCGGTTCCCGCGTCCGGCTTGAGCAGCGTGGACAGGATGCGCACAGCGGTGGTCTTGCCGGCGCCGTTGGAGCCGAGCAGCGCGAAGATGCTCCCGGCCGCGACGGTGAAGTCCACGCCTTTGAGGACTTCGAGCTTTCCGTATGACTTGCGCAGTCCACTGACGTGGATGGCGGGGGGTGAGGTGCTCATGGGGGTGGTGTCTCCTTACTCGACGATCACGTTGGCGGGGGTGAACCCCATGCCCTTGAGGGCGGCGTAGGTGAGCTTGTCCATGCGGGCGCCGTCGAAGTTCACGGTGCGCAGGGCCTTGTAGTACTTCTTGCTCCAGCCGCCGCGGAAGGAGCAGTCGCGCAGGATCGCCCCGCGCAGGGACATGCCCTCCAGCCCGGCCTGGTCGAACTTCACGCCGGTGAAAGTCTCGCCGTCGAAGACGAGCCCGCGCAGGTCCGACTGGGTGAAGTCGACGCCGGTGAAGGTGCAGCGTTCGAAGACGGTGCGCTTGAGATCGGTCTGGCGGAACGCGACGTCGGTGAGTGCCGCGTCTTCGAACCGGACCTCGAACAGGCCCGACATGCTGAAGTCGGTGCGCACCAGGCGCGCCCGACGGAACGTGGAGCCCTTCAGCTCGGCTGTGGTCAGCACCGCGTCGGTCAGGTTCGCGCCGTCGAAGTTGGTGTCCTTCATGTCGCTGCTCTTGAACCTGCTGCCGGCCAGGTCGGCGTTGGAGAAGTCCGAGCCGCGCAGCGCGCTGGACCCGAATCGGCCCTGCCGCGCCGACACGCCGGCGAAGTCGCTGCCTTCCAGCGAGCTGGCGTCGAACCGGGTCACGACCTGGCGCTCCAGGGTCCGCGACAGGTTCGTGACCTCCTGCACCGTCTCCTCGATGTCGCCGATGCTGTCGACGGTGAGCTCGAACGCGGTCGCCTCGTCCTTGCCTTCGGCACGCAGCTCGCGGTAGCGCTCCTGCAGGTCGGCGAGGAGGTCGGCCTTCAGTTCGGTGACGCTCCTGGTGCCCTCGTAGGGCGCGAAGACGCCGTCGAGGTACTGGCTGATCTTGTCGGTCATGGCTGTTTCCCCTTACAGCAGCGTGTCGAGCACACGCTTGGCGTACTCCCACGTGGTCTTGTTGTTCGCGTAGGTTGCGCGACCCTTTTCGGTGATCTTGAAGTACTTGCGGCGGCCGCCCTGGGATTCATCGCCCCAGTACCACGTGATGTCACCGTCGGCTTCCAGCCGCCGGACGCTGGAGTACATCGTGGCTTCCTTCAGTTCGTATTCGCCCTGCGAGCGTTCGGCGATCAGCTTGACGATCTCGTATCCGTAGCGGTCCGCCTCGATCAGCAGCCGCAAGATCATCGTGTCGGTGTTGCCCCGCAGCAGGTCGGACGTGACCTTGTTCGCGCTCATATCTCACCTCTTGGGGTACAACGTAGGTCCCACTACTGTGGCTGTCAAGGTACTTGGATACACGTGGTAAGTTGCTTGGCGAGGTAACGAAGGTGCCTCAGATCTGGCAACGCCGAGGAGTCAGCACCATGGAAGACGCGCTCAGCCCGGACGACGTCGCGCAGTTGATCGAGCAGGCCGCGGAGAACGGCGACCTTGCCCTGCTACGACGTCTGGCCGACGGGGGCAGCGCCGATGCGCTCGACCAGCTCGTCGAGTCGGCGGCAGAGCAGGAGGATTTCGCGGATCTGCGGCGCCTCGCGGCCGCAGGCAACCAGGATGCCGCGGACATCCTGGCCGAACTCGACGCCGACGCCTAGGAACGGACCGGCGGCACACGCCGGCCGACGGTCACTTCTCGTCGGTGCCGGGCTTCGCGCCGATGGACTCCTGGTAGGCGTCCGCGTAGGTGCGCGAGTCCTTGATCAGGTCGTCGCAGAAGGCGGCGACGTCGGTGCCGATAAGTTCCAGCACTCCCTTGCCGTCGGCGGCACCGGTTTCGAAGAAGTCGACGATTCCGGGAAGCAGACCCCCGTCGGCGAGGTCGATCGGTCCGACCTTGAACAGGTACTTCTGCATCTCCTTGTAGACGATCCGGTAGTCCGGCGGCAGCGCCTTGACTCGCGCCACGTGGGCCCGCCACTGCTTCTTGCCCTCGATGATGTCCTGGATTCCCACGTCAGCCTCCTAGCCGGCCCAGTTTGCGGGCGACGTTCCTGTTCAACTGCTCGCGCCACCGGTCGCGATAGGTGCGCGACCCCTCTCCGCCGGCCAGCGCCGCGCAGAACCCCGGGATGTCGTCGCCGAGCACCTCACCGATGCCCTGCCCGTCCGCCGCCGCCTCCTCGAGCAGCCCGAGAGCCGAGTCGAGGATCGGCATCAGATTGCGACCGGTGAAATCGCCATAGGGAAAGAGGTTGCTCTTGATCTGCTCCCACGCCGACCGGTACTCGGCCGGCAAGGCCTGCGCTCGGACCTCGAACGCCTTCCATTCCCTGGTGAGATCGCTGCCGGTGATGGTTTCCCAGAAGCTCATCTCGCGCCCTCCTTAAGACTGTCGATACGTGATGAGACGTACTGCCATTTCGCCCAGAACGACGCCAGTTCGGCGTGGCCGGCGTCGTTGAGCGAGTAGAACTTGCGCGGCGGGCCCACCTCGGACGGCCGTTTCGTCACCTGGACGAGTCCGTTCTTCTCCAGCCGGAGCAGGATGGTGTAGACCGTGCCCTCGACGACGTCGGCGAAGCCCAGGTCGTTGAGCCGGCGAGTGATGGCGTATCCATACGTCTCCTCGGCCCGGATGATTTCGAGCACGCAACCCTCAAGGGTGCCCTTCAGCATCTCCGTCAGATTCTCCATAGCGCCCCTTCTTCGCCGTCCAGGTACTCAGTGCCACTGGCTACCGCTACAACGTAGCACTAGCTACCGGTACCTAGCAACACTTAATACCGACCGAAGCCGCCCCTGATCCGAGCGTTCGACGCGGTGGACCAAGAGCATGGCGAAGCAGCCGCCTGGCAGCGGCCGGGAACCGGTGCTCTCGCTCAGGCCGTGATGGACAGGCTCAAAGCGTCATGGGTCTTGTCGTTCCACGCCTTGACCGCCAGGTCCGACGGGTCCGCGACGCCCAGCACGTCGCGCAACGTGTGCACCAATCTCGACGTCGTGGCGTCGTACTGCGCCGAGGTCGCGGGCCACGGCAGCTCGCGGTGCCAGTTCGTGTAGCGGGGCACGTCCGGCGGGATCCACCCGAGCTCGACCAGTGCCGAATGCTCGTGCTCCGCCACCGGCGGCGCATGGACCGAGCCCATGATCGCCTCGGTCAGCAGCAGCCGCGGGGTCTGCACGAACTGCACACCGCGGGCGCCGTACAGCAGGATCACGATGTCCTCGTCGGCCAGGTCGGCCAGATCACGGCGCAGCCGGACGGCGAAGTCGCTCCAGTCGCTCACAGGGCGCTCCGGTCGAGGTCGCGCCGCTCTTCGAAGAACGTGCGCTCCGTCCACTCGGCGGCGACCCCCGCGCTGGCACGGGTGATCCCCACGACGCAGTCGGGCAGCCACCACACCTGCGACGGCGTCTTGCCCGGGGACGACTCGTCGGCCGGGCCGAACACCGCCTCGGCGGCCGCGATCACCTCGACGAAGCTGTCGTTGATCGGGGCCGCGTCGGCGTCGACGGGCGGCCAGTGGTTGATGCCCGAGAACCGGATGTCGAGGCTGCGGACCCGGCCGCGGGAGATGCTGATCATCTGCAGCAGTCTTCCGAGGTCCCAGCTCGCCCGGGCGACGATCGGACCGTCGGGGAGCGACTCGACCGTGCTCCAGCCCAGTCGCGCCATCAGCGCCGGGACCTCGTCGGCCGACCAGGCCCACTGCCAGTCGCGTACGACGGTCAGCGTCGTGTGCACGGCGGCGGGGTCGGCGGTCCTGAAGTCGGTCACTGCTGCTCCTCGGGCTCGTAGCCGACCAATCTTATGCCGTCGGCCCGCAGCCGGTCCGGGTCCAGCGTGGCGACCTGGATCATGATCCTGCCGTCGGGCCGGCCGCGCACCACCAGGCACTCCAGCCGGCCCGCGGTGAGCAGCTCGTGCATGGCCCGGGCGAGGTCGGGGTCGGCTTCCATCACCGGCTGCAGGTAGACGTCGATGGCCAGGACGCCGCGCACGTACTCCGGGGACGTCTGCTGCGCGTTGATCCTCGGCCCGCCGGGGTTGGCCGGGTCCGGGACCCACCGGGTGCCCAGCTCGGCGCCGGCGCCCTTCTCCTCGATGAGGACCACCATCGGTGGGTCGCCCGCGCTGACCAGGACACGGTCGAACGTGGCGAGCCGACCGGGCTCGTCCACACCGCCGGTGACCAGCCTGCTTCCCTGGTACAGCTGCTCGGTGACGTAGTCGCCGGCGAGCAGGCCGAGCCGTTCGCTGGCGCGTACCAGGTCCCGGCAGATGTTGTGGTAGTCGTCGAGCGCCTTCTGCAGGGCCGCCATCTCGGCCGGGGACAGCACCATCGACATCGCCAGCCGGAAGTCCCGGGTGTTCTGGTTCTCCGACCCGAACGTGTTGCGGTCGACGGTGAACCCGGCGGCGGTGATCTGCGGGATCAGCGGCGCGACCTGCGTACGCCAGATCGTCTCCTTGTCCCTGCTGGTCTGCTGGTGGGCGGTGACGCCCGCATCGAACGCGGCCCCGGCCTCGGTGGTGGTGTCGACCGGCAGGGCGACGGCGTTGGGCAGGTCGCTGCCCACCACGCCTTCCGGGGGCAGCTTGTTGTCGTCGGTGCAGTATTGGTTGTTCCCGTCGAGCAGCTGGCCGTTCTCGTTGCGGCGGGTGCCCACCGGGTCGCCCGGGTAGTGGTCGAACCCGTCGTCGCCGAGCATCAGCTCGCGGCGCTGGGTCCGGCCGTCCATCCGTCCGGTGGGGGTGAGGTCGTCGCGGGTGTAGCGCGGCACGTCCGGCGCGGTGGGCAAGGTGCTGCCCGGGGTGCTCGGCGCGGGGGTTCCGCCGTGGTCCGGGGCGGGTGCCCAGTGGCCGGGCGGGGCGTCGGCGACGGTGAGGGGGCGCAGTTGCGGGTCGAGGGCGAGGCCGTCCATGCGGGTGACGCCGTCGGTGAACGGCGGGCGGCCGAGCCGGGTGCCGCCGTCGTAATAGCGGATCTCGCCGTCGTGGTTGATGACGTTGATGACGTGCGCGGTGCCGTCGGCGCGCTGGAAGCACACGATGCCCTGGGAACCGGGTCGGCTCAGGCTGAGTTCGAGCTGATCGAAGCCCGCGGCGACCGCGGCCGCCGCGAGCCGGGGGTCCATGGCGCCGAGGTCCGAGGTGAGCTGCTGGAAGTCGGTGCCCAGCACCTGCTGGATGCGCAGGTGCCCGTCCGGGGCCGGGGGCGGGATGCTGCCGTCGGGGGTCGGGGTGCGCCCGGCGGCGACGCGGGGCAGGCCGGCGTAGGTCGAGGCGAAGGCCAGTGCCCGGTCGACGCAGGCGGTGGCGCGGGTCGGGTCGTCCTGCGGAGACACGGGGTCGAACGCCGCGCCCCAGCCGGTGTCGGGTGACACGTGGGGCGGGAAGGAGCCGTCGGGGTTGCGGGGCAGCGACGCCTCCAGGTCGCGCTGCTGGGCGACGGTCGGCATGGTGTGACCGTCGGGCTCGCCGTACTGGCGGCTGTCCTCGATTCCCGGGGGCGGGCCGTCGGCGGGCGACGCGGCCGGGTCCAGGCCGCCGGGCGCGGGGGTGTCGCGGTCCTGGGTGGCCTGCAGGGCGTCGGTGAGTATCCGGCGACGCTGCCGCAGGTCGGGGCCTACTTCGACGTCGGCGTTCGGGTCGGCGCGCCGGTCGTTGTAGAGCGACTGGACGGAGGTCTCGGCGCGCAGGCGCACCCGGGCCAGGTCGACCACTCGGCCGCCGAGGTTGCTCGGGCTCAGCGCGTCGCGGTGCGTGGCCATCCACTGCATGGCCGCGGTGATCCTCGCGGCGCGATCGAGCCTGGCCGCGTCCCTGTCCGACAGCTGCGTTCCGTCGGTCGCGGGCACCGCAGCCGTGGGGTCGGTGCCGGCGCGGCCGCTCGGAGCAGGACCGGCGGTGACCGGGGTTCCGGCGGCGGGGGTTGCCGGCGGGGGTGTCGCGGTCCCGGGGGGCGTACTGCCGGTGGCCGGCGTGCTGGTCACCGGGCTGGTCGTCACCGGAGTGCTGGTCGGCGCAGGCGTCGTGGTGGCCGTGACCGGTGTCGTGCCCGGGGAGCCCGGCCGGGTGTCGGTCGAGGCTGCGGTGAGCCCGCCCGGGTTCGCCGCCGTGCTGGTGGAGGCGTTCGCGGTGATGCCGGGGCTGGTCGAGGTTCCCGGCGACGGGAGGGAGGCCGATGCGGAGACCGATGTGCCGGCCGTCGTGGTCAGCCCGCCGGTGGTCTGCGTCGGCACACCGGCGAGCGAGGCCGGTGCCGGTGCGCGGGTCGTCGTCGCGGGGTTGGCCGAGGTGCCGCTGTTGGACCCTGGCGACGCGGCCGTCTGCTGGCCTGGTGCGGACTGGTTGGCCGCCTGCACGTTCGCGGCGGCCTGCTGCGTGGCGGCCTGCTGGGCGGTCGCGGCCTGTTGCGCGGCCTGCTGGCCGGGCGGTGGTGCGGCGTCGACGGCGGTGGCGGCGTCGACGCGCAGCGGTCCCGCCGCGGTGGCGTCGATGCCGACCCCCGCGACGGCCGGTGGCGCGATACCGCTCAGCGACGGTCCTTGCGAGGGGGCGCCACCGTATGACGACACGGTCGACGGATGGTGGGTGCTGCCGGTATTCGTGCCGGTCGTGGCGGTCGACTGCGGGCCGGGGGGTGCGCCGCCGGTGTCGACCTGGTTGCCGGGCGGCCGACCGCCCGTGGTCGACGGATCGCCGGTCAACCCGCTCGGCAGGGTCTGGCTGCCGCCGGCCAGCTGGTTGAGGTTCTGGACCTGCGAGTTGATGTTCGCGGTGAGGTTGTCCAGGCCGCTGGCGCCCTGCCCGAGCATGCTGGAGCGCGCGCCGGACGTGGCCGCCATGCCGACGTCGTCCAGGCCGGGGAGATTGCCGGTGGCGAGGTTGCCCGCCACATCGCCGGCCACTTCGGCGAGCACGTCGTTGCGCATGTTGCGGACGAAGCCGCCGCCCGGTCCGAGTTTGAGGTTCACCCCCGCGGCCGCGAATCCGCCCGCGAAGCCCGCGACCCCGGACATGCCGATGGCCATGCCGTCGAAGCCGTCGCGGTGCCCGTCGGCGATCTGCGCGCCCTGGATGGCGGTCTCGGTGACCAGTTCCTCCAGCGCCTCCTTGGCGCCCTCTTTGATCATCTTCTTGAGGGCGGCCTTGGTGAGCTCCTTCATGCCCTTCTCGGCGAGCTCCTTGAGCAGCTTCTTGATGATCTGCCGGATGGTGTACTGGGTGGCCATCTGCAGCACCGGGATGCCTGCCGAGGCCGCGCCGAAGGTGCAGAACGCCGCCACGATCAGCGCGATGACCTCGATGACGAACAGGACCAGCTCGATCCAGAACTCGATCTTCGCGGCCTGGATGTCCTGCCCCGCGGCCTCGACCACCTGGCCCATCACGTCGAGGATCGAGATCAGCTGGGGCAGCGCCGACTCAGCGGTCGCGCCGAGCTTGTCCCAGCTCAGCTTGACCGCCTCGCCGAGCTGGGTCTGGGTGCCGCCCGCCGCCGACACGGCGTCGGTCACATAGGCGGCCGCGTCCTGCAACGGCCCGGACGCCCGGTCGGCGGCCTTGAACCACTCGTCGGCGAGATCCCAGATGATCTCCTCGTTGCCGTCCGGCCAGTCGGCGCCGATGACCCACTCCAGCAGCGGCCGCACCTCCGAGGGCACATGCAGCAACTCCATCGGATTCGGGATCGGGGAAGGCAGTACAGACACGGCTCCACCCTCCTGACCGGACTTCGACACGGCAGCCGAGCCTGCAAACTATCGCACCGGCGGTCACCACGCAGACCTCGTTCCGTGCGGTACGGATCACAGTGCGAAATGCGCGGGTATCGCTCCACATAAGCCCCATATGCGTGGCACATCCTGGGACGGTGCGGCCCGTGCGGCCACGGTAGCCTCGCCTGGTGAGTGTGTTCACCCGCAGCGATGCCGAACAGGTCGCCACCGGCCTGGCGCGGTCGAGCAGCGACCCCTCCGGTCCGCTGTGGCGCGGCTGGGTGCAGGAGTTCCCCGACGTCTTCGTGGTCTGGGCCACCCCGGCCGCCGGCCAGACGGCCGCACCCGGCTCCGGCGCGAAGACACTGATCGAGCGGGCCACCGGCGCTGAGGCCGTCTTCGGCTCCATCGCCGCCGAGCAGGCCCACGACCAGTGGCGTCGCGACCCCACCCGGGTCGCCGCGCGTCGCGCCGTCGGCGCCGTGCAGCGGCTCGGCCGCGCCGGCGGCCTGGACGACTCGCTGAACGTCAGCGCCGTGCTGACCTTCCCCGACGGCCGCACCGTGACCGCCGTCGGCTCCAAAGTCGACGCCGAGCCGGTGCACCACCCCCTGGTCGCGGCGTGGCTGAGCGCGCAACCCGGCGGGATGAAGACCCGCGGCCAGTCCCGGCACGCCGAGCTGATCGTGCTGTCGGACTGGCTGCTGCGTGCCGACGCCGCCCGTGCCGCCGCCGGACTCGCCCCGACCAGCCTCGAACAGGCCCGCGACGAACTCGGCCGCGCCCGCGTGCGGCTGAACCACCTGCGCGACGGGGCTACCCCGCAGCCGGCCGCCGCGACACCGTGCGCGGGCTGCCTACGCGCCTGGATCGACTTCGGCCTGCTCGACGCCGCGCTGCTGCAGCTCACCGACCCCGTCACGCCGCACCCCCGCAACGAGCTGGCCGGCACCCGGTTCCCGGCGATGGTCACCGCGGCGCTCAACGAGGCCGGCTGGGGGGCCTTCCCCGACCCGGCCGACCGCCTCAGCCTCGCCGAGGCGGTCGTCGAGCAGATCGCCGACCAGACCGGCCTGCCCCCGCTGGAACCGGCCCGCCAGATCTTCGCCGAGTACGGCCCGTCGCTGCTGATGACCGTGCGCGGCCGCGGCGCCCAGCACTGGGTCACCCCGTACCGCATCGGCCACGACGGCCTGGCCGGGGTCCGGGACGTGCTCACCGACCTGGGCCGCCGCCTGGCCCGCGCGGTGTTCCCCGTCGGGCTCGACGACGACGGCGCGGTGCTCGCCGTCGACGCCGACGGCCGCGTGTTCGCCGCGGACCAGGGCGGAGAATGGTGCTACGGCCACGGTTTCGACGTCGCCGTCACCGCGCTGACGCTGGGACACTCACCCGACCGCGTGCGCGACGACGGCACGATGGAGCTGACCGGACTGGGAGGACTCTGACCGCCATGCGCTACGCCGACAGAAACGCCAACGGTGACCTGATGGCCCGCTTCGACGAGGTCTACGAGCGCTACACGAAGCTGCGCGGCGGCCTGGGCACACTGCAGGCCAGGCTCAAGGACGTGAACGCCACCGCGGCCTCCCCCAACCGGCTGGTGACGGTGAAGGTCGGCCCGCAGGGCCAGCTGATCGAACTGGTCATCCACGACGACGCCTACCGCAGGTATCCGGCCCGCGAGCTGTCCTCGCTGATCCTGGGACTCACCCGGACCGCGGCCGCCGAGGCCGCCGAGAAGATGCAGCAGCTGCTGGGCGAGTTCATGCCCGCGGGCACCGGCGCGGCGGAGTTCGTGCGCACCGGCGACTTCGGCTCGCTGCTCAGCCGCACCGACGAGACGCTGGGCAAACCGACCGAGGCGGGCCACGATGGCTGAAGAGCGCGCGATCCGGATCGACACCGACGCCACGACGCAGGCCGGCAAGCGCATCGTGTTCGCCGGGGAGGACCTCGCCGACCTGCACCGGGACATCGGAAGGATGATCCGCCAGCTGTCGGCCGGCCCGCCGTGGAGCATGGACAAGATCGGCAAGCAGGTCGAGGTCGGCGACGGCGCCGAAAACAAGGGCTACCGGATCAACGAGGACGAGGTCCTCAAGGCCTGGGCCACGGTCGCGCAGGCGATCGAGAACCTCGGCGTCAACGTCCAGAACGCGGTCGCCACCATCGTCAACGCCGACGTCGTCAGCTCCGTCGACGTCGAGTCGGTGCGTCAGCCGGGGACCAACACCAGCCGCCTGTGAGGGCATGACGCGCGTACGACCACATCGGACCGACGGCGGACTCCGCGGTGATCCGTGCTTTCACCGTGATCTCGCACCGCCCGCGGTGCGGAAACCGCGTGCGGCCGTCCCACGATGACCAATATGGACGCCGCCACAACCGATCACCCCCGGCAGGCAGTAGGTCCAGGTGACCGGTGACGGCCACGGCCGTCGACTGCCCGGGTACGGCAGTCGGGCGCAGAGAGGGAGCACGTGCAGACACCCGTGTTGGAGATCGTGAACCTGTGCAAACGGTTCGGGGACCGGACAGCCGTCGACGACGTCAGCCTGCGGGTGCCCGCCGGTTCGTTCTTCGGCCTGGTCGGGCCGAACGGTGCGGGGAAGACCACCACCCTGTCCATGGCCGTCGGCCTGCTGCGCCCCGACAGCGGCACGGTGCGTGTCGAGGGCCTCGACGTGTGGGCCGACCCCGTCGCCGCCCGCTCCCGGCTCGGCGTCCTGCCCGACGGCCTGGCCCTGCCCGAGCGCCTCACCGGCCGCGAGCTGCTGACCTACCTCGGCAGGTTGCGCGGACTCGCCCCGCGGGTGGCGGCCGGCCGCGCCGATGAGCTGCTGGCCATCCTCGATCTCGCGGGTGCGGACCGCACGCTGGTCATCGACTATTCGACCGGCATGCGCAAGAAGATCGGCCTGGCGGCGGCTCTGCTGCACGGCCCGTCGCTGCTGGTGCTCGACGAGCCGTTCGAGGCCGTCGACCCGGTGTCCGCGCTGACGATCCGCGCGATGCTGCGCCAGTTCATCGCCATCGGCGGCACGGTCGTGCTGTCCAGCCACGTCATGGCCACCGTCGAGCAGCTGTGCGACCACGTCGCCGTCGTGCACCGGGGCCGGATCGCCGCGGCCGGGCCGCTCGACCGGGTCCGAGCCGGCGCGACGCTGGAGGAGCGGCTGGTGGAGCTGGTCGGCGCCGATCTCGATCTCACGCGGAGCCCGTCGTGGTTGGTGTCCTGATCCTGATGAAGCTGCGGGTGCTGGCGAACTCGACCAGCGGCGCCCGCGCCGGGGGCCTGCTCCTCGGCACCGTGGCCGGCCTCGCCCTGGCCGTGGCCACGCTCATGCTCGCCGGCGCCGAGGCAGGCCCGGTGCTGCGGGCCGACCTGTTCGCGGCGGCCCTGGCGGTGTGGCTGTTCGGCTGGCTGCTCGGCCCGGTCTACACCGGCGGCGGCGACGACTCGATCCGGCCGGAGCAGCTCGCCCTGATCCCGCTGCCGCCGCTGCGGGTCGCCGTCGGGTTCCTGGCCGTGTCGTTCGTCGGGGTCGGTCCGCTGATCAGCCTGGTCGCGTTCAGCGCCCTGGTGGTGTACGCGGCGGGTCTGGGCCTGGCCGCGTTCACCGTCGCGCTGGTGCTGGTGCCCTTGCAGCTCGCCATGGTCGTGGCGCTGTCGCGGTTGATGCTCGCGGCCATGGCGCTGGCCGTGCGCTCCCGCCTCAGCGCTGTACTGTCCGCGCTGGTCAACGCCGGGGTGAACGCGACCCTGAACCAGTCGTGGGTGCTGCTGTGGGCGGCGGTGCAGTTCGGGCTCGTCGACCAGGGCCTGCCCGCCGGGTTCTCGACCCTGCTGCGGGTGCTGCCGTCCGGCTGGGCACTGGTGTGCCTCGACGCGGTCGCGCGCGGCGACTGGCCGCTCGCGGCCGCCGCCGGCGCAGGCCTGGTCGCCCTGCCGGCCGCGGCGGTGCTGATCTGGTCGCGCCTGCTGCTGCGGCGCACCACGACCCGGCCGGCGCACCGCGGTCCGCGCCGCGGCCGCACTCCGCTCCTGGACCGGCTGGACGCGGCCGGGCCGGTCGGCGGCGTCGCCGCCAAGGAACTGCGCACGTGGTCGCGTGACCTGATGCGGCTGCACCTGCGGTGGTTCGCGATCTGGTTCGGGCTCGTCTACACCCTGTGGCCGCTGGCGATCGGCTGGACCGGGTTGCTGCCGTGGGCCGGTGTCGTCGTCGTGGTGCTGGCCGCGGCGACGTCGGCGAACCTGTACGGCCTCGACGGCACCGCCCTGTGGCTGACCCTGGTCGACCCCGGCACGGTCCGCGCCGACGTACGCGGACGGCAACTGGCCTGGCTGATCCAGGTCGCGCCGGTCGCGCTCGCGCTGACCGTGGCGGGGACCGTGCTCGGCGGCGGCGCATGGACGTGGCCGTGGGCGCTGGGACTGCTGGCGGCGCTGCTCGGCGGCGGGGCCGGTCTGATCGCGTACGCCTCGGTGGTGTTCCTCGTGCCCGGCCCGGAACCGGCCCGGCGTGGCGGCAACCCGCTCGACGCGGGCAACATCTTCGGCCAGGTCCTGGCGATGCTGGTGGTCGTCCCGGTGACCGCGGTCCCCGCCGCAGGTGTCGCGCTGCTCGGCGACCGCTGGGGCAGCCCGCTGTTGAGCTGGGCGGCGGTCGCCGTCGGGCTGGTCACGGGTGCCGCGTGCGCGTGGTGGCTGGGCCGGGCGGCCTACCGGCGGCTGGGTGAACACGGCCCCGAACTGCTCGGACGCATGTCCGGCGGCGGTGCGGCCGGCCCGAGGGCGGGTGCCCGCACCGGCCGGGTCAAGCTGCCGCCGCGCCAGGCGGCGCTGGTCACCCTGTTGATGGTCGTGTGCTGGATCCCGCTGTTCCCGCAGGGACTGGTGCCGCTGTACCTGATCTGGCAGGGCAGCGACACCAAACTGTGGTTCCTGGCCCTGCACCTCGGCGACCCGTACCGGGTACCGGTCGCGGCGGCGATGGCCGTGCTCGGTGTGGCCCTGCTGTGGCTGGGAGCCGGGTTGTCACGGCGATGGGAACGCGCGGCGGCACGGGACCGAGGCGTGCCGGAGCCGTGAACCCCGCATGCAGGGCTTGACGACAGCAGACGGGCCGCGCCGGCCCACCGAATAGACAGGATGATCATGCAAGCGCTGACCGCAGCCGAGATCCGCAACAGCCTGGCCAACACCTCGAAAGGCGAGGCCCAACGGCTGACGCTGCCCGCGCCGCCGGAGCACCTCGCCTGGACGGAACTGGACTTCCTCGGCTGGCGCGACGCCAAAGCGCCCGGTCGCGCATACCTGGTGACACCGATGGGCTCCACCGTCGTGGGGCTGGCGCTGAGTGCGACCGTGCCGCCCCGGACCCTGATGCGGTCGAGCATGTGCGAGTTCTGCCACACACTGCACGACGCCGCCTCGATCGCCCTGTTCTCGGCCCGGCTGGCCGGCGCCGCAGGGCGGACGGGCAACACGGCCGGGACGTACGCGTGCACCGACCTGGCCTGCTCGCTGTACATCCGCAACCTGCGCAAACCGTTCCTGCCGCAACCGCAGGAGACCATCACCCCGCAGGAGCGTGTCACCCGCCTGCGGCAGAAGGTGACCGCGTTCGTCACCCGCGTACTCGACACCGACCGAACACCGTGACCGGGCCGCAGACGGCACCAACGGTCCAGCCGCAGACCGCACGTCGGGATCAGACGGCGAGCTCGGCGGCCAGGGCCGGGTTGGCGACGTCGGCTGCCATCGCGCGGGCACGGGCCAGGTGCTGCCCGCCGCCGCCACGACTGCGGTGGATCAGCGCCCGCACGGTGAGCTCACGCATCGTCGCCGCGCCGGCGACGCGTTCCAGCTCGTCGAGCAGCTCGGCGCCTTCCCGGGTGCCGAGGGTGAGCCGGGCGGTCAGGTCGATCAGGCGCGCTCGCGGCCACAGGTACCAGGGCGCCGCCGCGAGGCCGGTACGGCACCAGGCCAGCGCGTCGCGTCCGTCGTGCAGCGCGAGGGTGGCCTGGGCGTGGGAGACGACCGCGACCCAGCACTGGTCGCCGGACTCGACGGTCTGGACCCAGGCGTAGTCGAGCAGCTCACGTGCCGTCGCGGCGTCGCCCAGGCCGACAGCCGCCTCGGCGCGCAGCGCCTGCGGGAACGGAGTGAACGCGGTCCAGCGCTCGGCGCGGATGTGGCCCAGCGCCTCATCGAGCACGTGGGCGGCCTGGGCGTATTCGCCCCGCAGCAGCCGGACCCGGCCGGTCATCGCCTGCGACCAGGCGAGCTGCCGCCGGTTGCCGCTACGGCGGGCCGCGTCGGTGGACGCGCCGAGCACGGCCAGGGCTTCGTCGTACGCGCCGGCGTCGCTGAGGCTCATGCCGCGTACGCCGAGAATCCGCGCGGCTTCGGCCTCGGTCGGGTGCCAGGCCTCGGCCTGGCCGAGCCAGTGCTCGACCTCGGACCGGTGTCCTGCCTGCACGGCCAGGAACGCCAGTTCCCGGCATGCGGCGGCCCCGACCGCCGGGTCGCCGCCGCGGTGGGCGTGCACGAGTGCCTGGTGCAGCAGCATGGTGACGTCGCCGCCCCGGCCGCCGTCGGAGTGGATGAGCGCGGACGCCAGGGCGAGGCGGGCCCGGCCGGACAGGTGCTGGTCGGTGTCGGCCACCCCCGCCACGGCACGGCGCAGCTGGCTGAGCCCGGTCGCCACGGAGCCCGCGGACAGCGACGAGTCCGCGAGGTCGAGCAGCGACCGGACAGCGGCTGCGCTGGCCGCCGGTTCGGCCGGAGCCCACGCGGCCGCGGCGGCGACGGTCGCGGGCAGCCCGACGCCGAGTTCCCGGCGGTACAGGTCGGCGCATCGGGCCAGGTGCGCGCGTGCCGCCTCGTGGTCGCCGGAGCGGGTCAGGCTGGAGACGAGGACCGCGTGCAGGTCGGCGTTGAGGCGGTCGTTCTCCAGTGCCTGCGCCGCGATCACTGCCGCCGCCTGCGGCTGCCCGGCGGTCAGCAGCTCGACGGACCGGCGGTGGGCCAGGGCGCGGCAGTCCGCGACGAGCCGCTGCCTTTCCACGCTGAGCCAGGTGTCGAAGGCCGGCGAGTCGTCGAAGCTGAGGCCCTCCAGCAGCTCCCCGTGCAACACGTCGGCCTGGCCGGGGGCGACCAGACCCATGACGTCGATGGACACGTCGTGATCGGTGGCGAGGGTCAGCGGGTCACCGCCGACCGTCACCCGGCCACCGAGCGCCCTGCGCATCTCGGCGAGGTTCCAGCGCAGTGCACCGCGCGGGTCTTCGGCATGCTCGAAGAGCATCGACACCAGGCGCTGCCTGCTCGGCGGCCGCTCGGCCAGGGCCAGGAAGGCCAGCAGTCCCCAGGCCTTGTGGCCGCGGGGGCCGCCGACCGGCGCACCGTCCCGCACGATCTGCGGCGGGCCGAGCAGCCGCACCAGGGTCGTCATGGGCTGTCCGGTCCCGCCGCGGGTGCGGGTGCGCGGCCGAACGTCACGGCATCGAGCACTGCCTGCGGGGTGCTGGTCCGCAGCTGCCGGTCGGGGACGGCGCCCAGCGCGTCGTTGACGGTGGAGAACGCGACCCGCAGCGCGACATATGCGGTGATCGCCAGGATCTGCGCCTCGCCGTAGCCGACCTCGCGCAGCGGTCGCACGTCCGCGTCGGTCGTGGCGTTCGGGTCGGCGGCGACCCGCCGGGCCCACTGCGCCAACGCCCGTTCCCGCTCGTCCAGGAGGCTGTCGTCACCGGTGAGGACCCCGGCGCTGACCTGGTCGGACGCCGCCGCGGCCAGTTTGGCTCCCCACGCCAGCGAGCAGTAGGAGTCGCCCAGCGTCGACGTGGCCGCGGTGACCAGGATGCCCCGGTCGCGCACGCTCAGACCGGCTGTCCTGGTGACCCGGCCGAGGGTGGTGAACAGCGACTCCATCGCCTCGATGTCGTGAGCCCACAGCCGCGTGGCGGTCATGACGTACCCTAACTCGGCCTCGTCGTCGGCGTAGGCGGCGCTCGCCCCGGCGCTCAGTTCCACCGGCTCGGCCAGAAACGACGAAACGGCACCGGGCGTCGCCGGGTTCCGGGCGATGAAACCGACGAGGTTGATCTCCGCTCGCAGCGGCAGCCCTTCGCGGACGTGCTGCGCGGCCAACTCAGCCGCATCATCGAGGAAACGCTGCTCGCCTATGGTCTGGATCGCCTCGTATCCCGGCCCGGTGCAGGCCATGGCCCGCGCATAGGACTCGGGATCGGCGAACTCCCAGACGAACGGCACGGCCACCCGCCGGACGGCCTCGAACCCTTGGCCGGTCAGCAACTGCTCGCCGACACCGGGTTTGCCCAGGCTGTTCATCGCGGCCTGATGGGCGAGCCGGGACGCGTCCGCCCACAGGAACGGGCGCAGCGCCCAGGCCCCGGGCGAGGCCTTGACGTGGCCCCAGACCGTCATGCCCAGCAGGCCGCCGGGCCGCAACACCCGACGCACCTCGGCGAGGACCTCCGGTGTGGTGCCCCAGATCCCGCGGAAGCTGGTCACCACGTCGAAGGCACCATCGGCCCAGGGAAGGTCCCGCATGTCGCCCACCCTGAGGTCGGCCCCACTGCTGCGGTCGCGGGCGACGGCGACCAGCCGCGCGGACGCGTCGATGCCGGCCGCCGTCGCACCCCGCGCGGTCGCGAGCTCGACCGCCAGCCCTGCGCCGCAGGCGACGTCCAGCAGGCGTGTACCACCGCCGACCTTGAGGTGCTGGTGCATCGTGACGTACTCGCGGATGTTCTGCGGCTCGTGCAGGGTCGCGGCGTCGGCGCTCTTACGGCCCCAGCCCTCGTCGGGCAGCTTCCATTGCGGCGTGCTGCCGACGCCTGCGCCATGGTGGACGACCTGCTCGCCGGCCGCCGGCTCGGCCTGCGCACTCGGATCTGCCTGCATGTCGGCTCGCATCGGCACACTCCACCTCGCCCGGTACTCCATCAGCAGGTTCCACGATCGGCCGGCACCGTGTGACGCGCCGTGTGACGCGAACGCCCATCTCGCGGCGGCGGTGGTCAGGGCGGGCTACACCGCATCACGGATCGCGCCGCGGCACCCGGAGACCAGACGTAACAAACTCTGTTGCTTCTACGGCGTCAGTGAGCGAGACTGCTCCGGTGGCGGCCAACAGCAGAGTGACGATCGCGGCCCACGCGCTGGCCTGGATGGAGCTGGCCAGGCGGCGTGGACGCGAGGTGCTCACCTCGGAGGAGGTGGCCGCCAGTGTCAACACGAACGCGGTCGTCATCCGCCGCAGCCTCGGCGACCTGCAGCGAGCCGGCCTGGTGAGCGCCCGCCGCGGCAACGGCGCCGGCTTCTCCCTCGGCCGGCCGGCAGCGCAGATCACGCTGCTGGACGTGTGGCTCGCCGTCTCGCCAGAGCCGCTGCTCGCACTGCACCACTCCGAGCCGAACCTGGAGTGCCCGGTCGGACGCGGCATCCGGCCGGTGCTCACTGACCTGTACGACGAAGCGACCGACACGTTCCGGGCCGCGCTGGCCCGCTCGACCGTCGCCGACGTTCTGGAAAGGATCCTGTCATGATCGTGGAGTTGCGCCGGTACACACTGCGTGCGGGACGCCGCGACGAGCTGATCGACCTGTTCGACCGCGAGTTCGTGCACCCCCAGGAGGACCTGGGGATGGCGGTGCTGGGCCAGTTCCGCGACCTCGACCGGCCCGATCAGTTCGTGTGGCTGCGCGGATTCACCGACATGGCATCGCGCCGGACCGGCCTGTCGGCCTTCTACTCCGGCCCCGTGTGGGCGGAGCACGGACCGACGGCGAACGCGACGATGCTCGACTCCGACGACGTCCTACTGCTCCGCGAGGTCAAGCCGGTGCCGGTGTTCGACCGGGACGCCGCCGATCACGATTCGATCCTGTACGCGACCATCTGGTACTGGGCCGGCCCCTTCCCGGACCTGGACCAGCTCGCGACCGACGCGCTGGCAGTGCTGCGGACCGAGTACGCCGCGAACGACTTTCCCCGGCTGCCGGTCCGCGAGGGTGAGCACGCGCTGGTCTGGCTCGCCCGGTCCCCGCTGCAGGCAGACATCCCGGCGGAGGTGGTGAAGACCGAGACCTTCCGCCTGCGCCCCACCGACCGCTCCAGCCTCTACTGAACCCGGCCGTGGGGCACGTGAGACCGGCCTGCCCCGCGTCCGGAACGCGGGGCAGATCCTGGTCAGCTGATCCGGTCGATGAGGCCCGCCAGCAGCGCGACCCGCGGAACGACCGAGTCGAGGTCGAGCCACTCGTCCGGGCCGTGGTCACCGCCGCCGACCGGCCCGAGCCCGTCGAGCACGGCCACACCCGACTCGGCCAGCAGGTTCGCGTCGGCGCAGCCGCCGGTGGCGGCGTGGGTGACGGTCAGGCCCAGCTCGCCGCCGACCTGCTCGGCGGCGCGCAGCAGCGCCGCCGTGCCGGGTCCGCCGGACCACGGCGGGGTCGGCGCGACAACCCGCACGGTGGCGGTGACCCCGTCGACTAGCGGACTGCCGGCCAGCCGGGTGATGTCGGCCAGCGCCGCCTCGTAGGCGGCCGGTTCGGCCGCGCGCACGTCGACGACCAGGCGGGCCCGGTCGGCCACCACGTTGGGCCGGGTGCCGGCCTGGAGCACGCCGACGTTGACACCCGTGAGGCGTTGCAGCGCCACGGTCAGGTGCGCGGCGGCCAGCGCGGCGTTGGCGCCGCGCTCGGGTTCGATGCCGGCGTGGGCGGCCCGGCCGTGCAGGTCGATCTCGACGTCGGCGACACCTTTGCGGGCCGAGACGAGATCGCCGTTGTCGCGGGCGCATTCCAGGCACAGGATCGCGTCCGCCTGCTCAGCGAGCCCGGCCAGCAGCGGCCGGCTGCCGATGGAGCCGATCTCCTCGTCGGGGGTGGCGACCAGCACCAGCTCGCCGAAACCGTCGGCACCCAGCGCGAGGAGAGTCTCGATCGCGGCGAGCCCCGCCAGCAGGCCGCCCTTGTCGTCGCAGACGCCGGGACCGTACGCGCGTCCGGTGGCGCCGTCGACGGTCAGCGGCCGGGCGGCGGCGGTGCCGGGCGGGAACACGGTGTCGAGGTGCGCGGCGAGCAGGATGCGCCTGGTCCCTCGGCCGGACAGCCGGGTCACCACGGCGTCGCCGAGCGGCACGGCGGTGTCGTCATGGATCGGCACCACCGTGACCTCGAGCCCGGCGTCGGCGGCGTACCCGCTGAACCGGGCGGCGGCCTGGCGCAGGCCGGCGACCTGCCGCGACCCGCAGTCGATCTCGACGAGTTCGGCGAGCCTCGCCAGGAACGCCGGGTAGCGGGCCTGGGCGGCGGCGCGCAAAGCGGCGGCGTTCACAGGACCTTCGCCAGGAACGCGCGGGTGCGGTCGTGGCGCGGGTCGCCGAGGACCTGCTCGGGGGTGCCGGCTTCGACGACGACGCCGCCGTCCATGAACACGACCGTGTCGGCGACCTCGCGGGCGAAGCCCATCTCGTGGGTGACCACCAGCATGGTCATGCCGTCGGCGGCGAGTCCGCGCATGACGTCGAGGACCTCGCCGACGAGTTCCGGGTCCAGCGCGGAGGTGGGCTCGTCGAACAGCATCAGTTTGGGCCGCATCGCCAGGGCGCGGGCGATGGCCACGCGCTGCTGCTGCCCGCCGGACAGCATGGCCGGGTAGGCGTCGGCCTTGTCGGCCAGGCCGACCCGGTCGAGCAGGTCCAGTGCCCGCTGCCGGGCTGCGGCTTTCGGTTCGCGCAGCACGTGGACCGGGGCCTCCATGACGTTGCCCAGGGCGGTCAGGTGCGGGAAGAGGTTGAAGCGCTGGAACACCATGCCGATGTCGCGGCGGCGTTGCGCGACTTCGGACTCGCGCAGTTCGTGCAGGCGGTCGCCGCGCTGGCGGTAGCCGACGAGGTCGCCGTCGACCCACAGCCGCCCGGCGGTGACGGCCTCCAGGTGGTTGACGCAGCGCAGGAAGGTGGACTTGCCGGACCCGGACGGGCCGAGCAGGCAGCACACCTGTCCGGAGTCGACCTGCAGGTCGATGCCGGACAGGACCTCCAGCTGCCCGAAACTCTTGCGCACGCCCTCGGCCTTGATCATCGCGGTCACCGGAACATCCCTCCCCCACTGGTGGCGCGGTGGCCGCGGCCGAAGCGCCGTTCGACGAACCACTGCACCACCGACAGGACGCTGACCAGGGCCAGGTACCAGATCGCGGCGACGGCCAGCAGCGGGATGACCTTGTAGTTCTGCGCGTACACGGTCTGCACGGCGGTCATCAGGTCACGGCCGGCGATGACCGACACCAGGGCGGTGGACTTGAGCATCGTGATGACCTCGTTGCCCATCGGCGGGGCGATCACGCGCATGGCCTGCGGCAGGACGATGCGGCGCATGGTGAGTCCGGGTTTCATGCCCAGGGCGTGGGCGGCCTCGGTCTGTCCCTTGTCGACCGACAGGATGCCGGCGCGCACGATCTCGGCGGCGTACGCCATCTCGTTGAGCGACAGCGCGAGGACCGCGGGCACGATGCCCACCATGACGGCGTTGGTCGGCTGGTCGAAGACCGCGATGCCGGTGAACGGGATCGTGATGGTCAGCCGGGGCAGCAGGGCGCCGAGGAAGCCGAAGAAGACGATCTGGACCAGCAGCGGGGTGCCGCGGAAGAACCAGACGAACGCCGCGGCCGACACGCGCAGCACCGGGTTGGCCGACAGACGCATGACGGCGAGCAGCACGCCGCCCGCGGTGCCCAGCAGCATGGCGATCACGGTGAGCAGCAGGGTGGTGCGCACACCTTCGAGGACGAAGTCTTTGAACAGGTATTCGCCGATGGTGTGCGGTTCGAGGTTGGGGCTGCGGAGCAGGGCCGAGCCGACCTGGTAGGCCAGCAGCAGCACGACGGCGGCGGCGATCCAGCGGCCGTGGTGGCGTACCGGCACGGCCTTGATCCGCGGTGGGGTGTCGGTTGTCATGGGTGGGGTTCCCTCGGTGAGTGCGCGGGTGGCGGGCGATGAGTGCTCGCCACCCGTGGGCGGGCGGTCAGTCGATGGCCTGGTCGATGGTCGCGGTGACCAGGCCGATCTCCTTCTGCTCGTACTGGGCGAGGATCTTGCCGTAGGTGCCGTCGTCGATGAGGGACTGCACGGCGGCCTGGAACGCCTGGGCGAGGTCGGCGCGGGACTTGAGGAAGCCGAAGCCGTTGGGGCTGGCCAGCCAGCCGTTGGGGTTCTGGGCGTCGGCGGCGAGCTGGACCTTGTCCTTGAGCTGCTGCTCGGTGTCGACGAGGTTGACCTTGGTAGCGGCGACGGCGTCGACGGTCCCGGCGAGCAGGGCCTGCACGGCCTGCGGGTTCTCCGGGTACTCCTTGACGGTGATCGCCTTGCCGGCGCAGCCGGTCTTGCTGTATTCGGCCAGGTGCTTGGCCTGGTTGCTGGCCTTCTGCACGGCGACGGTGCGCCCGCACAGCCCGTTCACGTCGTTGATGGACATCGGGTTGCCCTTGGCGACGAGGAAACCGGTGCCCGAGGCGGAGTAGTCGACGAAGGTGGCGACCTGCTGGCGTTCCTTCTTGTCGGTGATGCCACCGGCGATGGCGTCGTACTTGCCGGCCTGCAGGCCGGGCACGAGGCCGTCGAACGGCTGCTGGCTCCACTGCGCCGTCAGGCCCAGCCGCGCGGCGGCGGCGGTGAGCAGGTCGTAGTCCAGGCCCTTGAACTCGGTGGTGTTGCCCTCGGCCTTGAAGTCGATGAACGGCTCGTAGGGGGCGTTGGTGGCGATGGTGATGGCACCCTTGCCGCGGAAGTCGGCGGGCAGTTTGGCAGCGACCTTGGCGTCGGTGGTGACGTCGCCGACGCCGGTGATCGCGACGGTGACGGTCGCGGCTGCCGCGGAGCTGCCGGTGGTCGGGGTGTCGGTGGTGCCGCAGGCGGCCGCGGCGAGCGCGACGGCCGCGAGCGCGGCGGTGGACAGGGCGAAACGGCGCGAACGCATGAAGTCCTCCCGGTTACTGAAACTCAGTACCGGGGACTGTAATAGGCGTTACAGAAATTGTGAAGTTACGTTTTGATGTAACAAGATCATTCGAGTAGGCCGTACCGCTGCGCCGCCGTCTCGATGGAGGTGAGCCGCTCCCCCGCAGCCGGACCCAGCCTGGCGATCACCCCGTCGATCAGGGTCTCCAGCACCGCGACCGTGGGCACGAAACTGTCGTACGCCGAGGGCGAGTCCACTCGGCTGGGCAGCACCACGTCGGCGACGCCCGCTACCGGCGACAGCCACCGATCGGTGAACAGGATGATCTTCGCATCGTGCTCCTTGGCCGCCTGCGCCAGCCGCAGCGTGGGCTGCTCGTAGCGGCGGTAGTCGAACAGCACCAGCAGGTCCCGACGGCCCAGGTCCGCCAGCAGGCCGGCCCGCTCGACCTGCCCCGCGGGCAGCAGCCGGCTGTTGCCGCGGACCTGCACCAGGTGCATCACGAGGTAGTGGGCGAGCAGCGCGGAGAAGCGTCCGCCATGGCCGGTAACGCGCAGCTGCGGGTCGGCCAGCAGCCGCACGGCCGCCTCGACCTCGGATTCGGGCAGCTCGGCCAGGGTGGCCTCGACGGCCTGGGGCAGCACCCGCCGCGCACGTTCCAGCGCCCCTCCGGGCGCGGTCGGCGGCTCTGCGGTGTAGGCGGCCAGCGGGGAGGTGTCACGTTCGGCGAGCTCGTCGCGCACCGCCTTCTGGAACTCCGGATGTCCGCGAAACCCGAGCCGGTTGACGAAGCGCAGCACCGTCGGCCCGCTCACCCCGGCCCGCTCGGCCAGCACCGCCACCGTCTCCAACGCCGCTGCCGGGTACGCCGCGAGCAGCACCCGGGCCACTCGGCGCTCGGCCGGGCTGCACTCGCCCAGCCGGGCATGGATCATCCCGGCGACGCCGTGCTCGACTGCGGTCATCTGCCACCTCCGCCGCACAGCGTAGCCACGCCCGGGCAGAGGTCCCCGCCCGGCGCGCGCCGGGCGGGGACGCCGGTCACTTGGCCACGGTGCAGGAGTACGCCGCCGAGCCAGAGCCGGAGTAGGCCTCCAGCTCTACGTAGACGGTGGCGCTGCCCGAGGCGGTGCGGGTGTAGGTCAGCGACTCGTCGGCTCCGGCGCCGTCGTTGACCGAGCGGACCAGGGTGCCGCCGGAGGAGTTGAGCAGGTACAGGTCGGCGTCGTAGGCCGACGGGATCGCGCAGTTCACGGTGATGGCCTGGCCGGAGGCCAGGGTGGTGGCGAAGTAGTCGCGGTCGGAGCTGCTGCCCATGTTGCCGGTGACGGTGGCGGGATAGGTCAGCGACGCGATGCTGTTGGCGGCCGAGCGGGAGTCGTTCGGCTCGACCTCGGCGTAGCCGGACCCGCCCCCGCCGCCGGGCGGCGGGCAGGAGGTGACCGGGGTGCCGTTGTACAGGTTGGACTCGGCGACGCCGTTGGTGACGCTGCGAAGGTAGTAGCCGCAGGTCGGACGGTTGGCGAAGTCATAGGTCTGGCCGCTGGTGAGCTTCCAGATCTTGAAGTTGGAGAAGCTGAGGGACTGCCCGGCCGTGGCCCGCTCGGGCTGGTGGTCGCCGAGCACGACGTACGCGCTCGGGCCGCTCAGCGTCGCCTTGCCCGCGGCGTCGATGAACAGCGACGCGCCCTCCTCGACCCCGACGCCCCAGGCGGAGCCGCCGCTGACCAGCCCGTCCTTGATGGATCGGGCCACGAACGCCATCAGCCGGCCCATCCGGTCGCGGGCGACGAAGTGCGAGTCGTTGATCGTGTTGGCGTAGTGCTGCCACTCGAACATGCCGGTGGTGAAGCTGATGTAGCTGTCGTACGGGTCCGCGAGGGCCTCCGACGACAGCACGCTGCCGGTGCACGCGTCGTAGACGACGTCGCTGTTGATGTGGTGTCCGGCGCTACCGCCGCCGACCCCGCCGCCCTTGGCGACCACCGACTGCACCGAGGCCCGTAGCGCGGTGCCCTTCCAGTTCGCGTAGCGGCACTGGTCGCCGCCGGCGAAGTAGACGAACTCGGCGTTGCGGATGTCGGTGTTGACCTGGGTGTTGTTGCCGTCGTTGGCGCTGGTCAGGGTCAGCGTGGTGCAGGAGTTGACGTTGGCCAGCCCCACGATGGTGTCGCATTCGGGGGTCTTGCTGCCGGAGGTGGGCGCGGATCCGGCCACGACGGCGACGTCGATGCTGCCGCTACCGCCGCGGATGGCGTCGACCGCCTTGGTCATGGTCGCGGTGACGACCGCGCCGGAGCCGTTCATCGTGTACGCCGGGCCGGACCAGGCGGTGCGGCTGACGTCGGTGGCGCTGCCCTGGCGGACCCGGGTCACGGCGGCGTGCGCCGGGGTGCCGATCAGGGTACCTGCCAGCACGGCGACGGCAGTCGCGGCGGCCAGGCGGGAGATGGGGGGCATAGATCCTCTCCTCGACGGAACCCACCACGCTGGTGATGTAACGCACAGTACAGATTAGGCTAATTCTTGTACATGTGTAGTTCCTATTACTTACGAACTCGTAACATGCATTACATCTAGACTCTGAGTACAGGCTCTTGTAACGTGCTGTCGCGTCGCCGCCTCGCGCCGACACCCAGTCCGGCTCCGCCCGCCGTTGGAAACCCCAAGTTCCCACCACGCGGCGGCGGGCGGAGCCTCCCATCCCCCGGGAGGCACTTCATGACCCGCAGACGCACTGTCCTAGCCGGAGCCCTCGGCGCAGCCGCCCTCACCGCGTTCGGCCCCGCCACGCCCGCCGCCGCCAAGGCGTGCCGCGGCCCGCTCGTCCTCGTCGGCGGCTCGCTGGCCGACGACAACACCGAGATCTACGGCGAGATCGTCCGCCGGGCGGGCGGTGCGGACGCGCGCATCGGCGTGCTCACCGCCGCCTCCATCCCGCCCAGCCAGGATCCCGACGCCGGATCCCCCGACGCGGTCAACAGCGAGACCAACGGCCGGTACTACGCCGACCTGCTGCGCTCCCACGGCGCCGGCGACGCCGTCTGGATCCCCGTCGACCTCGACCGCGTCACCGCCGCCGACGACCCCGCCGTCGCCGCGCTGGCCGCCGGCTGCACCGGATTCTTCTTCGGCGGCGGTGACCAGTTCCGATACATCACCACCCTGCTGCACGGCGACGCCCACACCGACACCCTCGTGCTCGCCGCGATCCGCCGCCGCCACGCCGCCGGCGCCCTCATCGCCGGCAGCAGCGCCGGAGCCCAGATCCAGCAGGGCGTCGACATGGTCACCGGCGGCGAGAGCTACGAGGCCCTGCGCGACGGCGCGTCGCCCGGCTACTTCGACGACCCGAACACCAGCGGCTACTGGCCCGCGGGCGGGTTCGGGTTCCTGCGCTCCGGGCTGATCGACACCCACTTCTCCGCGTACGCCCGCCTCGGCCGCGCCGTCCAGCTCGCGAAAGACACCGGCCACGACCGGGTCTACGGCCTCGACCCGAACACCGCGCTGCTGGTCACCGACCCGGGCAGCCGCGACGAGCGCGGCCACGTGCTGGGCACGGGCGGCGTCAACCTGCTCGACCTGCGCGACGGCGTGCGCTGGAGCCACCTGACCGCGGGCTTCACCTACTCCCCCGCCGACTGGCGCATCCGCGTCCCGAACACGCTGCGCGAGCTGCGCCCCGGCGGCCCGCAGACCGTCGCCGACAGCGACGACATCTTCGGCGACGACGTCGCGACCGCGCTCGCCCTGGAACTGGCCGGCTCCCGCGACCGCAGCGCCGTCGGTCACACCCGCCAGCAGGACCCGCGGTTCACGGTGACGCTGGCCAAGCGCCCCGGGTTCGCCGCCTACACCGCCGACGGCCACACCGCCGCCGCGTTCCAGGGCCTCGCCGTCCACATCGGGCAGGCCTGACGGGGGAACGGGTCCGGCTCGCCACCGCGCGCCGGACCCGCCACCGGCACCATCGGCGTCAGATCGAGACGACGATCTTGCCGCGTACGCCGCCGTCCTCCCCCGGTGTGCGCCCGCAATGTCGGCCAGCGGGAAGACCCGGTCCACGACCGGGCGCACCGCACCCTGCGCCAGCGCCGCGAGCCGGTCCAGATCGGCGCGGCGCGGATTGCCGCTGAAGAACCGCACCCGCCGGGAACCGTGCACCGCCGAGGCGGCCACGTATCCCAGTGACGCGACCACCCGATCGAGGTCGAACGAGATCGCGACCATCCGGCCGCTCTCCGCGCGAGGCGTTCGCCACGGCCGGGTTCGACGTGCCCATGGCGGCGATCGCCCGCCGCGCCGAGGTCGGCATGGCGACCCTCTACCGGCACTTCCCCACCCGCGAGCAGTAGAACAGGCCCGCCGCCGTCAGCGACCCGCCGAGATCGTGGACCAGCAAGGACGCGATCTGCGGCGCGGCGGCCGAGAACCCGAGCCCGGACAGGAGCATCGCCACGGCGGCGCCACGGTACAGCGGGGAAGCCCACGTCAACCGCAGCGCCGATGACCGCGCGGCGAGCTGGTCCGTCGTCTCCGCAGAGCGCCGATCCGTCGTCAAGCTGTCCACGGGCACCTCCTGACCTTTCGTCGAACGCACCCGCCGGCAGCAGCTCGCCACCTCGCAACGCACCCGGTTACAGACGCCGACGGTGGCGGCGACGCAACGTCGTCGACGCCGGGCGCGTCGCCGTCGCCGGGTCCAGCCAGGGCGGCGCGCTGGCGCTGGCCGCGGCCGGGCTGCTACCGGGTCTGGCCGCCGCGCTGGTCGACGTGCCGTTCCTCGCCGGGATCGGCCACGCGCTGCAGTCCGCCACCGAGGGCCCCTACCTTGAGATCATCCGCTACCTCGCCATGCATCCCGGTGATGAACACGCCGCCCTACGGACGTTGTCGTATATGGATGGTTGCGGCTTCGCAGCGCGGGCCGACGCGCCCGCACTGTTCTCCGTCGGGCTGATGGATCCGGTCTGCCCACCGGCCGGTGTCGACGCCGCCTTCCTGACCTACCGCGGGGCCAAGACGCTGGAGGTGTACCGCTACGGCGGCCACGAGGGCGGGCACCGTGCACACGAGCAGAAACAGCTCAGGTGGCTACGCGATGCCTTCGGGCAGCCGCGCCCACAGCTCCCGGTGCGGCTGCCCGGCCCCACCGCCGGCTGACGAATCGCCGCATGAATCGACGCAGAATCCAGGACCTGCGCCCGCGCTCACCGCCCACCGGGGATGCTCGAACGGAGACGACCATCCGAGCAGTGCGCTCGCCAGGAAAGGACGGCGGCCATGACCGCGACAGTGCATGACGACGTGCAGATCGCCGACTTCGGCAAGGAGATGTGGGACTTCCTCACCAGGAGGCACGCGGCCATCTCCTACAACTTCCGCGACATGGAGGTGCACGTCCCTCGCCGGACCGGACCCGACTCGCCGCGAGCCACCTGGGTCCTCAACGGCACGCTCGAAATCAGCACCAGTGACCACGACGACGCGGCACGCCGCTAGCGGTCGCCGGCCGGGCAGCCCGATCCGGATCTCCGGCGGAGTCGACGTCACGGTCCACGCCGGAGACCGGCACACCACCGGTCGCCTCGACGCTGAGCCGGGTCACCCGCTCATCGTGAGTTTCGCCGATCCGGCGCTCGCCCTGGCACAGCTGCCGCAGCTCGCGATGTCGCGCGCCGCGGCAGCGCCGCTTCTCAGAGCACTCGGACGCGTCGAGGTCCGCCGCGCCGACGGAACCTGGCTGCTGCGGATCTACTGGCACGACGGTCGGGTGCACCGCTGGTGGAGCACGGCCGGGTTGCGTCTGCTGCCGCGGGCTGCCGCCCTGCGCGTGCTCGCCCGCCGCTCGTCCCGTTGGTGACCCGGCCGATTAGCACCGCCGCGATCCGGTAATACCCGGGTACATGAGCCGGCCGAATCTCGATCCCGAGCAGTATCCGCCGATCGATCCGTCCGAACCCGTGCCCGACGATCCCGGCGTGCTGCTGCCGGACACATCGGAGGTGCTGCCCGCGGCACCGGTCGAGCCGATGCCGGGCGACGAGGACCCCGGCGGCGATCCGGGGCGCGTACGCGAGCCGGCTTGAATGCGGCGCGTTCGTCGGTCCTCAGACCTTTCGCGCAGTGACGACGATGTTGTCCCGGTAGTGGCGGGCAGCCCTGTCAAACGGGCCGCCGCAGGTGATCAGGGTCAGGCGCGGCGCGCCGTCACGGGCGAAGTATCTGTCTAGCGGGATCCCGGTCTTGCGGTACTGCTCCACCGCCACGACCTGGAAGGCCGCGGAGTCGCCGCGGGCATCCCAGACTGTCATCGAGTCAGCCTCGTCGAGATCCCGCAGCCCGAAGAAGGCCCCTTTGCCCTGAGTCGCGCTGTCGACGTGTCCGGCGATCACGATCGACCCGGCCGTCGCCTCCAGCCCTGGTCCATACCGATACCAGCCGACCCGGTCGACGCTGGGCGGGACTGCGAAGTCACCGGTCCGGGCGTCGATGCCGACCGGCTCGACCCGGGCGTTCAGCGACATGGCGGGGATGGCCAGCCTGGCCGGTGCGATCGTCGGCCCGCCCGTGGGCAGCACTCCCGGTTGCACGGGGACCGCCACGTCCGGTGTCAGCGCGGTCGGTGACGGTGAGTCGCCGAGCAGGTCGTCGACTGCCGGAGCGGGGTCGTCGGCATCGGCGCGGCAGCCCGCGGCGGCCAGCAGCGACATGCCGCCGAACAGGTGCAAGGCCTGCCGGCGGGTGATGCCGGGGCGGCGCGCCCCGCGGGTGTCGCGGGGCGCGCCGTAGGGACTGTGCATGGTCATCGCGTGGTACGCCGGGTCGCGATCCGGACGCCGCCGCCGACGGCCAGCAGCAACGCCGCAGCGGCCGCCGCCAGCCACCACGTGCTCATGCCGGACTCGTCGGCCAGGCCGCCGTCGCCGCTGGGAACGCCACCGGGAGCCGAGTGCAGACCGGTGATCACCTGGGCGACGACGCCCAGGTTCTTGCCCTCGGCCGAGCCGGTCGCGTACACGATCGTCGCGGTGCCCTCCTTGAGCGTGACGTCGGTGGCCGGGATCGCCACGGTGGTGGTGCCGGCGAGCACCACGTCGGCGCTGACCGTGCCGGCGGGCAGGTCGGCCTTGGCCTCGTCGGGGTTGGTCAGGTTCTTGAACACCGGCGTGCCGCCGGCCCGCACGTCGACGGCCGGCGCCGCGGCGGTGTGCCGCACGATCAGGCGCGCCTTGCCCGCGCCGACCTTGCTGACGTCGTTGACGAACGGGGTGATCTTCGGGCTGCCGGCGTCGTCGAGGTGGGCGACGATGCTGATGTTCGCCCCGCCCGGGACCTTCGCGCCGTCGACGGACAGGATCGCCTTGTCGATCGGCTCGCCGGGCTTGGTCAGGTCGAGGTCGTAGCTGCCTTCGGGCAGGTCCAGCGGGCCCGCGACGTCGCCGGGCTTGAAGTCCTTCAACGTCACCTTGCCGTTGACGTACACGTCGACCGGGGTGGCGGGGATGCCGTGCACGACCGACACCTTCGACGTGGCCGCGTACGCCGGTGTCGCGGTGGCGAGGCCGGCGGTCGCGGTCACGGCGGCGGCCACCGCGCCAAGCGCCAGGATGCGGCGGATGTTCAGGCTGCGCATCGCTTCTCCTTGAATCGTCGTCTGCTTCGGACGGCTGAACTCGCCGTCATCGAGGGCTACGACGCCCGCGCCGACGGTGGATGCGGCCGGTGACATTCACGACCGGATGCATCCAGCGGGGCGCCACCGGTCGTATCAGGCGTTGTAGGGGTGTGCGCGACAGGCCGGGAGAGGCGTGGTGGCCGTGGCGGGTACAGTCTTGGCGACCCGATGGAAGGCGGCCTGTCCAGTGACTGCGCAGCGCGAACAGGCTGCCGCCGTCGTCGCTGACGACGTGGCGGTCCGGTTCGCCGCCGGGGACGAGTCCGCGCTGCGGGAGGCCTACGACCAGTACGGGTCCGCGGTGCTGCACCTGGCCACGCGGCTGCTGCGCAGCCGCGCCGACGCCGAGGACATCACCCAGGCGGTGTTCGTGTCGGCATGGCTGGCACGCGACAGCTTCGACCCGGCCCGCGGCAGCCTGCTGGGCTGGCTGCTGGCCATCACCCGCCGCAAGGTCATCGACCTGGTCCGGGTGCAGCAGCGGGCTGAACGAGTCGAGGACGCGATCCGGCGGCAGCCCGAGCCGCCGCCGGCCGCGTCCGCCGACGAGGTCGTCGAGCAGCTGGTGGTCGCCGACGAGCTGGCGAGACTTCCCGACGACCAGCGCAGGGTGCTCGAACTGGCTTTCTACGACGACCTCACCCACCAGCAGATATCCGAGACGACCGGGCTTGCCCTCGGCACGGTGAAAAGCCACATCCGTCGCGGCATGGCGGCGATCAAACGGCGATGGGAGGTGGACGATGCGCCATCTGGACACCGAGCAGCTGACTCTGCTCGCCTTTGACGAGCCGTCGGAGCAGACGACCGCAGCCGCACACCTGACCTCCTGCGACACCTGCCGCGACGAGGTAGCCGAACTGCGGCGCCTGGCCGGCGTGGTCGCCCACACACGACCGCTGCGCGCCCTGCCGCCACCGCCGCCTCGCTTGTGGAGTGCCATAGCCGCGCAGGCCGGCCTGGCCGAGGCCGGCACCGGCACCGCTGCCGCCCCGCCCCGCCGGACGTCTGACGCTGCCGCATCACCTGACGCCGGCTCCGTGCCGCGCGGCCCGGTCCGCCCCAGCGACAATCGCCCTCCCGCCGCCGCGGGTCCGGCCCGACGGCGGCGCGGCTTGGCCAAGCTCGTCCTGGCCGCCGGCGTCATCGCCGCCGTCGCCGCCGGTGCCGTCGCGGGCGTCTGGTGGGACAGGCCGCCGCAGCCCCCAGCGCCGACAGTGCTCGCAGCAGCGGCGCTGACGGCCTACGGCGACACACCCGCCTCGGCGACCGGCAGCGCCGACGTCGTCGCCGGGCACCGCCTGCGCCTGCACGTGGCCGGGCTGCCCGCGGTCGACGGCTACTACGAGGTATGGCTGATCGACCCGGACACGATGAAGATGTTCTCCGTCGGCACCCTCGGCCCCGGCGCCGACGGCGAGTTCAGCCTGCCGGCCAACGCCGACCTGGCGGCGTACCGGCTGGTCGACGTGTCCGCCGAGCACTTCGACAACAACACCGCCCACTCCGGTGACAGCCTGCTGCGCGGATTGCTCACCTGAGCCCACGCGGCAAGCTCGCGTGGGAGCTGCACGACCAGCTCATGCGGTGGCGTCCTACAGAGCCGCCGACCGGGCGTGGTGAACAGTGCTCGGGCTGCGAGAATCTCCTTGCCAGCGACGTCGACCGATCGGCATTCGCCATGGTCGGAGAAGTGCACGATGATCACGTTGTGCTGACCATGGTGCCGAGCTGAACAGGTGAACGAGTCGACGGGCGTCACCAGCCGGCCGTGCCCGGCCCGCCTTTGAACGGGCCCGCGAGGTCACGGGTGATCCAGCCGCCGTAGAAGTCGCCTGCCTGCGGCATGACAGGTTCGCCGTCGACGAGGCAGGTGTCGAGTTTCGACGGATAGAACGCGAGCAGTCCGGCCAGTTGCTCGTAGCCGGCTGTCGGCGTCTCGTACGACCAGGCTGCCTGCGGCACGACGACGTCGCCGACGACCAGGTCCCAATAGCCGGCGGCGCCTTTGAACTCGCAGTAGGTGGTGCGCCCGGACGGCCGCAGCGGGAGCAGCACCGCGTCGCGGGGGACGTAGTAGACCGGCGGGTGCGAGGTCTCCAGCACTCTGACGGCCTGCCGGGTGTCGAAGACGACCTGCCCTCGGTGCGTGGCGGTGATCCGGCGTCCGCTGCGCTCCCAGCGCGGTGGCCGCGGGTAGTCCCACACGTTCTCGACTGCCGGGCGGGGTCCGTCGACGCCGCGCCCGGCGTGTGCAGTCGTCATCGCGGCACCGGTCCGCCGGGCATCCGCACGTTGTCGAGCCGGGTGCCGAGCTGGGCGGTGGCGGGCGGATCGGCGGGGAAGACGCGTTCGAGCACGGCCGGCGCGGGGCTGGTCTCCGGCGTCGACGGGTATGCCGACCAGTACGCGGACACCGCGGCCATCGCTTTGGCCTCGTCCTTGGCCTTCTCGCGGATGGCGTCGTCGCAGGCCGACAACCAGGTGGTGTAGCCCGTGAGCTGCCAGCGCGCATTGTGGGTGATCTTGCCGACCAGTTCTATCGAGCGTCCCGCGCACCGCCGGGACAGGTTGCTGATCTTCTCGTCGATGCCCATGACTTCCTCCGGCTGCGAGTGCCTGCGGCCGTGATCGCCGGCCACGTTCTCATCGTCACCGCCGCCGGTGGGCAGCGCGACCCCTCCCGACCGATTGCGTCGATTTGCGCGTCGAAAATTGGTAGCCGGCGGTCGGACTCAGCGCGGCTCGGGGCGGTCGGCGCGGGCGGCCTCCCGCGAGGCGACGATCGCGCCGGTCATCCTGCGAATCACTTCGGCGGCCACCAGCAGATCCTCGGTCGGCAGGTCGGCGAGGGCTTCGGCCATCCGCATGCCGAGGGGCTGGAAGAACTCCCGCGCCATCGCGAGCGCGGTGTCGTTCATCGACAGGGTGAGCCGGCGGCGGTCACGCGGGTCTCGGATGCGCTCGACGTGCCCGGCGCCTTCCAACCGGTCGATCAGCGAGGTGGTCGCCGAGGCGCCCAGGCCCAGCCGGCCGGCGAGTTCGCCGGCGGTGAGCGGCCGGCCCTGCTCGGCGCTCGCGGCGATCCACATGATCGCGTTGAGGTCGCTGCGGCCCAGGTGGTGGGCTCGGGCGAACACGTCGACGAACACGTCGCTCTCCACGGCGCTGACCTGCAGCGCTCTGGCGACCTCGTCGAGCGCGGCGGCCCGTTCAGGGGGCCCCGTTTGCTCTCGCATGGCGAGCACTATAGCATTTCGATCGTCGAACCATTCGACTATCAAACCTTTGCATCCTCAACGAGGACCTCCCGAACAGGAGCCCAGATCATGGGTGCGCGTATCGCCATGTGGATCGCCGGCCGGGTCGGCGCAGCCGTCATCCTGCTCGCCACCGCGGCCGTCGCCACGCTGGTGTTCCTCACCAGCCCCGCCCAGCCCGCCGCCGGACCCACCGACGGCCTGCCCGAGGGCAAGCAGTCGACCCGGGTCACCGAGCTGATGGACCGCTTCGCCAGCGGCCGGGCCGAATCCGCCATCATCGTGTTCGAACGCCCGGGCGCGGCGCTCAGCGAGCCCGACCGCCAGGCCCTGGCAGCCCTGCGAACGGCCGTGACGGGCCGCGAGCACGTCGGCACGCTGCCGCCCCTCGCGTACGCCGCCGACGGCCAGGCCGCGCTCCAGGTCGTGCCGCTGCAGGCCGACCTGTCCGACGAAGCGCGCGACAGCACCGTCGACGGCCTGCGCGCCCTGCTGCGCGACGGCACCGGTCTACCCGACGGGATCAGCGCACAGGTCACCGGCGGTGCGGCCTTCGGCCGTGACATCTCCGCCGCGTTCGCCGGCGCCGACGTCACGCTGCTGGTCGCCACGGCGATCGTGGTCGCGCTGCTGCTGCTGATCACCTACCGCAGCCCGATCCTCTGGATCGTCCCGCTGACCGTGATCGGACTCGGCGACCAGCTGGTCGCCAAGCTGCTGCCCTGGATCGGGCACCTGATCGGCGAACCCACCGACGCCTCCATCGCCGGCATCGTCTCGGTGCTGGTCTTCGGCGCCGGCACCGACTACGCCCTGCTGCTCATCTCCCGCTACCGCGAGGAGCTGCGCCGCACCACCGACCGGCGCGCCGCGCTGGCAGCCGCGGTGCAGGCGGCAGGCCCGGCGATCGTCGGCAGCGCCGCGACCGTCATCCTGGCCCTGCTGACCCTGGTCACCGCCGTGCTGACCAGCAACCGGACCCTCGGCATCGCTGCCGCGGCAGGCGTGGCCGTGGCCCTGGTGTTCGGACTCGTGGTGCTGCCCGCCGCCCTGGCGCTGCTGCCCCGCGGCGCGTTCTGGCCGCTGGTGCCCGTCGCCGGCAGCGCCGAGACCAGCGAGACCGGAATCTGGGCCCGGGTGGCAAGGCTCGTCGGCCGCCGCCCCGTCGGCGTCCTGGCCGCCGCGGCCGTCGTGCTCGCCGCGCTCGCCGCCGGACTGCTCACGACCACGATCGGACTGTCGCAGACCGAGCAGTTCCGCACCGAGGTGGAGTCGGTCCAGGCCCAGCAGACCCTGGCCGCCCACTTCGCCGCCGGTTCGTCGCAGCCGTTGCAGGTCATCGTCTCCACTCCGAACGCACAGCAGGCCGCCGACATCGCCGCCCGCACGGCCGGGGTCGCCGCCGTCGGCCGTCCGGAAGCATCCACCGACGGCACGCTGACACTGCTGCCGGTGCAACTGGCCGACGAATCCGGCACCGCCGGTGCGGACCGCGCCGTCACCGCGCTGCGGGAGGGCCTGTCGGCAGGAGCCGGAACCGACGCCCTGGTGGGCGGGCAGCCGGCCGCCGACCTGGATCAGCGTGACGCCAACGCCCGCGACAACGCCGTGGTCGCCCCGCTGGTCCTGGCCGTGGTCCTGATCGTCCTGATCGCACTGCTGCGCTCGATCGTGGGGCCGCTGGTGCTGCTGGCCACGGTCGTGCTCAGCTACGCCGCCAGCCTCGGCGCGGCCAGCCTGGTCTTCGCCGCCCTGGACATCCCCGCGCTCGCCGCCAGCGTGCCGCTGCTGGCATTCCTGTTCCTGGTCGCCCTCGGCGTCGACTACAACATCTTCCTGGTCAGCCGGGCCCGGGAGGAGACCGCCGCACGCGGGGACACCCGGGCGGGCACGCTGCGGGCCCTGTCTGCCACCGGTGGCGTCATCACCTCCGCCGGAGTGCTGCTGGCGGCGGTCTTCACGGTGCTGGGCGTGCTGCCGGTCATCGTGCTGACGCAGCTGGGCGTCATCGTCGGCATCGGCGTACTGCTAGACACGCTGCTGGTGCGCACCCTGGTCGTGCCGGCCCTGGCGCTGCTGCTCGGCGAGCGGTTCTGGTGGCCGTCACGCCCAGCGCCGCGCCCGGCGGAGATCAACGCGCCGCGCCCGGCACACGACGCCGATCTCCAGTGGAAGCGCGATCCCGCCGCCAGCGGACGCTGACCGACCGCTGCCGGAGGGGGCCGACGCCCTCTCCGGCAGCAGCCGCCGGCACGCGCCTCGCCACGGTGACCGGCAGCTCGGCGCCAT
This sequence comes from Catellatospora aurea, assembly GCF_042663325.1. Lineage (NCBI taxonomy): Bacteria > Bacillati > Actinomycetota > Actinomycetes > Micromonosporales > Micromonosporaceae > Catellatospora > Catellatospora aurea. The sequence continues at coordinate 51,646 of NZ_JBHTAC010000027.1, forward strand.
CGTGCACGAGCGCGGCCACGCCCGCACCGAGATCGGGAACACCACCCGACGGCAGGTCCGATCAGATGCCCGTCCGCTGCCACCCGCCGCGCAGGCGTTCCACCGCCAGGCGTCCGACCGTCCCGAGGAAGGCAAGGAACAGCAGGCAGGCGACCACTACCAGCACCCACGCGAACCGGGCCGGGTAGGTGATGATCCTCGCCGCGCCGCCGGTCACGACGACCGGCTGTTCGCATACGATGCTCGCCTCCGCCGCTGCCGTCAGGTCGAGCCCGGAGACACCCGCCCACGCCCCCGTGTCGCGGGACATGTCGACGGACGTCTTCGTCGCGCCGTCGGTCAGCTCACAGGTCGTGCCGGACGCCTCGCTGTGCAGGAAGACCGTTCCCCCGCTCCACGCGTACGGCGTGCCCGCGGCCAGGTCTGTCCCGGTCCGCCGGGCGATAGCCGTCAGCGCGCACGAGGCGATGAACACGACCACGAACATGACGAACAGGCGACTCGCCCGCCTGCTCAGCCTGTCGGCGATGAGCCGTTCCGGCAGCAGGCCACCGGCACCGTCGGTCATCGCGAGCCGTCCTGTTCGATCGCCGTGCGGATGGCTCTGCCGTAGTCGAACCTCTTCGCCCGTTCCAGGTTCGCCAGCAGGAATGGAGCGTACGCCGACGAGGCGGCCAGCTCCCGTGCGGTCACCGTGCCGTCTTGGAGCTGGCGTCCGATCTCGCGGGCCGTCGGATCCGTGCTGCGGGTCAGCGCCTCTGCCGTGACCCGTCTGCGGTGCCGCGGGTCGCTCACCTGCTCGGCGACACGGGTCGCCAGGTAGCGGGCGACGATCTCCCGGCGGGCTTCGACGTCGTGCGGGCGGTCGTCGGCGGTCATCGGTTCGCTCCTTGAACTGCTGCTGGCACGGCGGGTATCCGTTCGGTCATCCGCTCCGGCAGCACGCCTGTGATCTTGACGGTCGAGCCGTACCTGTCGACGATGACCTCGACCTTCTGCATCGTGCTGATCAGGTCGTTCATGCGTTTCATGGCCTGGATGACGTCGGCGATCGCCAGCGCGCCGAACACCACCGGGCCGACGCCGGTCTCCGCGGTCGCGACGCCCAGCACGGCGAAGGTGGCGGCGTCGATGACGTCCAGCAGCAGCAGTTCGCAGATCTCCTCGAGTTCCTTGACCTCTTCGCAGACGTCGCGGTACGCGTCGCGGCACACGCCCAGCGGCTGATCGGCGAGCTCCAGCGCCCTGCCGAGGGCGCGCAGCTGCAGCCAGGCCGCGTCGGCGGCGTTGCCCTGCCAGCACGCGTTGACGCGGATCTCGGCCCACTGCGTGTTGGCCGCCAGGTCGGCCGTCGCCCTGCGCAGGTTCTCCAGCGCGTCGCTGCACGCCCGCATGCCCGACCAGTTGCCGACCAGGTAGTTCGAGATCATGTCGAGCGGATCGTAGACGCGGTCGGCCACGCCGAGCTGGACGGCGATCCAGTTCGCGCCCATGACCACGTCCCGGCAGATGCCGGCGGGGCTGACGAGGTCGCTCCACTCGGGTTCGTGCGGCCACTGCGGCAGGTAGTCGGGCACCGGCGTGAGGCGATCGGCCGGTTCCAGCAACTCCGGCTGGTACGCCTGCACGACCTCGAGCCGCAGCGCCGGGTACCGGCCGGCGGTGTGGTCGTAGGCCATCGTGGGCAGTTGCGCGTCCAGCCCGGCCGCGGTCGCCAGATCCGTCTCGTGGTACATCACCAGCGACTCGCGCACCGAGCGCGCCAGCCCGCCTGCTCGCCCGGCGACGGCCGCGTAGAAGGACACCACGTCCGCCCGTGCCTGTGCGTGATCACCGCGTACGCGGTTGAGGACACCCGGGCCCCAAGCGAAGTCGAACGCCTGCTTGGCGTAGTCGCTGCACCGGCGGGCGTCCTCGGCGAGCCGGTCCAGCATCTCGGGCACCTCGTACAGCGCCTTCATGTCGACAGCGAACGTCACGACGGCCTCCCCCAGGCATGGACGACCGTGAGCGTACAGAAGGCCACCAAGGGTGTCGATCGCATGCCGCGGCGCAGCTGCGATCGTCAACGGTCGCGCGTGCCCGATCCCGCGCAGGTCGATGTCAGCCCGCCACCGCCGTCAGCGCTGCCCGGCAGGCACGGAGGAGGCGTTCGTCGTCGACGACCTGGGCCGAGCTGTAGCCGCCGTCGACGGCGTTGTGCCTGCGCACTCGGCTCAGTTCGGCTTCGATCAGCGGCCTGGCCGAGGCGGCGGCCAGGCCCATGTCCGACCACACCTGCGCGATCGCGGTACGGGTGTGCGGGTTGGCGTCCCAGACACCTTCGAGCACCGGCGTGACGGTCGAGGTCTCGCCCGCGACCTGCCACAGAGCCCGTGCCGCACCCAGCCGTAGCCAGCCGTGAGGGTCCTTGCGACGCAGGAGCTTGCGGAGCTGCCCGGCATACGAGGCTGCCTGAGGCCCCAACCGGCCGAGACCGTCCACGGCGGCGCGCTGCTCGTACACGTCCCCCGTGAGGAACCGGTCGTAGACGGCCAACGCCCCCGCGGTGTCACCATCGGCGCGCCGACGAGGTTGGTGTAGAGAGTCACGCCCGCCGGGCGGGGGAAGCCCGGGTCGGCGTCCAGCACGTCGGTGGCGAATCCGCCAGCGTCGTGCTGTCCTGGCCCAGGTAGAACAGCACCTTGCCGTTCGCGGGCAGGTTGCGTGCGGTGAGCCGTTCGACCGCCGCGGTACGGCGATCATCTCGCGGCCCGGGGCGGCGACCGGACGATCCTTTGCGCAACGCCGACCTGCCCGACCGCCTCTGCTCTGGGCTAAGTCGCTGTCAGCAGATCGCCTTGGCACCCCGCACCCCCAGGCCTGATCGTGGAGAACGAACAGCCCGAGGAACAGGAGTGCGCACATGGGTGTCACCGCCACACTGGACGACGAACTCAGCAAGAGACTGCTGCACGAGCGCATCATCGTGCTCGGATCCGACGTCGAGGACGAGATCGCCAACCGGATATGCGCCCAGCTGCTGGCGCTGTCCGCCGAAGACCCGCGCCGCGACGTCGCGCTGTACCTGAACTCGCGGGGCGGGTCCGTGCTCGCGGGGCTGGCCGTGTACGACATGATGCGGCTCATCCCCAACGACGTGATCACCGTGGCGATGGGACTGGCCGGGAGCATGGCGCAGTTCCTGCTGTGCGCCGGCACGCAGGGCAAGCGGTTCGCGCTGCCCAGCGCGCAGATCCTCATGCACCAGGGGTCGGCCGGCCTGGGCGGCACCGCCGCCGACGTGGAGATCTACGCCGGGCAGCTGGACCGGATCAGCAACCTGATGAGCGCGCTGACCGCCGAGCACACCGGCCGACCGGTGGCCGACATCGTCGAGGACGGGCAGCGCGACCGCTGGTTCAGCGCGCAGGAGGCGCTCGACTACGGGATGGTCGATCACATCGTCGAACGCCTCGACGACATCCGCCCGCGCGTGGTCAAGCAGCGGATGGGGGTGTAGGGCGATGGGCCAGTACACGATCCCCACGGTCGTCGAACGGACCTCGCGCGGCGAGCGCGCCTTCGACATCTACTCCCGGCTGCTGTCGGAGCGGATCATCTTCCTGGGCACGGAGATCACCGACGACGTCGCCAACGTGATCATCGCGCAGCTGCTGCATCTGCAGTCGGAGAGCCCCGACCAGGACATCGAGTTCTACATCAACTCGCGGGGCGGTTCCTACAGCGCGCTGACCGCGATCTACGACACGATGCAGTACGTGCGGCCGGACGTCGCCACGCTGTGCATCGGGCAGGCGTCCTCCGCAGCGGCGGTGCTGCTGGCGGCGGGGACGGCCGGCAAGCGCTCGGTGCTGCGCCATGCCAAGGTCGTGCTGCATCAGCCGTCGACCGAGGAGGGCTCGTTCGACGTGGCGCAGGGCACGCTGCCGGACCTGGCGATCCGGGCCCGCGACGTGTCCCGCGTGCGGGCCGAGATGGACGACATCCTCAGCCGGCACACCGGTCACCCCACCCAGAAGATCCGGCACGACCTCGACCGGCACAAGACGTTCAGCGCCGCCGAAGCCGTCGCGTACGGCCTGGCCGATCAGGTCATCTCCACCGTGAAGACGACGCCGGAAGGTTAGGCGGCCAGGGCGTAGGCGTCGCCGGCTCGCCGGGTCGGCGGCGCCGCCACGTCGAACTGTCCCGCGGTCATCCGCCGGACCGGAAGCACCGTGGTCGCGGTGTTGCTCGCCGAGATGTGGAAGGCGACGGCGACGAGCAGCTCCGACAGGTCGACGCCCAGCGCTGCGCACAACGCCGCGAGCACCTCGGAGGAGACCTCCTTGAGCCCGCGCTCGACCTCGGACAGGTACGGCATCGAGATCCGCGCCGCCAGCGCGACCTCGGCCAGCGTACGCCCCTGTTCGAGGCGCAGGCGCCGCAGTGATTCGCCCAGCGCCGAGCGCAACAGCACCCGACGCGGAGCCGCCTGGGCGTGTGCCCGCTCCGCCGGATTCGACATGGCTCCTTTATAGCCAGGCGCGCGGCTGCCCGACAGCCCAGTTCGCTACCGGCAGAGACCCGGCCGGAGTGCGGCGCGGATCCTGGTAGCCTCGTGATCATGTCGGTTCTGGTCGCGTTCTCCGTCTCACCGGTCGGCGCCGGGGAGGACGTCGGCGCACTGGTCGCCGAGGCGGTCCGGGTGGTCCGCGCCTCCGGCCTGCCCAACCGCACCGACGCCATGTTCACCACCGTCGAGGGCGAGTCCTGGGACGAGGTGATGGCCGTGGTCAAGGCCGCCACCGAGGCCGTCAAGGCGAAGTCGCCACGCGTGGGCCTCGTCCTGAAACTGGACTGGCGCGACGGCGTCAGCGGCGCGCTGCACACCAAGGTCGCCACCGTCGAACGCCACCTCGCCGCGGACTGACCGGCCGGGTCGCGGTCGGGCGGGCCTGAACCCGCCGTGCGGCTCGGCTGAGCCACACGGCAGGTCGCGGTGCAGGCCGCCAGGCAAGACGTCAGACCTGGCTGCGTTGCCAGTGCTGGTTGGTGCCGGAGCCGCAGGTCCACTGCACCACGCGCACCCCGTCGGCCGTGGCGCTCGCACCCCCGTACACGTCGAGGCACTTGCCGCTGTTGAGGCTGACGACCTGGTAGTAGCCGCCACCGGCGTCGCGGAACTGCCACCGCTGGTTGGACTGCCCGTTGGCGGCCCACTGGACGGCGTTCGCGCCGTCGGTGAGGGCGGCGTTGTAGACGTCGAGCAGCTTGCCGCTGTGCCGTGCGGTCAGCGTGTAGGTGGGGGTCGGCGGCGGCGTCGGGGTGGTGGTCTGCGTCGCGATGCGGTAGAGGCCGGAGCCGTGGGCGAACAGCGAGCGGGTGAAGGTGCCGGTGGCCGTGCCCAGGTTCGCGCCGGACCAGAGGTCGGTGACGGTGGCCGACCCGACGCCGAGTTCGGCGAGGTTGGCCGTCACGGTGGCCGTCGCGCCTTCACGGTTGAACAGGGCCAGGTAGCGGTGGTTGGTGCCGGGCACGTCGGCGGCCCAGACCTGCCGGGAGCCCGCGGTGATCTGGCGGTTGTCTGTGCTGTTCTGGTCGACGGCGAGCACCGCGGCGTTGGTCATGAGCGCGAGTTCGGCGGCCCGGTTCTCGACCAGGTTGCCTCCCCACATCAGCGGCGCCCGGTTGATGACCCACAGGGTCATCAGGGTCCGCTGCTCGTCGGCGGTCAGGCCGGAGTAGCGCGGTGAGCCGACCGGCCCGTACTTCGACAACCGCCCGATCGGGATCATGTCCGGGTCGGGCCAGGCTCCCGTGGCGCGGTACGGCGTCCAGGCGCGCAGCGGGTCGAACAGCGCGTCGAGCGCGGACCAGTTGTCCCACAGATCGTTGACGATGCGCCACATGTGCGCGTTGGCCTGCACGTGCGGGCCGCTCGCGACCGGTGTCGGGCCGGGCGACAGGCTCAGCACCATCGGGCGGCCGCTGCGCTGGATCGCCAGCCGGTATCCGTCGACCTCGGCCTGGCGGTAGGTCGGCGCGGCGATGTCGTCGACCTTGACGAAGTCGACGCCCCAGCCGGCCAGCAACTGGAACACCGAGTCCAGGTAGGCCTGCGCGCAGGTGTTGGACATGTCGAGGCCCCACATCAGGTTGAGCCAGGCCGCGGTGGTGCTGTTGTCGATCTGGTTGGCACGGCAGCTCGTGCCGAGGATCGGCACGTTGTCCGCGACGGCTTGGCGGGGTATGCCCCGCATGAGGTGCACGCCGAACTTGAGGCCTTGGGCGTGCACGTAGTCGGCGAGTGGTTTGAAGCCGTTGGCGCCTGTCGCGGACGGGAATCGTGTGGTGTCGGGCAGCAGCCGACCGTTGGCGTCCATGCGCAGGCGGGGTTGCAGGCTCGCGTCCTGGTTGGGGCTGTTGTTGTGCCGACCCGGGTAGTACCACGCCCAGTCGATCACGATGTACTGCCAGCCGTGCCGGCACAGGTTGTCGCGCATGTAGTCGGCGTTGGCCCGGACGTCGGCCTCGGTGACGCTCCAGTTGAACGCGTCGTAGCTGTTCCAGCCCATCGGCGGGGTGGACGCGACGCCGTTGTCCCACGCCAGGGCGGCTCATCAGACCCTCCACGAGGGGTTCGCGCGGCGAGAGCCTATCGGACTGCGTAAATGTCAGCGATCACATCGCAGAAGTCGACCATGCCCGCCTTTGGCATTGCACTCAATTGATGGGAATGGTTCGATTGGTGCTGCCTGGCAAGCTACGTCCAGAACGGGGAACTTCATGGCAAGGCGTACGGTCCTGCGTGTCGTCGTTTCCGCCGCACTTGTGATCACGTCCACGGTGGTGATCAGATCGCCGATCGCCCAAGCCGCCGCCGCCAACCCGGTCGTCGTCTGGGACGCCAACGCCCAGCAGGCCATCTGGGACGTCGCGCAGCAGCAGCCGAACGAGCAGGCGCGCAGCTTCGCGATGGTGCACGGGGCCGTCTACGACGCCGTCAACGCGATCGCGGGCACGCCGTACCGGCCCTATCTCAGCGCACCAGCCGCCTCCGGGACCGAGTCGACCGAAGCCGCCGTCGCGACCGCCGCGTTCCAGATGCTGGTCTCGTTGTTCCCAGCTCAGCTGGCACGGCTCCAGGCCCAGTACGACGCCGCGCTGGCCGCGATACCCGACGGTTCCCCCAAGCAGCGCGGTGTGGCGGTGGGGGCCCAGGCGGCGGCTGCGATGATCGCGGCACGTCGTGACGACGGCGCGTTCGGGTCGCAGACCTGGCAGGCAGGCACCCGGCCCGGCCAGTGGCGCCCGACGCCACCGACGTTCGCCTCGGCCGGCGCGTGGACGGGACACGTCACACCGTTCCTGCTCCCCAGCGCGTCCATGTTCCGCACCTCGGGACCACCCGCACTCACCAGCAGCGCCTACACCCGCGACTACAACGAGATCAAACGACTCGGCGGGGTCGACAGCCAGGCACGCACCGCCGACCAGACGTCGGCCGCGATCTGGTGGCACGACCGGCGGCTCACCGAGTGGGAGATCAAACGCCAGGTCGCGACCAGCCGAGGACTGAACACGCTGCAGGCCGCACGCATGTTCGCCATGGTCGACATGACCGAAGCCGACGCCCTCATCGCCTGCTACGCCGAAAAGGAGCACTGGAACTTCTGGCGGCCGGTGACAGCGGTCCAGCTCGGCGACACCGACGGCAACCGGGCGACCGCGGGCGACCCGAACTGGATGCCGCTGCTCGTCACACCGCCGTTCCCCGAGTACACCTCGGGCCACACCTGCTTCACGTCCGCGTCGATGGCGACCCTGGCGTACTTCTACCAGCGCGACGACATCTCCTTCAGCGCGTACAGCCCCGCCGCCGACGCGACACGGCACTTCCCGAGCTTCTCGAAGGCCTTGGCCGAGGTCGTCGAAGCGCGCATCTGGGGCGGCGTCCACTTCCGCTCCGCCGACAACCAGGGCGTACGGATCGGACTGTCCGTGTTCGCGTACATGGCCGCAGGAGACTTCTTCAAACCGATCAGGCACCCGTAGCCGCCCGAAACCGGTGGACCGGAGCCACCGCGCGCCGCTAACCTCCTGCCCAGCCACCTCGTCGAGCCAAGGACCGGCCGTTGTACACCCTGTGAGACCCACCGAGCGCTGAACCTGTCGCGCGTCGCACCCGTGCGCCGCGCACCTTCCTGCTGCGGACTTCTCACGGAAAACGGTGTACCACCATGCTCGAAAACCGGGCAGTCGTGCCCACGCACCTCCCGCTCCCCGCACGCCGTCGCCACACCTGCGCGTCCTCGCGGACCGACGGCACGTTCCACCTCGACGTCGACCACCGCCTGCTCGACGCCTGGCTGCTCGCCATGTGCAAGGCCCGCGAAGGCACGGCGACGCCCACGGTCCTGGAGCGGATCACGTTCTGGCTGCACACGACCCGAAACGCCGGACCGGCCGCACGACACCCGCAATCCGACAGCCGCGCCGCCGCCGGGCCTGGTCGGGCGACGCCGCACGCGCGACGCCCAGGACCGGGGCGACGTATGGCATCCCGGCAGCGGCGAATCGGAGCGCTGTGAACCGATAGGTCATCGGCGTGGCCAGCCTGGCCGCAATCTTCGCGGCCGAGCCGGCCACGCCCCCGGGCGTGGCCGACCATGATCGCGTGGACACGGCGCGATCAGCCGTGGCGGTTACTCACGATGTAGTCGATATGGCGGATCGTGTCCGCGCGATCCTGCGCGCTGATCGAGTCCCACAGGTCCGCCAGCCAGTAGAGCGAACCCGACAGCGGCCACGCCCACCCGCGTACCCAGGTCGCCTCGTCGAACCCGAGCGCCTCCCGATAGGCGGCCCGCGCACGGGCGTCGAACAGGCTCCAGGCCGGCCGCACCTCGACCGCCGGATCGCCCCGGCCGAGACCGCCGAAGTCGATCACCCCGCTGAGCCTGCCCCGGTCGTCGACCAGGAGGTTGCCTTCCAGGAGATCGCCGTGCAGCCATACCGCTGGTCCGGGCCACTCGTCCACCGCGAGCGCCTCGTCCCACGCCGCGGCCACCGCCCGCCCGTCGATCCGGTCCCCCAGCACCCCGATCGACCAGCGGGTCACCTCGTCCCGCCGCGCCAGCGGCACGCCGCGCTGGATGCCCTCCTTGAGCGGCCCGCCCATCGGCTCGATCGCGATCATTGACCGCACGAATCCCGCGAGGTCGACGGCCAGGTCGACGTGGTTCTGCCCGGCTTGCGGATTGCGCCCGTCCAGCCAGGGGACGACCGTCCATGGCCACGGGTAGTCCCCGCCCGGCCAGCCGGTCGCGATCGGCACCGGCACCGGCGCGGGCAGGTGCGGCGCCAACCGCGGCAGCCACGCCGTGTCGGTCGCCACCTGGCCTACCGCCCACTCCGCGCGGGGCAGGCGTGCCGTCAGGGAATCACCCAACCGGAACAGCGCGTTGTCGGTGCCGTTCAACGGCTGCGCGACGATCGGCAGGTCCGACCATTCGGGGAACTGCTCGTCGAGCAGCGCGCGAACCTGCTCGGCGGTGACGACGATCTCTCCGGGGCGCATCGCGCGACCGTAGAACCCGCTCGATCACCCCGTCAATCAAGTTCGCACGACGCCGTACCTCATGTCGGTTGCCGGCACCCGCTCACCAGCAGAAACGAGGTCGGAACACGCTCAGTGTCAGGCGAGGCTGCTAGGGTGACGGCCGTTCACCAGCCGAACCCGGAGCGCTCCGCCATGAACTACACCGTCTCGATCGAGATCGCCCTGCCGCGGGAGCGGGTCGCCCAGCTGCTCGCCGACCCGGCGCACCTGCCGATGTGGCTGCGGGGCATGGTGCTGCTTGCGGATGGCGGTCGTTAGTCTGGCGCGATGGCTCACGCGTCTGCCGGCGGTCTCGACTCGACCAGAGCGGTGTACCCCGGGACCTTCGATCCCTTCACACCGGGCCACTTCGACGTCGTAGACCGGTCACGCCGCATGTTCGGCCACGTCACCATCCTGGCCGCCGTCAACGCCGACAAACAGCCGTCCCAGTCGACTGCTGCCCGGGTGACGGAGATTCACCGCCTGCTACCTGCGGACTGGGCAAACGTCACGGTGGCCGGCTGGCACGGGTTGACCGTCGAGTACTGCCGACACCATGGATGCGGTGTCATCGTCCGCGGCGTCAGGAACTCCACCGACTACCAGCGCGAGCACGAACTAGCAGCGACGAATGAGGCGCTGGGAGTCACCACAGTGTTCGTGCCCACCCGTCCGGAGCTGGCGAAGATGTCGTCCACCGCAGTGCGCGCACTGCGAACCTGAACATTCACCTCGAAGGGAGTGGTCTGTTGGGAGACGGAGGCACGGGGACTCCGGAGACGATCGTCTGGGCCGACCAGCTCGGCGGGCAGCTTGCCGAGCTGCGCCAGGTCGGTGAACGGAGGACACTCCGCATCGGTGATCGCCAGACGGTGATAGGCCCGGACACGACAGTCCGCCACCGTGGCAGCCTGCGTAGGCGACAACTCGTCGTCGAGCAGCCTGACGCCGTGCCCTTCACCTATCGATATCGGGTGCCATGGCGGCTCGTGTTCCTGTCCTTGTATGACCCGACATTCGACCGCTTCGACGCGGAGGCCGACGACCCTGGACTCGTGCTGACCGATCTACTGGGTGGCACCTACGACTGGAGCTGAACGGGCTCCGACGGCGCGCCGGGCGCGCCGCGCTGCTCGGTGCGCCGCAGCACGGCGCGGATTCGGGCGTCGAGCTGTGCCGCGCCGAACGGTTTGACCACGTAGTCATCGGCTCCGGCGTCCAACGCCCGGACGATCTCGGCCTCGTCGCTGCGGGCGGTCACCACGATGATGGGCACGGTGTCGATCGCGCGCAGCATGCGCAGCACCTCCCTGCCGTCGAGGTCGGGCAGGCCCAGGTCCAACAGCACGACGTCGGGCCGCTCCGCGACGACGGTGCGCAAGCCGTCCATGGCGGTGGCCGCCGAAGCCACGGCGTGCCCGCGTTCGGTGAGCGCCCGGATCGCGGTCGTACGAATCGTCAGATCGTCTTCCACGATCACCACCTTGGCCATGGCCTGACGGTATCCGAGCAGGCCTCGGCCACCCCATTGCGGGCCGGACCATAGCCGCCCCTTAGCCGCGCGTTAACCATCGCGCGGGCATAGTGGGTCCCATGCGCAGAAGCACCCTGGTGATGGCGGCCGGTTGGCTGGTGGCGGCGGCGGTCACCGCCGCGGTCGCGGTGGCGGGCGTGGACGCCATCGGTGCCGGCCTGCTCGGCGGGTCGGGCCAGCACCCGGTGCTCAGCTCCGCCGATGTCGACCGGCTGCTCGCCGAGGAGCCGTCCGGCAGCCCGCAGGCGTCACCGGCCCCCGCCGTCTCCGCTGTCGCGCCGACCACCCCGCCGTCGACGATCCGGTCCCTGACCACCCCCGGTGGTGTCGTGCACGCCTCGTGCGCGGGCGGCACGGTGACACTCGCCTCGTGGAGCCCGGCTCCCGGCTACCGCGCCGACGACCCGGAACCGGGCCCGGCCGACCGGGCCCGCATCAAGTTCAAGAAGGGCAAGACCGAGATGCGCGTCGTCGTCACGTGCGCCGGCGACGAACCGACCGCTGAGGTCATCCCCGACGACGACTGACTCCCCGACCGGGCTATCAGCGTCCCCGGGTCTCCCAGACCGGGTGCTGGGGCTCGTCGTTGTGCACGATGATGTCGGCCCGATCAGTCGGGCGGACCGCGGCGAAGTACAGCTGCTGGGAGGGGATGTATCGCTCACGCCAGCGCCGTTCGACTTCGGCGCGAGACGACACCCCGCGTTCTCTGATCACGGCACGGTCCACGGTTCTGCCGAGCTCGGTCGACACGAACACGCGCAGGTCCCACCGATCGACGAGTTCCGGGCGCAGGAGGAAGACGCCGTCGAAGACGAGCACGGCGTCGGCGGGAGCCCGCTTGGCCGGCGGGGACAGCACGGTGTCTGCGGTGCGGTCGTAGACCGCGTGCTGGAAGCGTCGATCTCCGCCTGGGCCGAGCGGATCGAGTAGAACCCGGTTAAGCGCGTCGTGGTCATGGGTGTCGAGGTAGCAGCCTTCGGCCGAGTACTCGCCCCGCGGATAGCGCCGTGCCCGGGGGAAGACGAAGTCGTCGATCGTCGCGCGGATGACCTCGCGGCCCCGCTTGCGCAAGACGTCGGCCAGCTCGTCGGCGAGCGTGGTCTTGCCGGCGGCGGGCGGCCCATCGATGGCGACCCGCGTCGGGTGTGCGGCCATGACGGCCCCGACTGCCTCTGCCAGGCAGTCGAGCACGTCGTCGCGGGTGCCGTGGTTCATGTCCTGCCCGTCCTGATCTCACGAAGGCCGCCGTGCCGAGCCGACCATAAGACCGTAATTCCAAAGTTCACCGGTGGCACCGCCCGCCCCGCCGGCATCGCGGCGGGATCGTGCGGGAAGACTTCGACCTGGCGGTCTGCCATCCGCTGGACGCCCGCGCCCTGATGGACGGCTTCGACGTGGTCGCCGTACGCAACAGCGGCCCGGTCCTGTACTACCGCGCCGAACACGACGCGTTCCGGACCGCGGCCGCCGACGCCGGAGTCCGGGTGTTCACCGAGCTCACCGGCAAAGGCGACATGGCAGGCAAGCAGTACCTGCTCGACCTGTTCGCGGCCGGCCACCCGGTGATCCCGACCGTCGACCGGTTCGCCGACCTCGGCCGCCTGCCCGACACCGAGACGTACGTGGCCAAGCCGAAGTTCGGGGCGGACTCCGTCGGGCTGAACTTCGTGCCACGCGCCGACCTCGACCGGCTCGACTACACCGACCTGCTGGTGCAGCCGCGCATCGACTTCCGCTACGAGGTGTCCTTCTACTTCGTCGGCCGCACATTCCAGTACGCCCTGTACGCACCGCACCCGGACCAGCGGTGGGTCCTCCGTACCTGTCCCTCGACCGGATCAGTGCCGCGGAGCGGGACCGGTTCGTGCAGGCCATGAAGACCTCGCTGACCCAGCTCGCGAACGCACCCGCCCCCTGACCTTCCCCCGCCGGCCGGGCGGGGGTGTCACTCGACCGTCATCCCCTCGGTGACCTGCTCCAGCCCGGCGACGACGATCCGGTCGCCCTCGGCGAGGCCCTGCAGGATCTCCCGGCGGTCGTTGCCGACGGCCCCGGCCTCGACGAGCTGCTTGACCGCCTTGCCCGCGCGCACCAGCCAGATGAACGTCTTGCCGGCCTCCTCGAACAGCGCGACCGCGGGCACCGACAGCGCCGCGGCGGTGTCGCCCAGCGGCAGGCGGGCGGTGCCGGTCATGCCGGGCAGCGGTGCCGGGTCCAGTGGGCCGTGCAGCGTGAACACGGTGCGGTAGGAGACGCCGCCGCGGGCCGCCGCGGTGGGCAGCACGTCGATCGAGGTCACCGTCGCGTGGTATCGGGTGCCCGGCGTCGCTTCCAGGGATACGTCAGCCTGGTCGCCCGGCTTCACCGACAACACATCGGTCTCGTCGATCTGGCCGACGACGGACAGTTCGCTCATGTCGACGATGGTGACGACGGCTTTGCCGGCGGTGACCGGGTCGCCCTGCTGCGGGGTCGCGTCGACGCCGGGGTCGCCGGCGCCGCCGGTGCCGATGTCGATGCCGGTCAGGCCGGGTAGCAGGGTGGCCAGGGGGCCTTGCGGCAGGCGGTCGGCCAGCAGTGAGGCGATGACGGAGTTGCTTTCGGGGCCGCCGAGTTGCACGGTGCCGGAGATGGGTGCGCGCAGGGTGAGGCCTGCGACGGTGGTGCGGGCGGCGTCGCAGGCGGACTGGGTCAGCAGCCGGGTGACGGCGTTGAGGCCGACGAGGATCTCGTCGATCTTCTCCAGGTTGTCGTCGACGTCGTCGGTGAAGTCTTCGAGGTCGTCGATGGTGTCGTTGAAGGTGTTCTGCTGTTCGTTGATCTGGTCGATGGTCTGCTGGCGCAGCTGCGGGAAGGGGATGAGTTTGGCGTTGTCGCGGGCGGCGTTGTACTGCTCGTTGCCGGCATCGCGTCGGTCGTCGATGAGGTCGTCGAGGCTGGCGGGGTCGATCTTCTTGATGTTCTTGACCCGGCTGGCTGCGGTGCAGGCGCGGGCCAGGCGTTGCTGGGCGATGGGTGAGGCGATGACACCGAGGATGTCGCCGGCTTCGACCAGCTGGCCCGGCTCGACGGCGAGGTCGGCGAGCACGCCGCTGGCCGGGGCGCGCAGGGTCGCGGCGTTGCGGGCGTTGACCTGCGCCGGAACGTCGATCGTGTCCGACACATCGACCCTGCGCACATCGTCGAGCACGATCGACGGTTCGGGCTCTCGCACGGCGCCGGCGGTCAGCGAGAGCGGCAGAGCCGCAGCGGTCAGGCCTAGGACAGCACGGCGAGCGGGGGTCGGGCGGATCATGATTGCATCATAGAGCCGATATGCACCATTAGTTCTTATCGGATACCTTGCGATGTTTCATGTATGCGGCGTCGCCAGGAAGATCCACCTTATTGCCAGTACTTTGCAATAAGGTAGACCGTGATGGAAAAACGCGACGCGGCCTCGTACACCGGAAGTACCACTCCGTCACCCGTCGACCGCACACTCACCGCCCTGCCGGATCTGGTCAGGTCGCGACCGCCGGTGGGGTCGTCGTGGCGACCGTCGTCGACCGCGCAGGCGCCACGGCGGCTTCCGGACGTCTGGCACCCGCCGGCGAGTCGATCATCGACCAGGTGGAGACCGCACCGGCGCACCAGCGCCGCGGCCTGGGCACCACCGTCATGCGGACGCTGAGCGACCACGCCGCGCGCCACGGGATGACCACCGGGCTGCTCGTGGCCACCGACGATGGACGGCGCCTGTACCAGTCACTCGGCTGGCCGGTGCGGTCCGAGGTCGCGGCGGCGTTCGTCCCCGAGGACTGAGACACCGGGCCCCTCCGCGCCGAGACGGTCGGCCCGGGAGTCGATGCCGGCACCGTCGCGGATCAGCAGGTCCAGGTCCACGTAGAAGCGGCCCGACTCGCGCAACTCGCCCAGCAGCACACGCCGGGCGACATCCGCGACGAGAGCTCCCCCGAGGCTCACCCCAGAGGCCAGCTGCGGCCAGCTGCTCAAGTCGACGCCGATGCGCGGGATCGACGCGGCCAGCTTCGGGCTGATCTCGCCGATCATCTTGAGCACACTGTCGATCACCTCCGCGCGGCTGAGATCGGCCAGGTCCGCCGAACCGATCGCGCCGAGAACGCCGTGCAGCAGCGGCCGGTCGGGCTCCAGGTCGAAGCGCTCGATGTCGAGCATGCCCCGGTCGTTGGTGTCCATCAGGACCGGGATGCGGCAGGTACGCGCCCACTCGCGGGCGGCGAGCTTGATACGCGGCTCGTCGCACTCCTCGACCAGCAGATCGATCGGGCCACTGCCGCCGAGGAAGAACTGCTTGATGTTGTTGTCGTGCAGGCCGTCGGGATAGACGTCCACGTCGAGATACGGGTCGAGCTCGAACAGCTGGCGGGCCGCGATGACGGTCTTGTTGACGCCGAGCTCGTGCACCCCGGCGCGCAACCGGTTGAGATTGGACAGGGCCAGGGTGTCGAAGTCCGCCAGGGTGAACGCGGTCGCGATCCCCTCGGTGGCGAGGGTCAGCGCCGCGCTGTTGCCGACCGACAGCCCGATCACGCCGATGCGCCGTCCGGCGAGGCTGCGCTGCTGCTCCCGGCTTATCTTGCCCCGGTTGCGGTCGGTGCGCAGCAGCCGGAAGTCGTCGCGGTCCAGCAGGTGCACCAGCCGCCCCGACCAGGGATAGAACACCCACGTGCCGGCCCGCCACGGCTCGACGCCGCCCAGGTGTTCGGCCGACAGCCGCGCGAGCTGGTCACGATCACCCTTCAGCGGCGGATGCAACGTGGCGACCAGGTCGGTCACCTGCTCGGCGAACGTGTCGCAGACCTCGCGCACCCGTCCGGAGACCAGCAGTCGCTCGAACCGCTGACGGTCGTCCTCGCCACCCGGCCGGAACAGTTCGGGACGCCAGGCGAGCACGTCGCCGTCGCGTTCCCGGTCGGCCAGCAGTTCCGGGATGCTCACCGGTCCTCCTTCCACACGAGGCCGGCCGGGCCGGAGGCCGACAAAGCAGCCGGGGCGGTCGACTCCATGATGGACACCTCAGGCCCGTCCGGCTTCCACTCGTGGGCGAGCACGGAGTAGCTGACCACGTCGTGCCAGACGCCGTGGGTGTGGAACAGCTCCCGCATGAACCCCTCCTGGACCAGGCCGAGCCGGGTCATCCGCTCGTGCATGCGCAGGTAGTCGGTGCGCCTGCCGCCCCAGATGCGGTGCAGGGCGAGCGGGCCGAACCCGTACGCCATGAGCAGGCGAGACGCGGTCACGCCGCGGCCCACGCCCGGCGATTCGGGAATCACGATGAGGCCGCCGAGCATCGCGTTGCGGCCGTACTCCTCCACCAGCAGCCGGACCACCCCGACCAGGTCGGGTGCGCCGTCGACCGTGATGGCCAGGGTGTACTGGGTGCGCGGCGTGCGGCGGGCCGCGGCCAGGTGCGCTCGCAGGGCGTCGGGCACCTCGTCGGCCGCGAGCTTGTCGAAGCCCATGAACTGGGTCAGCTCGGGATCGGTGTAGAGCCGGGTCAGGGGCGGCAGGTCCTGCTCGCACAGCTCCCGCAGGACGATGTCGCCGCCGTCGATGGTCACCGGAAAGGGCACGCGGCACCCCTCGTGGTCTGATGATTTCATGGCCGCGACTTCGATGTCCGCCGATCTTTTCGGAGCCTATGGGATACGGCGGAGGACCCGCCTCAGCCGCCCGGATAGGGCCATCGAGCCACGTCGACGCCACGACCCGGCCGCGCAGTCAACGCGCCTGCGTGACGGCCCGCCCGGCCAGGAACAGCGCGTAGCCGGTGAACAGCACCCGGAACTGGCGTACCGCGAAGACCTCCCGGTAGGTGGCCGGTGCGGTGGTGTCGGTGATCGTCATGCCGGTGAGCTTCCGGCCGACGGGGCGTACCCGGGTAAGCTTTCGCGTGGAGGCGAAACATGCTGGCCATCGAGGTGAGCCCGGCCGACGTGGCGCGCACTCGGTACGCGATCTCGCCGCTGGGCGAGGCGGTGCAGGCGCTGCGGGTGGCGGCCGGGGTCCAGCAGGCAGGCCCGTTGCGGCCGTGGGCCGACCGGATCGGCCCGCGGTACGAGCAACTGCGCCGGGCGGTGCCCGCCGTCGGGGCGCTGACGGCCCTGTTCCGGCGCGGCGCCTACAACGCGGACTTCATCCACCCACCGCCGACCGGGACCGGTGACGACTTCGCCGCCGAACTGGCCGTCGTCCGGGCCACGCCGCCGGGGCGCGTGCGCGTCGAACTCGCCCGCAACCTCGCCGGACTACGCACCCCGCCGTTGTACGTCCAGCGCATCCTCGACGGCCCCGACGTGCTCGACCGGCTGGCCGAAGCCATCGAGGCCGGCTGGCACGCCCTCGTCGAACCCGACTGGCCGCGCCTGCGTACGGTGCTCGAACGCGACCTCGTACGCCGCGCCGGGCACCTCGCCATGTACGGCTGGGCGGCCGCGCTGTCCGACCTCGACCCCCGGGTGAGCTGGCACTCCGACGGCCCCACCGGGACCATCGAGGTGCGCACCGGCCCCCGCTCCCAGCGGGAGCGATACCGGCTCGGAGGCAAAGGGCTGCTGCTGATGCCCACCGTCTTCGGCACACTGATCAGCTATGTCGAGCCGCCCTGGCCGTACGCACTGGTCTACCCAGCCCGTGGCATCGCCGACCTGTTCGGCCCGCCGTCGGGCGCGGCCGCGCCGCAGGCCCTGGACCGGCTGGTCGGACCGCACCGGGCCGACGTGCTGCGGGCGCTGGCCGTGCCGGCGACCACCACGCAGCTCGTCCGCCAGCTCGGTCTCAGCCTCGGCACGATCGGCGGTCACCTGGCCGTGCTGCGGGAGGCGGGACTGGTGACCGGGATACGCACCGGCCAGTCCGTCCGCTACCAGCGCACGGCCTTGGGCGATGCCCTCGGCGGCTGAAGCCGCAGTACGGCCTCGGGCGCGAGTGGATCAGCGGGAGGTGATCGCGGAGCCGGCCGGGGCGACCAGCCACCACAGGGCGCCGAAAGCGTCCAGGCCCTGGCCGTTGGTGTCGCCCGCCTTGGCGTCCTTGACGAAGTAGTACAGCGGGTGGTTGTCGTAGACGACCTGCATGCTGCCGTCGGGGCGGGCCACTGTCTTGAGTTTGTCCGCGCTGACGCCCGAACCCGCCTGGGGCGCACCAGTGGTGACCAGCGGCGGCCAGGCAGCCGCGCAGGTGCCCTCGCACGTGGAGGTCCCCGCGGTGTCCGCCGCGAACAGATACAGCGACCTGCCTTGGCCATCGGTGAGGTAGGCGCCCATCGGGCCTTGTTTCGTCTGAACGGTGACCTGTTCAGCGGCGAGCCCGGTCATCCCGTGACCGGTGACGCCGCTCTCGGCGCGGGCCGCCGCCGGGGCGATGAGCGCCGCGGCGAGGAACGCCAGTGCGATGACCGCTCGGCGCGGCCCGGTCGACTTCGTGGAGCCCATGTCAAATCCCTTCCCGTGAGGCCGGTCCTGACCTGCGCAATCCTAAGTCGGCCGGGCCTGGGCTCGGGCGGGTTCGGTGCTATCGCCGCTGGGCCGCGAAGCCGATGCACGTGGTCTCCTCAGCTCTCCGGGAAGGCCAGGGCCTGTACCACGGCATAGCCCGGAATCGAGGGCAGTTGCGGAAGAACGCCGTTCGCACGAAGGTGAACGGCCGCGTCCACGGCCGTGCCAAGGGCCAGCCGGAACAGCAGCGAACCGAGGCTGACTCGGCGCACTCCGAGGTCAGCGAGGCCGGCGAGCGAGGGCCCGTCCGGGGTGGCCAGGGCGTTGAGCGGCAACGTGGTCGCGCCCACGGCCGCCGCGACGGAGGCCGGATCGGTCAGACCGGGCACGAAGACACCGTCTGCGCCCGCGTCCTGGTACGCCGCCAGGCGGGAGGCGGTCTCCCCTTCACGTCCTCCGCCCAGCCAGTGGGTGTCGGTGCGGGCGTTGACGAAGAGCCAGGGTACGGCCGACTTGACCGCGGTGATCTTCGCCGCGTGCAGGCGCGGCGGGGTGAGGCTGCCGTCGGCGCGGCCGTCCTCCAGGTTGACGCCGACCGCACCCGCCTCGGCGAGTTCTGCCACGAGGTCGGCGACCTCGGCCGGGTCGTCGCTGAAGCCGCCCTCGACGTCGACGGTGAGCAAAAAGGACCCGCCGCCGATCCGGTGTGCCAGCCGCAGCGTCTCAGCACGCGTCCGGCCGGTCCCGTCGGGCAGCCCGGCCGCGGCCGCGACACCGAGGCTGGTGGTGCCGACGGCGACGAAGCCGGCCACGGCCAGCGCGGCCACGGAGGCGTGGTCCCAGGCGTTCGGCAGCAGCAACGGCGCGCCGGTGCGGTGGTGCAGCTCGCGGAAGGCGCTGGCGGCGGATGGGCCGACGGTGCTCATGCCTGCTCCTCGGGGTCGTCGGAGGCACCGAAGCGGCCGACGGCCTCGGCGTGGTAATCGAGCGCGCTGGCGACGTTCGCGGCCAACTCGTCGCGTGCCAGCAGTCCGGCGGCCAGCGCCAGCGCCTGGGCCTGGCCCGGACACCGGTGCGGCCCTGCGCCGAAGGCCAAATGCGCCTGCTCGTCTTGCTCCCCGCTGTCCGGATCGGACCGGTCGGCGGGCGTCCCCGGCGCAGCGGCGACGACGTCGATCAGCGCCACCTGCCCGGCCCGGAGGTCCAGCCCGCCCACGCGGATGTCGGCCGGCGCGCGTCGGCGCAGCGTCGTGACCGGCGGGTCATGCCGCAGCACCGCTGCGAGGAGAGCGTCCGCGCCACCTGGCGGAGGCCCGTCCGGTGCGCTTCGGCGGGCATTCTCGACCAGTCGGGCGGTCGCGTCGCATGCCTGCACCAGCACCCCGATCCGTTGCGCGGCGGCCTCCGAGTCCGCCTCGCCACCGGCCTGGGCGGTCCAGACGAGCAGCGACGCGACGGCCTTGTCGGCGGCTTTCGCCTGGGCGGGCGTGAGCTCGCCGCCGAAATATCCGGCGGAGATCGCTACGACCGCTTCGGCCACCTCGTCCGGGCCGGGCATGCCCAGCGCCTCGGCCAGGACGCGTACGACCGTGTGCCGGTCGTCCGAGCCGACCGCCGAACCGGCCGCCGCCTGGCGTAGTTCGCGCGGGTCGAGGTCGGCAAGCGCCGTCATCGCGTGGGCACGCCGGCGGGCGTGTACGCGCGCGTCGCCGGTGAAGCGGGCGACGGTGGCGCGCAGCCAGGCTAGAGAGCCGCCGGGCGCGTCCGCCACGACGGCGGGTTCGGGGACCAGCCGCGGTTCTTCGAGCACGGCGCGGGCATCGGCGTACGCGGTGACGGCGGTCGGGGCGTAGATCGTCATGTGGCCGACGTTAGGTGCGGAACACTTCGGCGCGCGCCGAACCGTGGCTGGGGCAAGATGGCCCCATGCCCGCGTTACCGCTGGCCCGGTTGGCCGGGCTGCTGGCCGACCCCACCAGGGCGGCGATGTGCCTCGCGCTGCTGGACGGCCGCGCCTGGACGGCGGGCGAACTGGCCCGCCACGTGGGCGTCGTGGCGTCGACCGCGAGCGAGCACCTGTCCCGGCTCGTCGACGGAGGGCTGCTGGTCGAGGAACGCCAGGGCCGACATCGCTACCTGAGGCTGGCCGGCCCCGAGACCGCCGCGCTGATCGAGGATCTGGCCACGTTCGCGGCGAAGTCGGCTGCCGCGCCCGCGCCGCGCAACCTGCGGGACAGCGTCCGGCGTAGCGCCGAGGCGAACGCCCGGACCTGCTACGACCATCTCGCCGGCCGCCTCGGCGTCGCCCTGGCGGACGCCCTGCTGGCACGCGGTGTAGTCACCCAGGAGGCAGGCCTGGCTGTGACCGAGCCGGGCCGTGCCTGGCTGGCCGGCCTCGGGATCGACCTGGACCAGAAACGGCGCGGCTCGCGTCCGCTGGTCCGTAGCTGCCTCGACTGGACCGAACGCCGCCCGCACCTCGCGGGTGTGCTCGGGGCGGCGTTACGCACGCACGCGATGGACACGGGCTGGCTTGAACCCGTCGGCACCGGCCGCGCCCTCCGGATCACCCCGTCCGGTGCCGACGCTCTTCATCAGCTGTTCGGCATCGACGCCGGCTGAGCGTGCCTCGGCCCCGGCTCTGCCTGGACTGGCCGGACTCGGCTGACCCTTTGCTGGGGCTCAGCGCGACAGGATGGCGACCAGTTCACCGAAGCCCCTGCGGCGCGCGTGTTCCAGCGCGTCCACCCCGTCCTTGTCGCCGATGCCGCCGCGGGCGCGGCGACCCTGCGCTGAGCGACGTGGCCGGGCCGCGGGCAGCGTGCCCGTGGCCCGGTCAGTCAGCCATGGCGGGGCGACGGGTCAACACCTGGGGCCCGGAAGCCGTGATGGCGACCGTGTGTTCGGAGTGCGCGGTGCGCGAGCCGTCGGCGGAGCGGATCGTCCACCCGTCGGCGTCGTACTTGACCCGGTCGGTGGACTGGCAGAGCCAGGGCTCGATCGCGATGGTGAGGCCGGGGACGAGTTTCACGCCGCGGCCGGCGCGGCCGCTGTTGGCGACGTGCGGGGACTCGTGCATGGTGCGGCCGATGCCGTGGCCGCCGAACTCGCCGTTGACGTGGTAGCCGTAGGAGTGGGCGACCTCGCCGATCGCGTGGGAGACGTCGCCGAGGCGGCCGCCTGGCTGGGCGGCGGTGATGGCGGCCGCCAGCGCGACCTCGGTGGCCTCGATGAGTTTCAGGTCGGCCGGGTCGGGGGTGCCGACGACGAACGACAGCGCGGAGTCGGCGACCCAGCCGTCGATGCCGACGGCCATGTCGATGCTGAGCAGATCGCCGTCGCGCAGCACGTAGTCGTGCGGCAGGCCGTGCAACACCGCGTCGTTGACCGACAGGCACAGCACGTTGCGGAACGGGCCGCGACCGAACGAAGGCGCGTAGTCCCAGTAGCAGGACACCGCGCCGCGCTCGGCGATCCGGCGGCGGGCGTGATGTTCGAGGTCCAGCAGGTTGACACCGACCGCGGCGATCCCGCTCAGCTCAGCCAGCAGCTCTCCGACGAACTGGCCGGTCACCGCCATGCGGCCGATCTCGTCGGCGGACTTCAGCTCGATCACGACAGCAGCCTCCTTAACCGTGGTATTTCTATACCGGCATTTTTATACCACGTGGGCCGGTTGCGGCGAAGGGACGCCTACGGCATCGGCTGCGGAGTGTCCGCCCCGAAGCCCCCAGCCCGATACCAGGAGCGGGCGAACACCGACATCGCCACCAGCATCCCCGCCCAGACGAACGCCTGATAAGCCACGGCGGTGACCTGCGACGCCGTGTCGGGCCGCTCGAACGCTTCATAGACGAGCCGCACACCGCGCATCTGGTGAGTCCCGACGAACAGCACCAGCATGCCGACGGCCCACAGCCCGCCGCCGACGAACAGCACGAGGTTCCACGTCGGGGACACGCGCTCCGACACGAAGATCCAGCCCAGCCACCACAGCATCGCCCCCGTGACCAGCGCCAGAACCATCGCGGCCAGAAGCGGCCCGGCAAGCACGGTTCCGTGCACCTGCCATGCCCGCCACAGCCGAGCCGTTTCCGATCCCAGCAGAACGGCAAGGATCACGGCCGTGAACGCGTACCAGCGCGCGCCTTCCCACCAACTCCGTCTCGCCATGGGCTATGCCAGAAATTCGAGTTCTGCGCGCACGCTGACGAACTCGGTTCGGGCTTCGTCAAGTGAGGAGAAGTACCACTCGATGATGCCGTTGCTGCCGTGGTCGGCCCACACGCACATGGCCGTCCTCCCGCCTTCGCCCGACACCCTGCCGCACTGGGCGACACCCCCGAGCGGGCCTGGATCGATCTCGCTGAAGTCCATCACCGTGTACCTCTGCTTCCGCACCGACAGGAGCAGATTGGCCACGGCGCGTTCCGGGGAACCGATGGGCCCGGCAGCGACGAACACCATCACCGCGTTCTCGTCCAGCGCCGTGCCGTACGTCTCGTAAAAGGCTGCTTTCGCACCGTCGGCCAACGCGGCACGGGCACCTTCCTGGGCCCACTCAACGTCGGTGGTCTTGGCTCGGCCGCCGAGCGTCTCCGGCGAGCGCACCGTCACGGCCGGTCCGGTCGGCCCGGCAGCCGGAGCGTCGGCGAGTTCTCGGATGAATCCGACGACCGCGATGCCCAGGCCTAGAACGACGAGTGCCAGGAAGACACGGAGAACGACAGATCGTGGCCGAGGTTCCTCCTGGTAGATCCGTGACGGCACCGACGCGGGCAGGTCGGTCGGTACGGGGGCGATCATGTCTCTCCTTCGGCAGGATCCGTCATGGTAGCCGCGAGCGGTCTCGGCGGTCCCGTTGTACCGGGCCGCCCGGAACGTCACGTCGTAGGTCTGCCACGTCTGCGGCGCGGTGGCCGCATTGGCCGCGTTGGCCGACGGTGCGATCTTCTCGTAGATCGCGCCGAACAGGGGTGGCGGCCTACCGCAGCGACCGCAGACCGGTGCGGACCTCCTCGACGAACGCCGCCGGCTGCTCCCAGGCCGGATAGTGGCCGCCCGCGGGCAGCCGGCGGTAGTGGATGAGGTTCGGGTAGCCACGCTGTGCCCAGCTGAGCGGCGGCAGGTAGAGCTCGTCGGCGAAGACGCTCACCGCGACCGGGAGCTTGACGCCCTTGGCGGCGAAGAACGAGAACCTGTTCTCCGCGTACAGCCGTGCCGAGGAGACGCCGGTGTTCGTCAGCCAGTACAGCGTGATGTTGTCGAGCACGTCGTCGCGCGAGAGGCTCTCCGCCGAGCCGTCGAACGCCCGCGAGATCAGCGCCAGGCTTTTGGCCTCCAGGTCGGTCATCCACGCCGCCAGGAACACCGGCGAGTCGGCCAGCCCGGTCAGCGTCTGCGGCCGCGAGCCCTGCTGCAGCGCGTACGTCACGTGCTTCCAGGTGAAGTCGAGCTGCTCGCACGCGGCCCGCTCCTCCTCGGACAGCCCGGCCGGCAGGTTCGCCAGCGCGTCGGCGGCGCCGATGACGTTCTGCTGGAACAGGTTGTCGATGTCGTCGGGCACGACGCAGGCCATGTTGGTGTGGATGCCGACCAGGCCCTCGACCTCCTGCGCGGCCATCAGATCGGTGATGATCGCACCCCAGTCGCCGCCCTGGGCGACGTATCGGTCGTAGCCGAGCCGCTTCATGAGCTTGGCCCAGGTGCGGCCGATCCGGTCCGGTCCCCAGCCCGGTTCGGTCGGTTTGCCGGAGAACCCGTAGCCCGGAAGCGACGGGATGACGACGTGGAAGGCGTCTTCGGCGGTGCCGCCGTGGGCGGTGGGATCGGTCAGCGGCTCGATGATCTTCAAGAGCGCGGCCACCGAGTACGGCCAGCCGTGCGAGATGACGATCGGCAGGGCGTCGGGGTGCGCGGAGCGCACGTGGAGGAAGTGGACGTCGAGCCCGTCGATCTCGGTGACGAAGTTGGGGTACGAGTTCAGCCGCTGCTCGTAGCGCCGCCAGTCGTACTCCTCGGCCCAGTAGCGGGCGAGTTCTCGCATCGTGGCCAGCTGGGGGCCTTGCGAACGGTCGGCGACGGTCTCCCGCTCGGGCCAGCGCGTGTGCAGGATCCGCGCGCGAAGATCCGCCAGGTCGGCGTCGGGGAACTCGACCCGGAAGGGCCGGATCGCGGTCGTGTCGGTGTCGGCTGTCACGGCGGGGTGTTCCTTGCTGTCCAGGTTCGGGCGGTGAAGGCAGACCCGGGGCGACCGGGCGGCGCGGCGTGCGGCCACCCGGTCGCCCCGGCTGCTCAGCGCAGCGACCGCAGGCCGGTGCGGATCTCGTCGACCATGTACTCCGGCTGCTCCCAGGCGGCGAAGTGCCCGCCCTTGGGCAGCCGGTTGTAGTGGACGAGGTTCGGGTAGGCCTGCTCCGCCCAGCTCCTGGGCGCCTGGTACAGCTCGTCGGGGAACACGCTCACCGCGACGGGCAGCTTCACGCCCTTGACGCCGAAGAACGAGAACCTGTTCTCGGCGTAGAGCCGCCCGGACGAGACACCCGTGTTCGTCAGCCAGAAGTGCGTGACGTTGTCCAGCACGTCATCGCGGGTCAGGCCCTCGGCGACGCCGTCGAACGTCCGCGAGATCAGCGCCAGGCTGCGCGGATCGTGGTCGAGCAGCCACGCCGCCAGGAAGACCGGCGAGTCCGCGAGCCCGGTGAGGGTCTGCGGCCGCGAAGCCATCTGCAGCGCGTACGCGACGTGCTTCCAGGTGAAGTCGAGCTGCTCGCAGACGGCCCGCTCCTCCTCCGACAGCCCGGCCGGCAGGTTCTCCAGCGCGTTGGCCGCGCCGATGACGTTGCGCTGGAACAGGTTGTCGATGTCGGCGGGCACCACACCGGCCATGTTGGTGTGCAGACCGACCAGACCGGGAACCTCCTGCGCGCCCATCAGGTCCACGACGATCGCGCCCCAGTCGCCGCCCTGGGCGACGTACCGGTCATAGCCCAGGCGCTTCATCAGCTCGCCGTAGGCGCGGGCGATGCGGTCGGGGCCCCAGCCGCCCTCGGCCGGCTTGCCCGAGTATCCGTAGCCCGGCATCGACGGGATGATGACGTGGAAGGCGTCCTCGGCGGCGCCGCCGTGCGCGGTGGGGTCGGTGAGCGGCTCGATGAGCTTCAGCTGCTCGACGACCGAACCCGGCCACCCGTGGCACACGATGATCGGCAGGGCGTTCTCGTGCTTGGACCGCACGTGGATGAAGTGGATGTCGAGCCCGTCGATCTCGGTGATGAAGTTCGGGTACGAGTTCAACCTGTCCTGGCACCGGAACCAGTCGTAGTCGTGCGCCCAGTACTGCGCCAGCGCCTGCATGGTGGCCAGCGTCGGGCCCTGCGACTGGTCGGAGACGGTCTCCTTCTCGGGCCAGCGCGTGTGGGCGATACGCGCGCGCATGTCCTTGAGATCGGCCTCGGAGACCTCGACCGTGAACGGCCGGATCGCCGAACTGTCGTTGGTGACAGACATGAGAGCTTCCTTGCTACTCGATGGGATGGTGGGACGACGTTTCGTCGTCACCGGGAAGGCGGCCGTGCCGCTTGCTTTCTCACGGCGGAACTCCGGATCCGGCGGCTCCGCGTGGACGTGCCCTAGTCAGGCATTGATTGCCCCCATCTGTGCTGATTTTACGTCCGGGCACCCGGCCCGCCCGCGGTTCCGGCCGGTCTGCCCGCACCGGACTTGTCCACGATCGCCGCAGGCCAGGTGCTCTGCCCCCGTGCCGACCCCCGGTGCACCCCCGGGTCCGCCCCCGGACCGCCGGGCACCACCGCACGGCGAACTTCGCGATCAGGCATCAACCACCCAGGAGCACCGAGTCACGGACCATCGCCGGTCGCTCGGTCGCCGCCAGCCCTTCGAGCTGGGAAAATTCGACCTATGGGCGCATCCGCCGCCGTTACCCGGTCAGCCCTGCGCGGGCGCGGCCGCGAACTGGCCGAGCTCGACCGGGCGCTCGCCGCGGCGAGAGCGGGCACCAGCGCGGTGCTCGTATTGCGCGGCGAGGCGGGCATCGGCAAGACCGCCCTGCTGAACTACGCCGAAGAGCACGCCACCGGCTTCGGCCTCACCGGCACCATGGGTGTCGAGACGGAGATGGCACTGCCCTACGCCGGCCTCCACCAGGTCTGCGCACCGCTGCTCGGCAGGCTGCCGCTGCTGCCCGCCCCGCAACGGGACGCGCTGTCGGCCGCGCTCGGCCTGCACGAAGGCCCGGCGCCGAACCCCTTCCTCGTCGGCCTGGCGGCGCTCAGCCTGCTCGCCCTGGCCGCCGAGGAGAGGCCGCTGGCCTGCCTGCTCGACGACGTCCACTGGCTGGACGAACAGTCCCTGCAGGCCATGGCCTTCGTCGCCCGGCGGCTGGCGGCCGAACCCATCGCGATGATCCTCACTCAGCGCTCCCCCGGCGAGCGCGGCGAACTGGCCGACCTGCCCGGCCTGACCGTGCCCGGCCTCAACGACACCGACGCCCAGGACCTGCTGACCGCGGCCGCGCACGTCCCGTTCGACCCCCGCGTACGCGACCGCATCGTCGCCGAGGCACACGGCAACCCGATGGCCCTGCTCCTGCTCCCCCGCCTCGTCCCACCCGCCGAACTGGCGGGCGGACTGTGGCTGGCCGGCCGCCGTCCCGTGGCCGAGGACCTGGAAGACGCGTTCCACCTGCGCTACCGGCAGCTCCCTGCCGACACCAGACGCCTGCTGCTCACTGCCGCGGCCGACCCGACCGGAGACACCGACCTGCTGTGGAAGGCCGCCGAGCTGCAAAACCTTCCGGAGGATGCGGCCGCGCCGGCCGAAACCGCAGGCCTGATCACCTTCGACACCATGGTGCGGTTCCCGCACCCGCTGGCCCGTTCGGCGATCTACCAGAAGACGTCGGCCCCCGAACGCCGAGCCGCTCACCGCGCACTGGCCGAGGCCACCGACCCGCACCGAGACCCCGACCGCCGCGCATGGCACGCCGGCCAAGCCGCCACCCGGCCCGACGAGGCACTGGCCGCCGCATTGGAAGACTGCGCACGCCGGGCGTACCGCAGAGGCGGAGCCGCCGCGGCCGCCGCGTTCATGCACCGCAGCGCGCAACTGACACCCGACCCTGCACGGCGCGCCACCCGAGCACTGGCCGCCGCCCAGACGAGCATCGACGCGGGCGGCCTCGCCCACGCCCATGCCATGCTCGCCACCGCCACCGACGGCCCGCTGGACGAGCCGAACCTCGCTCAACTCGAACGGCTGCGCGCCCGTCTGCACTTCATCCAGGAACGCGGCACCGACGCACCCCGTCTGCTCCTGGACGCCGCCCGGCGGCTGGCACCGCTGGACGCCGCCCTCGCCCGCGACACCCTGCTGGAATCCCTCGGCGCGGACCTCTACGCGGGCCGGCTCAACACCGGACCCGGCCGCCCGGACATCGCCCGAGCCGTCCGGGCCACGCCCGCACCGAGCCCGCCCCGGACGCTCGACACCCTGCTCGACGCCGTCGCCACCCTGATCACCGACGGCCATCGCGCCGGGGCCGGCCCGCTACGCCGGGCACTGCGGGCCATCCAGGACGACCAGCGCTCCGCGACCACCAGCGCGGACCTGCGCTGGATGTGGCTGGCCTGCCCGGTCACCCCGGAGCCGCTGGCACCCGAACTCTGGGACGACGACGCCTGGCACGAACTGGCCACCGGCGCCGTGAACCTCGCCCGGGACGCCGGCGCCCTCGCGCTCCTGCCGATGGCACTCAGCTACGAAGCCTGCTACCGCGTCCACACCGGTGACCTCGCCACCGCGAGCGCCCTCGCCGACGAGGCCACCGCCATCTCGACCGCCACCGGGGCCGCCCCCATGGCCTACCCGGCCCTGGTCCTCAGCGCCTGGCGGGCCAACGAGACCCACGCCCGCCGGCTCCTGCAAGCGGTACGCGGCGAAGCAGCCGCCCGGGGCGAAGGACGCGCGCTCGCCATCGCCGACTACGCCGCCGCCGTCCTCGACAACGGTTTGGCCCGATACGACGACGCCCTGGCCGACGCGACACGGGCCTGCCAGTACGAAGACCTCGGACTGTTCGGGTGGGTGCTCGTGGAGCTGATCGAGGCCGCCGCCCACAGCGGCCACCCGCAAACCGCCACCGCCGCGCTCGACAAGCTCGCCGAACGCACCCAGGCGGGAGCGACCGAATGGGCCAAAGGCATGGAGGCCCGCTCACGGGCTCTGCTGTCCGACGGCCCCGACGCCGAAGCGCTCTACCGCCGGGCGATCAAGCACCTGGACCGCTGCCGGATCACCGTCCACCAGGGCCGCGCCCGCCTGCTGTACGGCGAATGGCTGCGCCGGCAGGGCCGCCGCGCACAGGCCCGCGAGCAGCTGCGCACCGCCTACGACACGCTCACCCGGGCCGGCGCCGACGGTTTCGCCGAACGCGCCCGCAAGGAGCTGCTCGCCACCGGCGAGACCGTGCGCAGGAGGTCCGTCTCCGCCCTCGCCGAACTTACCGGCCAGGAGGCGCAGATCGCCCAGCTCGCCCGCGAAGGACGCACCAATGTCGAGATCGCCGGCCGGCTGTTCATCAGCCCGCGCACCGTCGAGTGGCACCTGGGCAAGGTGTTCACCAAACTCGGCATCACCTCGCGCAAGGACCTGCGCACCGCGATCAGCGCGCCGCCCGCGGACGGCATCCGGTCGACGAGCACAAGGTGAGGGGGCCGGCCCGGACTGCCTCATCCGGACCGGCCCCCTCTTTTTCTGTGGAGGATCAGGCCACAGGCTCCACCCAGATGTTGCGGTAGAACAGGTTGGCTCCCGGGTCACCGTGGTCCTGGAACCGCAGCGGACCGGGGGCCGAGGTCTCCGCCGCGCCGTTGCCGGTCGGGCCGTTGATCTCGGCGTTGTTGATGACCGTGACGCCGTTCCAGACGACCGTGACGCGGGCGTTCTCGGTCTTGGTGGTCCCGTTGTAACGGGCCGCCCGGAACGTCACGTCGTAGGTCTGCCACGTCTGCGGCGCGGTGGCCGCGTTGACCGACGGTGCGATCTTCTCGTAGATCGCGCCGCACTCGTTGTTGGCGAGGGTGGTGTCGCCGTACGAGTCCAGCACCTGCAGTTCGTACCGGTCCTGCAGGTAGATGCCGCTGTTGGCCCGTTGCTGGCCGGTGACGTCGCCCGGCAGCAGCGGCAGCCAGAACTCGGCGTGCAGCTTGAAGTCACCGAACGCCTGCTTGGACTTGATGTCGCCGCCGAGGACCTCGACGCCGCCGTTGCCCAGTGGCCAGGTCACCGGGGTGCCGTTGGAGTGCTGGAAGTTGTCCATGTTGGTGCCGTCGAACAGCACGATGCGGGTCGGCTGGGTCGTGCTGCCGTACGCCTCGAACTCGTAGATGCGCGCGGCGCCGTTGCCGTCGCTGGCCGGCGTCGTGATGTTCAGCCTGATGTAGCGGGCCGAGGTGGCGGTGATGTTGTGCGTCGTGACGCTGGCCGTGTTGGCCGTGACGGTCGCGGCCGTGGTCCAGGTCGTGCCGTTGGTGGACGTCTGGATATTGAAGTCACGGGTGTTCCAGGCGGTGTTCTCCCCGCCCGCCCCGGCGTGCCTGACGACGAACTGGGCCACGGTCTGCGCCGAGCCGAGGTCGACCTGCAGCCACTTGGTCGCGCCGAGCGAGCACCACTTGTCGGCGTTGCCGCCCGAGACACTGCCGTTGACCGCCTTGGCGGGGCCTTCGGTGGTGCCGCAGGAGCTGTCGGCGGTCGCCGTCTTGTTGAGGGCGAGGTTGCCCGTCGGCGGCGCGGTGCCGCCGTAGACCTCCAGCTCGTAGATACGGGCCGCGCCGTTGCCGGTGGTGCCGCCCGCGGTGATGTTCAGCCTGACGTACCTGGCGGATGTGGCGGTGATGTTGTGGGTGGTGGTGTTGGCCGTGTTCGCGGTGACGGTCGCGGCCGTGGTCCAGGTCGTGCCGTTGGTGGACGTCTGGATGTTGAAGTCACGGGTGTTCCAGCCCGCATCCTCTCCACCAGCGCCCGCGTGCTGGACGACGAACCGGTTGACGCTCTGCGCCGAGCCCAGGTCGACCTGCAGCCACTTGCTGGTGCCGAGCGAGCACCACTTGTCGGCGTTGCCGCCGTTGACGGTGCCGTTGAACGCCTGGGCCGGGCCCTCGGAGGTGGCGCAGGAGCTGTCGGCCGTGGCCGGCTTGTTCAGGGCCAGGTTGCTGGACGGGGCCGCACCGGGGATGTTGTTGAGGGTGTACCAGACCTCGGTGTTCCACAGCGACTGACCGTTGGAGGAGCCGAACGGCCGCGGCGAGCGGATGTGCACGACCCGGCCGGCCTTCAGGCCGTTGATCACCAGGGTGACCTTCTTGCCGTCGGCGGACAGGGTCGCCGAGGACACCGACAGCGTCTCCTCGTCGATCTTCGGGCCGCCGTAGGCGGCGGTCGGGACGTAGCGCCACTGCTTGACCCGGTACTTGGTGGCCAGGCTGGTGGCGGTCGCCGCCGACAGCGGCTGGGTGTACTCGATCTCGAAGCCGTTGGACAGCGCCTTCATGTTGAGCATGTCGAAGGCGTTGTTGCCGTTCGGGATCAGCTTCTGCAGGCCGAAGTTGAGCTTGCCGGACTGGCCCCAGTTGCCGCCGCCGCCGATGCCGCCGACGTAGATCGCGCCGTCGGGACCGACGTTGACCTCGGAGATGCCGGCTTCCAGGCCCTGCGTCATGCGGAACAGGGCGCCCTGGTACTCGCCGTTGATCTTCTCGACCGCGGCGCGCTGCAGGCCGCCGTAGGTCACGTCACCGATGACGAACTGCCCGGCGTACAGGCCGCTGGTCATGTACTTCGGGGTGCTCGGCGAGTTGCCGATCTCGTTCTGCGGCAGCCAGATCACCGGCGGGGTGACCGGGGCGCTGTCGAACGGGCCGGCCGGGTTGAGGTAGTGGTTGAAGAACCGGCCCTGCTTGATGTGCACCAGCTTGGAGGCCGGCTGCCAGCCGCCCTGGTTGTCGGTGACGAACAGGCCGTTCTCCGGACCCCAGCCGATGCCGTGCGGGGTCCGCAGGCCGCCGGCGACGTACGTCCACGCGCCGGTGTCCTTGTTGATCTTGATCGTGGTGCCACGGTTGCCCACCACCTGCGGGTTGGTGGTGTTGCCGCCGTAGTCGATGCCGACCGACAGGTTGAGGTAGAAGAACGGGGCCTCGTACATCAGACCGAACGCGAACTCGTGGAACGTGCCACCGTACGGCCAGGTCGCGACCTGCTGGTACTGGTCGGCGACCTCGTCGCCGTTGGTATCGACGAGCCTGGTCAGCCGCATCTTCTCGGACACGTAGATGACCCCGTCGACGACCTTCAGGCCCATCGGCTCCTTGAGGTTGCTGCCGACCCGCTTGGTGGTGACCGTGCTCGGGTTGGCGTTGCCGCTCGTGTTGCCCAGGATCCAGACCTCACCTGCCTGCGAGGTGCCGGAGTCGTTGGTGCCACCCCAGGTGCAGATGACCAGGCGGCCGTCGGCGAGCCAGTCCATGCCGGTCACCCGCGGCTCGAACCCGCTCGGGCGCAGGTTGGCGAGGTTGAAGTTCGGGTGCACGCTGGTCAGCGGCAGGCCGTCGCCCGGCGAGTCGCCGGCGCCCTCGCACTCCTTCTTGCCGGGCGCGGTGACCCGCACGACCCCGGCGTCGGTGCTCAGCACCGAGTTCGGCACGGTCACGAACGACGTCGAACCGGGCGTCTGCCACTGCAGTGTCAGCTGCTGGCCGCCGCCGGCCTCGAAGAAGTCGATGCGCAGCGCGTGGTAGCCGGTCGTCAGGGTGACCGCGCCGTCCTTGGCCGTCGCGCCGTGCAGGCCGTCGTGGTTGATGACCACGTTGTCATCGATCAGCAGCCGGGACCCGTCGTCGCTGATCAGCCGGAAGGTGTAGCTACCCGCGGTGGGGATGTTCACGTAGCCCAGGGCTTGGGTGTAGAAGTTGTCCTCATACCCGAACTGGGCGGACGTGGTCCAGTCGATCGTCGACATGAGCTTGTCGACGTTGGGGGTCTGCGCCGGCTTGAGGTTGCAGAGCGCGCTGAGCGCGACCTGCAGGTCGAAGGTGCGCAGCGTGATGCCGGGTGTCTGCGGGGGCGGGGCGGCGGCGGCCGCGGTGGCGGGCAACCACCCGGCCGCGGCGATGACCGCTGTGGTGAGGGCGCCCGCCATAGTCAGGCGCGCCCATCGGGACGGATGGAACACTTTTCCTCCAGTGTGAGCGGGACTGGGTGCGCGACGTCCGCTGACGCGGCACCCCACTCACGACGGCGTGCCAGGACATTGGACGGTTGCGCGGTCTGTCCTGAAGCGACCTGGCACGCCGATGCCTGGCATGGACACCATAAAATTCTTTTTTTGAGATGTACAGATGTATTCGAAGTTTGGTCCGAACTTTTGGCGATCGTGGCAAAAGTTGTGGGAGCAGCTCGACGAGCCCGGTGACGGCGAGCCACGCTCGCGCTCGAACCGGGCGGAGAATCACCCCTTGACCTCGGGCCATTGCGCCACTCGCGACTCATGTTTGTCAATGGCTTGCTTGTGCCGACACGCCGCGCCGTCGAGGTCGCGCCGCGCATACGACCGGACCGGTCTACTGCGGACGTCTCGTGCCCGGTCGATGTGCCAGCAGACTCAGGGAGACCCTCTGTCCGAGAACGACCTCCACTACCCGGCCACCTGGTGCGCACGGCTGGACGCCGACACGCTCACCCTGCGCAAAGCCACCGTCGACCCGGGCAGAGACTGCCCGACGGCCAGGAGCCGTTCGAGACGGTCGAACTGGCCCGGATCTGGGCGGGCCGCCGGTAGCCGCACACCGGAGCCTCACGAGTCGGCGATCACGACATAGAACGTGAAGCCCGCCAGCACGGGACCGTGGGCCAACCGCTGCAACCACGGTTCGGCATCGGCCTCGCTCAGCACGCCCGCCTGCGCCGCGCGGGCGGCGTTGCGGCGCAGGCCGAGGATCTGATCCGCCGTGTCGAAGTCGCGGAACAACGCCGCCACCGGTTCGACCGACCTGATCCGGTAGCCGGCCTGCAGGCACAGCCGGACCAGCTCTCGGCCGAGCGTCGGATTGCGTACCTGTCCTGCGACGAAGCGCGCGAATCGCCGACTGGTGTCGAGATCCTCGTCGGCGACGGCCAGGGTGTCCCAGTCCGGCTCGGCCATGCCGAACAGCCCGCCCGGCCGCAGTGCCCGGCGAACCTCCCGCACCGCCTTTGCCGGATCGGCCACGTGCTGCAGGACCCGGTCCACCTTCGCGCGATCGATGCTGCCGTCGGGTAAGGGCAGCTCGTGGACGTCACCCAGCAGCAGTTCCACGTTCGGCCGGTGAGCCAGACGGCGACGTGCCTCGTCCAGCATCCGAGGGTCCTGGTCCACGCCGACGACCGAACCTGCCTCGCCCACGGCGTCAGCAAGCCGGGCGAGATCCGTCCCCGGACCGCATCCGATGTCCACCACAGTCTGTCCTGGCAGTACGTCAAGCGAGGCGACCAGACGCCGCTTGTAGTCCAAGCCCACCACCGTGCCTGCGGCCGCATCCATGTACGCGATCCGATCCGGCGCTGCCGTCTGATTCATCCGCTCACCGAACCACAAGCGCACCGGTGAACGGTGAACGATCGGTGGAGATGCCGGCGAGATTCGGTGTGGCGGGCAGAATGTCGGCCCCATAACGAAAACTGGACCGCGTTCGTTTCGGAGATCAAGGAGCGGTGAGATGCGCAAGCTGATAGCGACGGTTTTCAACTACTCCCTCGACGGCCTGCTCGCCGACGAGGGCACCGACTTCTGGGACTTCTGCTTCGGCATACCGGAGAACAGCCGGCCCGACGACCCGGCCCACCTGGACTTCCTCCGGGGGGCGTACGCGCACGTCATGGGCCGCAGCGCCTACGAGGGCATCAAGGCCGGCATGACCACGGCCACCGACCACCCGTTCTCCCCCATCCTGACCGACGGCCGCAAGATCGTCTTCTCGCGGACGCTGCAGACGGCCGACTGGACCAACACCACCATCGCCTCCGGCGACACGGCAGCCGAGGTGGACAAGCTCCGGGACGGCGACGGCTACGTGGTGGTCTGGGGCGGCGTACGCCTCTGGCGCTCCCTGCTGGAACTCGACCTCGTCGACGAGCTGTGGGTGTCGCTGTATCCCTACCTCGCGGGTGAGGGCACCCGTCTGTTCGACGGCACACCCCGGTCCTACGGGCTCGAACTGATCTCCAGCACCGCCAGCGCCGGCGGCATCGTCGAACTGCGTTACCGCCGCCGGCGCTGACCCGACGGCCTACACCGTGGCGATCTCGAAGTGCACCGGCGTGCCCCGGTCGGCCGGCCCGCCCAGCACCAGCAGTTCGACGTCGGTGGGCTGGGCCCGCAGGCCGGTCAGCGCCCGGCTCAGCGGATCGCGGACGTCCAGGCCGACGGTGAGGAAGGAGTGCAGCCCGTGCAGCCGGTTGCAGGCGTGCCTGAGCAGGAAGCCCAGCGTCGCCGCGTCCGGCGCGCACGGGTTGGCCACGGTGCGGTAGCTCAGTTCCCCACCCGTACGCGGCAGGCGGGGCGCGCGCAGCAGCGGGGCCGCGACGTTGAACGCGACCCGCACCGCCGCCATCCGGGGCGAGTATCCGGTGACCCGCATCTGCTTGATGCCGTGCTGGTCCCACAGGCCGACGAACCCGGCGAGCTCGCCACCCGGCCGCCGGGCCAGCAGGTACTCCAGTCCCGGCCGCGCCATCGGGAAGGAGTCGCAGACCGGCGCGAACTGGCGGGAAGCCGCCAGCCGCCGCCACAGCTCGACCATGTCGGGCTCGTCCGCCGGTTCGGCCACCGCGACGGTCAGCTCGCTCGGCGGGATGCGGCGGCGGGTCAGCAGGTCGATGCTGTGCGACCTGATGGTGGCCCGCCGGCGCACCCCGGGTTCGACCCGCCGGCGCAGCATCTCGACGGCGTCGTTGCCGGACAGGACCGTGCCGATCAGCGGCGCGTCCGGGCCGGCCAGCTCCCGGGCCGCCGCCTGCGCCCACTGCGCCAGGACGCGGGCGGCCCCGCGCCGCCGGTGAGCGGGATGCACCTTGAGATCGCCGACGTAACCGAGCAGGGCCGGGCGGCCGTCGACGAAGGCGGGCCGCCGGGCGGCCGCCACGCACGCGATCGGACCGTCGTCGCCGTCCACGACCCCGACCCGCCAGCCGTCGCCGCCGATCCCGTTGAGCGCGAAGAAGTCGGGCCGCCGGTCGACACACAGCGACAGGTCGCCGTCCATCGCGCAGCGGCTCGCCAGGTCGACCAGCGCCGCGTTGTCCCCCGGCCGGGCGTCGCGGACCTTCACGGCATCACCTCGCAGAGCGCGAAGCGCCGCTGGCACAGGCTGCGGTCGGTGCGCATCAGCTGCTCGCCCCGCGCCCGGTCCTCCCGTACGGCGTCACGCCAGCGCGGCGGCACCTCGGTCCAGCCGGCGAAGTTGCGGAAGACCAGCCGGGCGCCCGGCCGGGCGGTGCGGACGATCTCGGCGAACAGCTCGTCGATCTGGTCAGGGCTCAGCCACTCGCAGATGTTGGACAGGGCGAAGCCCGTCATGCTGGCATCCGCCTGCGTGCGCAGGTAGTCGGTGAACGCGCCGTCGACCAGGCTGAGGCCGTCGACCGGCACCTTCGCGCTCAGGTACGGCGGCAGGCAGTTCGCCGGGTAGCGGCCGGTGAGCAGGTGGTGCAGGAAGTAGTTGCCGCCGATGTCGAGGTCGGTCAGCGTGTGCTCGGCGACCTGGCGGAAGTGCCGGGCGTAGCTGGGGTCCTCGACGTGGGCGAAGAACCGCTCGTCGTAGGTGCGCCGCAGCACCAGCCGGTTGCACAGCGTCTGGAACAGCAGCCGCCAACCGGCGGTGTCCCACTCACGGCGGTAGAACTCCCGCTGCTCGTCGAGGGTCCGCAGGGCGAGCAGCGTTTCGATCCGCCGGCGGGGGTGGATGACACGCAGGGACCGGGCGATCAGGCGCATCAGCCGTTCGGTGACCCCGGCCTGCAGCACTCCGGCGTCGATCGCCTGCGGGTGGGTGTCCCAGTGGTCGCGTGCCCCTGGCGTGAGCACGCCCCGGACCTGGGCGTACGCCTGGCGCCGGGCGGCCGCGGCCATGGGCGCGCCGCCGAGCAGGCCGAGCGCCGGGCCGGGTTCCAGTGCCGCGACCGCGGCCGCTTTCAGTTCCACGAGGTGGTTCTGGGTGCGGTTGAGGTCGACGCCGACGACCTCGGCGGCACCGGCGGCCAGCAGCGACAGGGCCGTGCAGCCGGCCGAGCTGACCACGGCGATCGGCCCGTTCCACCGCCCGGCGAAGGCGGCGATCTCCAGTCGCGGGTCCTCCCGGACCTGGGCGAAATACAGCCGGTCGTCGACGGCGCCGGGCAGTTCGGTGCGCCGTACGTGCGGCTGTGTCTGCTGTGGCAGGTCAGTGTGCTGCGACACGGAAGCTCCTCTCGATCAGGTCGGCGCACGCCGCCTCGACCACGGCCGTGGCGTCCTGGGCCTGGTAGCCGGGCCACGCCGCCCGCAGGCGGTCGGTCCGGAAGTGTTTGGGCAGGTAGAGCTGTTCGGCGAAGGGTGCTACCGAACTGAGTGCGGGTTGCAGCGAGCCGCCGCGCAACCGCAGGGCGGCCTGAGCCATGTCGTGGAAACTCGCCCGGTCGCACGGGATCGGGCGGGGCAGCATGCGCCGGCGGAAGCCCGGGTCCTGCTCGAACACCCCGAAGGCGGTGTCGATCGCGGTGCCGAGGGAGACCGGGCCGCCGCAGAGCTGGTAGATGCCCGGTGGCGCGGTGAGCAGGGCCGTCACGCCGGCGACGGTGAACTCGGCCGTGGCCAGGCTCAGCGGCGTCGCGGGGTCGCCGGGCAGCAGCGTCAGCAGCCCGGAGTGGTAGAGCCGCATCGTGTGGTGGAACGCGTTGTACTGCGCGACCTCGCCGCCGGCGTCCTCGGCGATCACCGTCGGCAGGCGTACCACCGTCACCGGCAGGCCCGGCGGGTCGAGCAGGCACTCCTCGGCCGCCCACTTCGACCACTCGTAGTGGTTGACGAACCCGGCGTCGTCGTGGCGGGTCTCGTGGACCTCACCCCGCCGCCTACCCGCGCTGTACAGGGTGGACAGCAGCATCAGCCGGTCGAGCCGGTCGCAGCGCTGCGCGAACTCGCGTACGCGGGCCGTCCCGGACGCGTTGACCCCGTCGGCGGTGTCCCGGCTGACGTCGAAGCGGATGACGGCGGCGGCGTGCACGATCCGCGTGACGGACCGGGGGTCCACGAGCGCGAACGGGTCGGCGTCGCGCAGGTCGACCGACACGACCGGGGCGTCGGTGACCCGGGCCAGCCGCGCGCGTTTGCGCTCGAGTTCGGCCTGGTCGGCGCACCGCACCGCCAGGATCAGGTCCTCGCCGCCGAGCGCGGCCACGATGCGTCGGCCCAGGTAGCCGTCGGCTCCGGTGATCAGCGTGGTCATCGGGCCGCCGCCTGCCCGGCCGCGGCGAGCAGGTCCGGCCAGCCGCCCGGCTCGGTGCCGTGCCGGTCGACCAGGGCATACAGCCATCGCTCGACCCCGAAGGCGAGGCAGGCGGTGGTGGCCGGGGCCCCGTCGCGGGTGATGGCGCACGCCGACCCGAAGTGGTCGTGGTGCAGGTTGGCCGAGGCGAGGGCCAGCGAACCGCCGTACGTCGCCTCGTGTTTGACCGGCTGGATGCGCTGCAGCAGGTGGCCGGGGTGCCGTTCGGGGCGGAAGAACGGGTCCGTCGCCGATGTCCAGTCCACCGGCAGGTCGATCAGCACGGCGAAGCGGTCCACGGCCGCGCGGGCCTCGGCCAGGAAAGACGCTGTCTCCTCGGCCGTGCCCAGGCAGACGATCTCCCGCATGGCGAAGGTCCACTGCCGGCGCAGCGGCTCGTAGCTCGACTCACGCCGGAAGCAGGTGTTGCGGGTGGTGACGTGCACGGCCGTAAGCAGTTGCTCGCCCTGGTGCGCGGAATAGACGTGGTGGCAGGCCGCCGGGGTGAGCACCGCGGTCACCGGGGCCGTGCGGGTCAGTGCGACCGCGCCGTCCCGGTCCAGCACCGGGCCGTCGGCGAACGCGGCGAGGTTGTCGTCGGTGGAGTCGAGCGCGGTCGCGAAGGTGACCTGGTGCGGGAACGACCGCAGGTGCCCGTGCAGGGCCGTGGCGGGCAGCGTCGCCGGGTACGCCTCCTCGCGGCAGCGCCACCGGCTCGCGAGGCGCTGGAAGGCGCGGTCGCAGTCGTCGGCGAGCGCGAGCAGCGGCCCGGTGAGCCCGGCCTGGCCGCTGGGGTCCCAGCGCAGCCCGAGCCCGGTCAGGTCGGTAAGGGTGTTCACGGTCTGCCCCCGAATCTCGCCATCATGGCGTCGATGCCGTCGAAGTCGCCCATCCGCAGCTGCTCCACGTCGATGGGCGCGCCGCGCAGCCGCTCCAGCAGGATGATCAGCTCGGGCAGGTGCACCGAGCGCAGCACACGCAGCGTGAACAGCGGCATGTCGTCGGTGACGGCGACCTGGCCCGCGTGCCGTCGAACGAACGTCCGCAGTTCCGCGCGGATCTCGGTCTCAGAACGCATCGGCCGGCTCCTCGGTGAGCAGGCCCGCGGTCGCCAGGAAGCGCAGGCAGTCGGTCGACACCCGCCGCCGGTGGGCCCGCTGGGCGGGCGCGGACCAGGCCGTCTCGGCCAGCTCCCACGGGTCGTCGAGCCCGGCGTCGGCGTACACGTCCGGGTGGTAGTACCCGCGCCAGGTCGCGGTCACGAACCGGCCGAGGTCGTCGCGGATCTCGGCGACGGTCCGCGCATCCCACTGCCCCGCCTGCCACAGCGCCGTCACCAGCCGGCGGCCGAACACCAGGTGCCGGGCCTCCTCGCGGTGGTGCTGGTCGTTGATGAACCGGGCCAGCGGATGCAGCCGCCCGTCGCGGGCCTGGACCCGGTTGTAGTGGTCCACGATCTCCTCGAAGATCAGCGTCTTGGCGAAGAACAGCAGGTCGTCGACGTCGCGCGGCCGGTCGGTGCCGAACGGGGCCTGTCGGCTGCGGTGGACCCGCGCGTATCGGGTGCAGAAGCCGCCGAAGTAGACGCTGTGCTTGTTCTCCTCGTCCAGGAAGTGGTGCAGGTAGCCGGCGGAGCCGGCCAGGTCGCTGCGGTAGAGCCGCGCGGCCAGGCCCTGGATCAGCGCCTTCTCGCCGTGGATGTTGAGGCTGAAGAAGCCGGCCGCCTCGTGGAACGCGACCCGGCGGCGGGCCGTGTCGTCCAGCGCGTCCCACACGGGTGTGCCGTGCAGGCTCACGTACTCCGGCGTGCCGAACCAGTCGCGTTCGGGATCCACCGTCGCAGGCCAGTCGACCAGGGTGTACGGGTTCTGGTGCGTCCGGGCCGACAGCCGGCTGAGCCGGTCCGCGGTCTCCGACACCTGCGCCAGCGCGGTCGCCAGGGCGCTCATCGCCCGACCACCTCCAGCACCGCGCACTGCCAGTTGAGCCCGAAGCCGGCCATCGGCAGGGCGATCCGCTGCCCCGGCCAGGCCCGGCCCGAGTCGAGCAGCGCCGACAGGTTGACGAACGGGTCGGCCGAGATGACGTGGCCGACGTCGGGCAGGGTCGGCGCCCAGACCCGGGCGTGGTCGATGCCGAGCAGCCGGGCGAGGATCTGCCAGGCCTTGTCGTTGGTGTTCTGGGTGACGACCCAGTCCAGGTCGGCCGGGGCCAGCCCGACCCGCGCGGCGGCCTCCCGGACCAGCCGGTGGGTGTAGGCGAAGTAGGTGCCGACGGTCTCGTCGTCGCCGGCCCGGCCCAGGCCGCCGTTGGTGATCTGGTGCACGGTCAGCAGGCGGCACACGTCCGGCTCCCGCCCGACCACGCAGGCCGCGGCTCCGTCCGAGATGAGGTTGTACGCCTGCTCGTACCACGCCCCGGCGGGGAACCGGTCGGCGGTCACGCACAGCACCCGCCGCCAGGTCGGTTCGGTCGTCAGCAGCGCGCCCGCCACTCGCAGCGCCCCGAGCGCACCGGTGCAGGCCTGCTGGTGCAGCCCGACCACGATCGCCCGGGACAGGCCGAACTCGGCCTGCAGGCGGCCGGCCGGGAAGTCCATCAGCTCCTTGACGTCGCGGACCGGCCCGATGCCGGTGTCGCCGGGCAGGCAGGTGGCGTAGACGATCGCGTCGACGTCGGCCAGGCCGCCGCCCGCCGCGATCTGCGCGACCGCCGCACGGGCCAGGTCGTACGCGGTGTCGTCCGGTTCGCAGGTGTGGTGCCACCGGAAACCGGCCGCTTCCAGGTCCTCCGGAGCCGACCGGAGCAGTCCTGCCTCGGCCGACTCACGTAGATGTCGTTTCCGCGCACCGAGTGCGTGGGCGAAGGATCCGATATAGAGCCCGTCCATGGATCCCATGCTGGTAGCGCCAGGTCGGCCGCGCATGAGCGCACGTACTCAGATCCCGCTAGGTCGATCACCCGATGCGCCTGAGTCGCGGGACACCCCATGACGACGGCATCCGGAAAGTGATATCACTATGATACCGTCATGGCGGCCGACCACCGTAACCACGTCAGATGGAGTGCTGGCCATGGAAATGCCCCTCACCTCACAGGTCTACCTACTGGCTTACAACACCGACAAAGGCAAGCTGACCTGCAACGGCTACCTCGGTTACGTGCTGCGCGCCGCCGCGCTCACCGAACTGTGCCAACTCGGCGCACTGTCCGATGCCGACGGAAAGCCGCGTGCGACGAACACCAAGGTCACCGACCCGATACTGGCCGAGGTGCTGCACGAGATCGCATCCGCGGCCAAGCCGAAGAAGTGGTCCTGGTGGGTGCACCGCGGCCAGACTCCCATGTTCCGTGCCGTCCAGCAGCGGCTGGCCGACGACCGCGTCATCACCACCGAGCGCTACCGCATCCTCGGCATCTTCCCCGCCACCAGGGTCAAGCTCCACGAGCACCGCACGGTGGCCCGGCTGCGCTCCACCGTCAGTCACGCCCTCCACGGGGGCACCGCCGACCCGGTCGACGCGGCACTGACCGCGCTGGCCGCGACCGGTGAGATCCGCATCGCCATCAGCCGTGCCCAGGTGTGCCAGCACGCCAAGCGCCTGGAGTCCCTCACCCGGCAGGCAGGCCCCGCGCTGCCCGCGCTGCGCAAGGTGATCCGCGACCACCACGCCGCCACCGAGTCGTCGGCAGGCTGAACAGGTTCGGCCTGGGACCCTCCAGGGACTGCGCAACGGATAAGGTGCGGCATCCCCTTAGTGATCACAGGAGCAAGAACCTTGAAACGCCTCGTACCACTGGCCGTCGCCGCCGTCATGTTCGCAGGCGGCTGCAGTGCGGCCGCACCGGACGCACCAGCCGGATCCTCGGCGCCGTCGGCCTCCCCCACGGCCGCCGCCCCGTCGCCCACGCCTTCCTTAAGCCCCTACCAGCTCATGGAAACGGCCATGATCACCGATGAGCTCCTGCTCTCGGTGGTGAAGCAGCCCGGCCGGCAAGAACGCGCGGTCGACGACCACTGGTGGAAGGGCTTTCCCGCCGGGATCGTGACCGCCTGCGGCGAGCGTCCCGCCTCTTCCAAGGCCGATGCGGACGATGCCCTGACCCACGTCCGGTCCTGGATCCTCGCCGCGGATCCGTCCGCCGAGAACTTCTGGGTCGTCGGTCAGGAAGTTCTCGTGCTGCCGAAGGAGAAGGCCGAGGACGTCGTCGCCAAGGCCGAATCCCTACTGGCGAATTGCAAGTCATACCGTGAGGACAAAGTCACCCACACCAAGACCGCGATCCGGGACCTCGACATGAAGTCGATCGCCC
This sequence comes from Catellatospora aurea, assembly GCF_042663325.1. Classification (NCBI taxonomy): domain Bacteria; kingdom Bacillati; phylum Actinomycetota; class Actinomycetes; order Micromonosporales; family Micromonosporaceae; genus Catellatospora; species Catellatospora aurea. Next base: position 94,123 of record NZ_JBHTAC010000027.1, read on the forward strand.
ACCGCGCCACAGCCGCCTGCTTCATCAACGGCGCGGACAAGAAGGTGCATTGCTCCATGTACTTCGGGCGCGGGAGTGTGGCTGTCGTCATCAACATCTATGGTCTGGACCAGAAGTCGACCGAGGCCCTGGCAAACGACGTCAAGTCGGCTGTCGAGCTCCAGCTCGCCCAACTGCCGGCATGAGCACACCGGCCGCCGGCTCGCCCGGCGGCCGGTGCCTTCACCCTCAGCCGACCCGCGCGGGCAGAGCGCAGCGGCTCAGCCAGGCAGCGGCTTCCGGTGCGGGCAGCTCGCCCTCGAACTCGATCCCGGGTTCCAGGTACGGGTAGACGCGGGCGGTCTTCCAGCTGCGTTCCACGGTCGGCGGATCGATGACTACCACCCGCACCCCGTCCACGGCGGCGATGTCGGCGGGAATGCCGTTCCACACCCACTCGCCGGCGGCGTCGTTCAGGATGATCGTGCCCGTCACGGGTTCGTCCAGCTCGATCGTCTCGCCGAAGGAAGCCGCGAGGAGTTCACTGTCGGAGGGCCGCCGACCGGGCAGCCGACCCGGTGACTCCGGCCCGATCAGCAGCCCGGCCAGCAGGGTGTGCAGCTGCCGGTGGTCGCCGACACCGGTCAGCCGCAGCCGGAAACCACGCCCGGTCTCCCGGTGCAGCACGATCACCGGCTCGTCGTCGAGCACGTGCAGTAACCCGTGCAGGAAGTGCGCCTGCTCGACGAAGCGCCGGGCTATCCCGACCAGCTCGGTGAGGCGCTCGCGCTGCGGGAGCGCCGCCCGGACCGGCCGGTACTGCGCCAGGAACAGCACCGGCTGCACCCAGGCGCCCACGAACGCCCAGGCCTCGGCCAGCTCGATCGCCTGTTCCTTGGCCACGCCGCGGCGGCACGCCACCTCGACGAAGCGCTGCATGTCCGGGACGGCCTCGTGCTCGCGCGCGGGCCTCGGCACCGGCCGGCCGATGAGCTGGTCCCAGGACATGTTGAACACGAACGTGTTGTCCATCGCCTGGCAGGCCCGTTCGACGAACACCGGCAGCAGCACGGTGACGTCGCTGCCGTGCAGGCACAGGTTGGCCGCGACCCGGGCGAGCATCGCCCCGAGGCTCAACGGCACCGTCTCGACCAGCGGCCGGATGCGTTCCAGCGCGGCGTCGACCTGCTCCCGCGGCGCGGACGCCCCGACGTTGATGATGCCGTTCAGCGCTTCGTCGTACGCCTTGAGATCCAGCGTCTCGGCCGCTGTGGACAGGGCGTCGGTGTACTGCACCAGGGTTCGCACGGCGCGAATGCTACCGGGGCGGGCCCGCCGACGGTGTCCGCAGACGTTTGCGCTCGACGATGCTCGTCGCGGTCACGACGCTCAGCGGCGGCACGTCCTTCGCGACGACCGCGCCCGCGCCGACGACCGAGCCGTACCCGATCGTCACCCCGGGCGTGATCGTGGCCGCGGCCCCGATCCACACGTCGTCCTCGATGACGATCGGCGCGTGCGTGATGTAGTCGAAGCGCTCGTCGACCTCGACCGGGTGCCCGGCCGTGCTCAGCGTGACCCCCGGACCGATCAGGACACGGTCGCCGATGCTGATGCCCCCGAAATCGAGGAAGTAGCAGCCCTGGTTGATGAAGACGCGTTCCCCGAACGACGCCCCGAGCCCGTAGTCGCAGTAGAACGGCGGCAGGATCGACAGCGAGTCCGGCACGGGCCCGCCGAAGATCTCGGTGAGCACCGCCCTGCGCGCGTCCAGGTCGTCGAACGGCAGCAGGTTCAGGCGCGCGGTCAGACCCATGACCAGCTGTACGCGCTCGGCGAAGGCCCGCGATTCGGGCGTCCTCGTCGGCAGGCGTTGCTCGTTGCGCACAAGCGATTCTGGCACGGCCGACCTGACCGGCGGTCCGGGCGTGAGCACGGGACCACCGCGGATCGGGCCCGGCACTACCGCGTGTTTCATAAGTGATCGGCGGTGTTGGTCGTCGGGCGTTTCCGGTCCGGCTGTGTTCGGTCTTTCTTGGTCATCAGTGTTTGTCGGTGGGGTGTGGCAGGGTGTGCTGCCGTGGCCCGTTTCACCACGTTCCGGTTCTGTCTGGACCCGACGGTCGAGCAGGAGTTGGTGCTGCGTCGGCATGCGGGTGCGGCCCGGTTCGGGTTCAACCAGTGCCTTCGGCTGGTCAAGCAGGCCCTGGATCGCAAGCGCCGTGGGGCGGTCGGCAAGGTGCCGTGGTCGGGTTTCGACCTGATCAACGCGTTCAACGCGTGGAAGGCTTCGGCTGCGGCGGGCCGGGTGCTGGTGGCCGCCGCCGATGGCACCACCACGGTGCAGACCACGGGGCTGGCGTGGCGGGCTGAGGTGTGCCAGCAGGTGTTCGAGGAGGCCGCGGTCGATCTGGGCCGCGGGCTGGCCGCGTACAAGGCATCGCGCACCGGCGACCGCAGAGGTCGCCGGGTCGGGTTCCCCAGGTTCAAGTCGAAGAAGCGCGCACCGCTGTCTTTTCGGCTCCGCAGCAGGACCTCTGCCACGGGCCGGGTGGGTATCCGGGTCGGCGATCATGGGCCGCGGACGGTGACCCTGCCCGGTATCGGCACGATGGCCGTGCTCGAGGACACCCGTCGGCTGCGGCGGATGCTGGCCAAAGGCAGGGCGAAGGTGCTGT